>DATFLY010000182.1:0-4475 GCA_035267185.1 Lysobacterales bacterium | reverse complement strand
AACCTGTGGTCAATATTTTCCGAAGTGCCGCGGCCCTTGATTGGTGCCGTATTCAATATACTGTTCATATATACAGTATAGCAGAGAATCGTTGTTATGGCTGCATTTCCTCGCACCCTGGCACATTGTCCAGTGCAATTCTCTGTATTTCGATGGCGCCCTTTAGTCCCAGGGAAGGGATGTCGTAGATCAGAGTTGCCGAGTTACAATCCTGAAATTCCAACGTGATTGTGCCATCCAGTTCCTGAGAAGGGCTCGGCGATGCTGAATCAAAAACACCGCCCGAGGTTACTTCGATATCAAGTATGGCCTCGTTGTCTGCATATGGCCCAAAGGCTGTCAGCCACCTGTGTCCCGGTTCGCCAAGAAGTGCAGCTACATTGCCTGCAGGCCGAATGGTGTCATAAGTGAACCATGCCAGGAATATCGTTCCGCTGTCGGGAAAAACGGAAATGAAGAATCCCTGGCCAGGCGTCAGGGGATTGAACCAGGCGTCGTTCAGGCCCGAAACAATCTGGAACAGAGGTTCATTGTTACTGATTACCAGAGCCTCAACAGAGTTTGTTCCGGGGTGTGGCGGGGTTACCCTGCGGGCACCGCCTATCGTATACAAAACGCCATCATGATAGGCGACGGCGTGGCGAACCCGATTGGCAAGCAAATCCGGACCGGCAGACCATGAGTCTGTGAATGTGTCATAAATCTGCACATTATTTGCTGCATTCCTGGTGACACCTCCACCTACAACGTAAATTAAATCACCTATGGTGATCGCCGCGGCACCGGTGCGAGCCAGTGGCATTGGTGCAGCGGACCCCCAGGAGTTGGTTGCCGGGTTGAAAACCGCGACACTCTTGTAATCCTGCTGGCCCGGATTGTTGGTTCCGCCAAAAACATAAAGCTTTCCTGCTGCAGAAGCCGCAGCAAAAACAGCCCTGTTGTTTGGCATTGGTGGTAGCGACGCCCAGGAATTCGAAACAGGATTGTAAACTTCAGCGACACTCAGAACGGTCGCGTTGTTTGACGCGCCGCCCACCACGTAGATTTTTCCGTCAATCACAGCCGAAGACAGCGCAAAACGGCCGGTTGGCATAGAAGCACGCGGGCTCCAGTTGCCTGTATCCGGGTCAAAAGCTTCTACCGAGGTATAACCGCTGGTTCCGAAAGTCAGCCGTCCTCCGATTGCGTAACACACACCATCGACCATAGCAGCCGTCAGGAAGGACCTTGGAGTTGTCATGGCCGGTGCCGCTGCCCAGTTGCCGTTATTGGTATTCAAACGTTCAACCGTGGTGTAGGGGGAGCCATTTTCCCCCGGAGAACCGCCAATTGCGTAAATGTTGTTACCGATCATGCAGGTGGCGAGTTTCTCACGGGCCGTGGGCATGGGTGTCGTGTCCATCCAACCCTGGTTTTGCGCAAGGGCTGACCATGCAGGAAGCAGAAACAGCAACAGAGCGAAAAATCTCATGACTCAGGGGCGAGGCAGTCGTGTCAGACTGACAGGAATGTTTTCTGGTGGCAGGGGTTCAAACGCGTTGATCTCTTCAACAGGAACAGGGCAGAAGAAGACTGAAAAAGGCGCTTCGGTGTCGCAGGACAGGTATGAAACATTGACCAGGCCTTCCATCAGGTTTTCCCGTGGTCGAGTCAGTTCAATTTCTACCTTGTTCCAGCCCACGTCTTCATTGGTAAGGTTTCTTTGCAGGAACAAAGTCAGTGTTCGTACCTGGCCGTCGCGCCGGGTCCAGTGTCCCATCTGCGAGGTGTCTGTGGTTGGAAACGGTGCAGTACCCAGATCCCCGGCGTCCAGGATGGTCAGGGTGCGGTCAGAGTGGAACTGCACCAAACCGGGAAGAGTTGAGCCCGGAGGCAGATCAAAAGCCTCTGCGTTGAGTTCGAGGTACCAGGTGCCTTCAATGCGTCCGTTTTCCTGGTCTTTTGTTGTTTGCGCATTCACCGCTGCGGCCAGGATGACGAGCAGCGAAATCAGGGGCAAGAACAAGATGGGCTTTGAAACAGGATTGAATAACTTCATGGCAGGTTTCCACGTTCCTAATACTCACGGACCAGATTAAACGCAGCTTGTTATGAAGTCCTGAGGGAAACCTGAGGAAGCCCGGGCTGTAATTCCGATATTAGTCTGTAATTCCGATTGCCAACAGCAGGTTTTGAAACCTTTGTTTTGTTCGCAGGCAATGCCAGACACAATCGGTTTGCAAAAAGTCAATTTGCATCAGGTCATCTGAATCCTGGGCCTGTTCAAGGATGTCGAGGGCTGATTCATGATCGCCAGCAATGCAGAATGCCCGGGCGATCTGCATGGGCTGGACATAAACGGACTCTGACCGTTGCTGTAACACCGTTGCGAGTTCCAGGAGAATCTGACTTGAATCACTTCTGGTGCTTCTTCGGTTAAACAGCATTGATATCTGTGGATCACCGGACCAGTTTTCGGATTCATACTCAATGGCCACCGGGTCCCCGGTATACCATGCAAGATTTGCCCTCAGTTGCCTGCCGGGTGGATGGTCCGGGTCCAGCTCCAGCAGTCGTTCAATATGACGGGCAGCAGATTCAGTGTCATTTTTACTCATAGCCAGCATGGTGCGTGCCAGTTGCATCACAGGGTTGACCGGATCAAGGCGTCCTGCAGTGACCAGCCAGTCGGCTGCATCATGATGTCGGAGGGTCATAGACAGTAAACCATGTATCAGGTGCGGATGCGCGAGGCTGGGATTCAGCGCAATGGCTTTGATCAGGTGCTTGTGTGAATTTTTCCAGTCCCGACTCAAAAGAAAATATGCCGTACCGGTCAGCGCCTCGACTTCTGCCCATTCCTGGTCCAGTTTCTGTGCCTTATTCAGAGGCGCCCATACGCGATCCCGAATCTCCGCCATGGGTTGAATGCCCCAGTAGCCATAGGCACCCCATACATCAGCGATACCGCTGTATGCCGGTCCAAAGCCCGAATCCAGTTCAATTGATTGTTGAAAATAATCCAGGGCGCGATCGAAATGTTCCGGCGACATCTTGTTCCAGTGAAACCGGCCACGAAGATAAGCAATCAGAGCATCGCTGCAGTCATAATCTCCGTGTCGTACCTGCCTGGCTTCTTGTGTAAAGCGGGCAGATATGGAATTCGCGATCTGTTTTGCCAAATCACTCTGCATACCAAGAAGCTCATTGGTCCTGGCGAAATAACTTTCTGACCAAATTTGTGATCCATCGCTGGCATCATGCATTCGGGCGGTGACACGAATGGCGTCATCAGAACGCATAACAGTGCCTTCAATGATGTACCTCGCCTCCAGTTCCTGTGCAATACGGTGAACTGGCAGTCGGCTGTGGCGGAACGCAGCTACAGAGGGCCAGGAAATGACACGTATTCCCGGAGCGTGACCAAGTTCAGTCATGAGTAATTCAGATATGCCTTCAGCGAGAAATGCCTGGTTGTCACCAATAGACTGGAAACGAAAAGGCAGGACGGCGAGTGCGGCACTCGCAGCTGTGGTTGGGGCGATCAGTCGGTAACCACGCTTGGGAACGGTTTCGATGATGTCCGGATTGCGTGAATCATCGTCCAGTGAGCGTCGTAGTGACGAGATGGCGGTCATCAACGCACTTTCACCAACCAGTGCATCCTGCCAGACATCCCTGAAAAGCTGGTCCTTGCTGATGACTTCGCCATGTCGTCGAGCCAGGTAGACCAGCAAATCCATAGCCCTGGGCTCAAGATGCCGCTGCTCATCATCTCGAGCGATTGAATTGCTGGCGGGATCGACACGCCAGTCAGCGATGTCAAACGGTTTATCCAAGTTCTCAGGAGTTAGTGACGCCTCCCGATAATAGCGGAAGTGCCCGGACTAGTTCGGAGATTCGAAACTGTGGTCGAAGAATTCTTCCGGAACCTGCATCACGCTGGTGGTCGCATCAATTCTGCCGTGCCCATAGGTATTGTTGGGGATCATGCTCCCTGCAACACCACCGCATTCCTGTGCGGTCGTGAGTTGTACTGCACCGTTCTCAATGCGAGAGCGAAGCGTCGTGATATCACCGGCGAGATCAGGGTCTGCTGAAATCATCAGTGCAACCAGGCCTGCGACGTGAGGTCCCGCCATGCTCGTGCCAGAAAAGCTGGCGTATCCATCGTTTCTGATTGAGGAGCGCACACTGACGCCCGGCGCAGAAATATCCGGCTTCATTCGGCCGCTGCCGTCAACGGTGACCGGCCCACGGCTGGATGAACCCGCAATCACATCGTTGATGTTGGTAGAGCCGACAGTAAATGAAGCCTCATAGATTGCTGATGGTGTGGAAACACTGCTGCAACTTGATCCTGAATTGCCTGCAGACACCACCACCATGATGCCGGCTT
Organism: Lysobacterales bacterium; assembly: GCA_035267185.1. GTDB lineage: Bacteria > Pseudomonadota > Gammaproteobacteria > Xanthomonadales > SZUA-36 > JAUIBE01. Next base: position 97 of record DATFLY010000182.1, on the reverse strand, counting down.
CAACGACATTATTAACCACATCAAGCATGACATTCGGATCATTACAGCCTTCTGATGGTGGGCAACTCCAGGAATTATTAATGACATGCGGGGCTTT
>DATFLY010000181.1:0-39625 GCA_035267185.1 Lysobacterales bacterium | reverse complement strand
ATCCTGACCAATCACACCTTTGACGACATGCGCTCCACCGGCAACCTCCGATTACTTCGTGAAGCGGAGATAAAAAAGGCGCTGTTCAGCTACTACAACTTCGATCAGGACCAGAAGCAATATCGTCCGTTACAGTTCCTGAGCGAGAGTCGGCACTTCGAGCTGGCCGCTGGCATCCTGAGTCACGACGAGGCGCGACTTGTTCAGGACACTCTGGACATTGTTCAACCTGGTGAATTGGACAACATAGACAGATCACTTCTGACACCCGATGAGATTCAGACAACAGTTCAGCGCTTCCTGGAGAACGAGGCGCTGATTGAGTGGTTACCGGAGACGCGACAACTCCAGGTCGAACAGCTCGTAAACAATGAGATTCGCCTTGACAATGCCAGAAACGTTCTAAAGCTCCTGCGAGACTACTCTGAAACACTCGAATTGGACTAACCGAGCTATTTGCTCGCTGCAATGAGATTTCCTCAGCGAGTCCGTAGTTCTGCGCATATTGTCTCACTGGCGATGAGTGCTTGGAGACATCGGCTCTTGAGGGTGTGGAAACGCAATTAATATATCGCTAACGTTGAACCATTAGTCGTATGAATTGAAGCCGAATTTAACGGCTGCTTCTGGCCGTTAGCGGAAATTCTGAAAAGGGCTGGTTGCGGCCAGAAGCGGTCATAAAGCCTTCACAAAAGGGCTCTGACCCCGTCAAAGCACAAAGATGCCATGGAGTCGGCACTTGCCTTACAAGTAAAAATAGTGTAAGATGTTGATCTTGCGTGTTTTTTATTGAAACCCCTGCTTTTTATAACTGCATTCGCAAAGGAGAATGACCATTACGATTACTCAAGGCGACTCCATCCACCACCCCCACCACGGCATCGGCACGGTGCAATCCATCCGCAAAAGAAGTTTTTCAGGTCCCACGGGCCGCAAATTCGCGAAACTATTTTTCCCGCGGGAAGAAATGGTCATGATGATCGGCGAGAATGAACTCGACGAACACATCCGCAAACCGATCCAGAAATCAGAAGCAAAAAAAGTCCTCGAGCACATCAGCGACTGGAGCGAGTCGGAAAGTGACCAGTGGAAGACACGCGCAAACGCGCAACAGGTCAAGCTCGACGATGGCGACCCGATTGGGATCGCTGAGGTCTACAAGACCCTGAGCCTCCGCATGGCGGATGACAAGCTGAGCGCGGCCGACCGTCGGCAGCTGAGCCAGGCAGAAGAACGATTGGTCGAGGAGCTGTCCATGGCCGTTGGCCAGTCAGCTGGCAAAATCAGCAAGCGCCTGGAAAAAGCAGCCGGCGTCTGACGCCCTGGCGGCCCCAGGCCGAAACACATCATTAAGACGGGCCGGAATCCGACGGGGTTCCGGCCTTTTTAGAAACAATTTCGGTCAGATCCACTTTGTGAATGACCTACTCCCACCAGATCATGATCAATCCGGAGTATTCTCCGACTCTGCAGTCTCTTTTGCGCCAACATACAGAAGTGAAATCACGACTGCCGCAGCACCCACAATTCCAGCGATATTCGCGAGTTGGGATAGCCCTATCTGCAATCTGTGTTTTGACAAGCGTAATGCAGAGTGAATCAAATGCGGGGAGTTGAGCGAATCCCCTTGCCGAACACAGACTTCCAGCCAATCATAACCCAATGAGCGTTTCTGGCCGTTAGCGGACGTTTCAAAAGGATCTGCTAGTGGCCGTTTACTGACTTATCCGCGAGGGCCGTGTAGAAGTGAATTCGAGTCTAACTTCGGTCCCTTACAGACATTTGATCTATCCTTGTTGAAGGCCCGACAACAAGGAGAAAAAACATGTCTGCAAGCACTCGGCCCTGGATCGAGATAGGAAGCGTTTTGGTGCTGGTCGGTGGTCTGGTACTGGTATCAGCACAGATCAGACAGTCAACAGAAATCACCAAAGTACAACTGGAAACTTCAGTGCGACAGAACTGGCGCACAGTTGATTCTACTCGCCAGGGTGAGGAGTTTGCCAGTGTGCTTGCCAAATCAATAGAAAGACCACAGGATCTTACGCTCGCTGAATTTTTCGAGCTTGATGCGTACTACCTGGGCGTGATTGATCAGCTTGGTACCGCGGCTAATCATATCGAGGACGGGTTCCGGGAAGGGAGCTTTGACTTTACTCTCTCGAACAATGTCGAGACATATTTCGGAAACGCTTTTGCAAAGGCATGGGCAGTCAGGCACTTCAGCAATCGGAAGAATCGCAGTGACTGGGTTGAAAGCTTTCTTACCGCCATTCAATCTGTGGACTCAGGCGGATTCGAGGCGAAATACCGTGGTGTACTTCAGGATATTGAATGACTACTTTTGGAACATCCCCAAACGGTCATAAGCCGATTGGGGAAGCCGGCAGAAATTTGTACAACATTCTCCAGAACCAACAGGAAGGCCAGCTTTCGGCCGACGCTAGCCTACTCGGTAAAGCACAACGGCAAATACTCAACAGGCTGTAACTGCAACGAGACCAAAAATGCCGATCAGATCTGCAAAAGTCATGGATAAACTTGGCAATCCAGGGTCGTGTTAGCAACGACCATAATTTAGCAAAGGCTCTTTTGACATATAGAACGCCCCGCGAACTTGTCGTTCACGGGGCGATTCTTTTGGTCCTTGAATGGCAAACGCTTTCTTCTTCCTTGAGCCTACTCGCGGCGCCAGCTGCCTGTCACTTCAGCCATGACCTCGCGCTGTTGACCGACTGGGCCGCGGGAGATCGTCTTCTTCCAAAGGTCGATCTGGACGTCGTATTGCCCATCCTCATTCCTGAGGTAAACAGACCATTCGTCGCGACCAGTTTCGTTGTAGCGAGCAAGGGTCGTGCCGGCGGGATCAACGCTTTCCCAGGCCCCTGCAGACGTCTGGCGAAAAAGTCCTCCGTCGAAAGTCACTTCCACCGCGTTTGTACCATTGACGTCTTGTGGATTGAGCGATGAACCAGCATTGCCCGAGCGATTCATGGTTGCGCTTCCTGCCTGATCTTCCCTGCTGCTGCGAACCTCAACTGTGCCCGGGGTAAAGAGCTGTCCGCTCTCAAAGCGGGCAGCAATGGCCGCTGCAACTTCCGGATCGATGTTGCCTTCCAGCAGGGTCTCGATCATGTCCTGGTCGACGTCTTGCTTGGCAGTTTTCATGACTGCAAGGCCGCTGCCGTCAGATTTAGCATCGCCGGTTAGCAGTACACCAAGCGTCGCATATTCGTAACTGGTTGGTGTGCTGAAGAGTTCCGGATCATAAACTGGCACGCCCAGAGCGTCCTCGTTCAGCGCTGAGATCAGCCCGCCAGGCGTTGAGCCTGAAGGACGGTTGTCCGGATATTCCGAGCAACTGCCCTTGCGGAAGGTATCAACGAAATCGAGGATGCCAAAGGGGTTGGTCAGTGGAATGGCGGCCAGGATGTCATACGGATCTGTCGTATTTTCATCGACAAACGCCACCGCCATTTGATTGATGAGTGCCTCATGCTCTTCGGGTGACATCTGCAGGCTCATCAGCGCCAGCAAGTGGCCGCCGGTGAGTTCGCCGCCGGGTGCCCTTTGAGCCGCCTCGGCGATCATGCTCGACCACGTTGCAGCATCGGCATAAATACCCATGTTTGCGAAATCCACGATGTCACTGAACGGCAGCAGAAACTGCTGGAGTGAAGCTTTCAGGGCGGCGCGCACACCCGCGGCCGTGACGCCGGAGATCGCAGTGGATGTGGCGCTGGTGACAGCTGCGCCACCAAGTGTTTGGCCGAGTCGTCCGCCAGCCCCTGTACCCGCATCCTTTGCCGCATCGCTGACACCTTTGGCCAGCGCCTGGGCTGCATCGTCCATGGCGTCGTTGACGTCAGCGGCAGTTGTCCCACCAAACGTAACGACGTCGATCGCCATCTTCGCGCCCTGGATCAGCATCAGGCGAACGCTTTGAATGCACGCATCCTCAGATACAGCACATGCAGCGCCACACTCTACTGGCATGGAGGAGGGACATTGCCCCCAGCATACCGGGCCGATACCGTCCGAACCTTCCCCGCAAGGTGTGTAGCAGAGTGCTGCCGATTCTTCCAGGCCACCCCCGCAAATCATGGGCTCGCCAACTCCGCGGCCGCGGCTCTCTTTCGCCACAATGATGGAGTCCTTCCGGCAGGTGCCACCGTCATCCTGGTAGCCTGCAGGACATTGGCTCCAGCAGACAGGGCCAACGCCTGTATAGCCGTCGTTGCAGGCGGGATAGCAAAGCGCGCCATCTTTTTCCATTCCAGCAGGGCATGAGTTGATCGCAACCCCGACGCCGCGATTACGTACCGGCTTCTTGCAGGAGACACCGATGTCTTCCCAGCCGGCGGGGCAATCCGGACTGCACACGCAACATCCCGCGGCATGAAAGTTCTCTTTACATTTGGGGTAGATAAGGGCACCGGAAGTCTCACAGTTTCCAACCCCGTGATCACGCTCACAGATTCCCTTGTCCCAAAGGGCGTAGCCAGCGCCGCGACCATAAGATTCGGGTTTGCCACAATACGAGCCGGAGTCAGAATATCCGGCGGGGCAGTCCTGGTAGCAGGCGGTGACGTCACCTCTCCAGCCTTGCTCACATTGGGAATAGCACAGACCGGCCTCGTACACGAGTCCTTCAGCACATACCATAGGTTGACCGGCTCCCCGACCATAACTTTCCTTGGCGATGATATCGGCAGGCAGGCGACAGGTCGCGCCATCATCGACATAACCGTCCTGGCATTGACTCCAGCAAACGGGCCCGACACCTTCAAAACCGGCATCACAACCCGGGTAACACAAAAGGCCGCTTTTTTCCTGGTCAGATCCACACTCACTCAGTGGCTCTCCAACCCCGCGTCCATAGTTATCACGCCAGCAGAATGTGTCTTGCGCAATAACAGGCAGCGCCATGAGAAGGCAGAACGGCAGCACGAGCGCAACGCGCCTCAATGCCCGTAAATTCGGAACTCGAAACATGGGATTCCCTCAATATTTGAATGTGCTAGCTCTGACCCAGCTGAGAACACTTGAACTGTCAGAGACTAAAAAGTATATATCAAACTCGCCGAAATCAGGCTCATATATTTAAGCGTCGGACAACGTGGATGATGGTTTCGTTTTAATTCTCCCAAATCTGCGAATTCGGGGTAGATACATTCGCGTCGCTGTCTCCGGAAGCGGCCACTCCCTTGCCGATATGCCCGCTTTTGGCTGTGACCTCAACCGGTCGATGCAACACCTATTCTCTAAGTATAAAGAGGAGGAAGTTGCAGATGAAACGACGAGCGCGATATCAAAGGGCGCGTAATCGGAACCCTGTGCTTTATCCGCCAGGGTCAGTGAGCTGACTTTCCCAGCGTCGAGCTTACGAAGGACCTCGCTACAGGTTTTCGTCGGCCCGGTCCCGCCGATAGGCATCCAGAATTGCGCCGTGAGCTGCCGCATCGTTGGCCGACAGCAGGAAACGGATAGCTTCCGTCTTGTCTTCAGCCTGGTCGTAGTAGGCGCGAGCCATCTCGCGGCCCAGCGAATAACCGATCTGGAACGGCATTTCGGGCTTTTCCGGGTGGACACCATAGAACCAGCCGTTGTCGTCATTATTCAGGTCTTCTGCGACCGGCTCGAACAGCGCCCAGATGATAGCCTCGTTTTCATAGAAATATTCTGCTCGCGCTTGCACGCTCACGAGTTCTGAGAGATCGCCGGCGATTGCAAGGTCAGCAATGAAATCGGCCACACCCTCGCGAACAGCCCGCGCCATGTTGGTATCGCGTGCTTCGTCGCGATACATCGCCAGATAGCCAGGCTGGCCCTGGTAGATCATCTGGTAGTAATGCACCATCTCATGGACAGCAGCCTGCAGCACAACGGCCGGGTCGATTTCGAGATCGATAATTTCTGTGATGTCGACACCCGGCTTGATATCCGAGAGCGACTTGCCCGGCTTCGCTGAAAATGCGCCAATCGTGACGTAGTTGCCCGTCAGCGCCCAGGACCCCGATCCGTTAAGCACCGCAACCACAAAATAGGTCGGCAGAATTGGCCCGGTATTGTCAGGAAACAGCTCCTGAAGACGCGAGTAATAACTGCGCAGGGTGTCCTCGTGCTGCTTCAGCGTTGCAGCATAGCCATACGGCATACGCGCCCAGTCCGGTTGTCCGCCCACTCGCCTGGCCATGAATGCTGCGGCTCGCTCAGGCGTCGCATCGGCTCGCCCGAGCCAGAGCTTGATGCCGGTGCCACCACCACTGTAGTAGTCAAGAAAAGTGGCCTCAGGGTCGGCGCCCGCCTCAATGGCGTCGAGCGCCTGGTCATAGCGTTCGAGATCGGTGTAGTCGATAACGAAATGATCGTGAAGCTGGGCGAAGGCGGGCACTGATGCCGCGAGCATGGTGACGATTGCGGCTGACTGCAGGCAGGCTTTGATTATTTTCATGTTTTCCCTGTCGATAAAGGCAGATTCGAGATTGTTCGCAGAGTCTTATGCTGCTACTGAAACATTGCTGGTAACAGCCTTCTGCTAATTGTCTTCCAGATCGAAGAATCGCATAGCATTCTCAATCAACACCATCCGCTTTTCCTGGTCGGTCAGGAATGACAGCGACTCCAGGTAGGCGATTGAATCCCCGATGGCAAACGGCCAGCTCATTTGGTCGGAGCCAAACATGACCCGGTCAAGCATTCCGGCCTTTTTGGCCTTACGCAGAAAGTCTGATGCGTATTCCTGAGCCAGTTCGTCCACCCACAGGACAGCGCCCAGGTCGGCATACACATGTTTGTAAACGCGCATGACCGATAGCGCCTCGCGGTAGAAAGATTCTCCGCCGTGCTGGAGGTAGACTCTCAATTTTGGATGGCGAACCAGCACATCCTCCACGAGCAGTGGATTGCCCAGCGAAACGCGAGCTTCGGGACAACAGGTCAGTGGTGCCATCGGTGGAAGTCCACCTGCGTGAATTGCAAGAGGGACACCGTATCGTTCAGCAATCTCGAGATATGGCGTATAGGTTGGATCCGCCGGCTTTTTGCCGACGAACAGTGGGGCGAATTCGCCAAGCACCCTGATGCGGCCGGCTTCGACATGGCCCTCAAATTCTTCCGGGGAAATAATATTGGAGCCTGTGATCTGGTAGCCGGGGATGAAACGGTCATCCGCCGCCGTCCACATCGCAAGTGCGTCCATGTTTCCGCTGATCACGGCAAAGCGGACATCATGTTCGTCCATTGCCGCAATGGTGGCATTCATGTGTTCGGTCCCGGTGGCCGGGGAAGCTGAGTCCATTTGTCGATAGTTGTCATCCGTCCAGCCGTGGAGATGGGTGTCGAAGACCTGCCCATGTGCAGTTGAAAAAAACAGCATTAGCAATATCGGTAACAAATAATTCATTGATTTTTCTCCAGCTCTCAGAAAAGAATTTCAAGCATCTGACCCATTGGCTTTCCAGGCCCTTAAGGGTGATCGCACCAAATGCCAGCGTCCCATTCTAATCAACGCTATCGATGGTATCGATATCGACCAGGATCGACTTTTAAGCGATCGACCGATTGTTTATAGCTCAGATTCTCCCTACGATCAGGTCACGCCGTTCGACGAATGAACATTCTATGGTCTTCGTGATCAGAAAATGCTGGCCAGAATCACTTGCTGGTCAGGTGATACTGGTGGCAATAAAAGCAATGATAGGGTCGTACCGTATTTTGCCACTCCTGCTTGACGTAATGAGCAGCATTGATGGCTTCTTCCAGGGTTTTATACATTTTCTTGTCAGGAAATTCCGGGCACCGTTGACTGGGCCGGAGGCCCTCCTTTACCGATTCAGAAAGGCTTCGTATTTGTGGCTCGTGCTTTCCGTCAGCCCGGGGTGGTTTTGACGGCACCCGTTTTTCAAATTTCAACGGTCGAACATCACCCATCTCATGGCGAAAAAGATCCATGTCCTCCGGGGTTTTTTTCTTGCCACCCAAATCTAAGAGGCTTCCCTCGGGCTGTAATCAGCTGCCAGTTCCTGTTGCACATTGTGCGGTACCGGGTCGTAGTGGCTGAACTCCATGGTGAAACTGCCCTGGCCCTGGGTCATTGAGTTTAGCTCGGCGTGGTAGTCACTCAACGAACTCAACGGCATATCGGCTTGAACGGTCATCAGGCCACCACTCAGGCTTTCAGTCCCGCTGATACGGGCCCGCCTGCCTGCCAGGTTGCCGGTGATGTCGCCCATATGGGTATCAGGGACGGTCACGTCGACAGTCACAACCGGCTCAAGGATTTGCGGGCCGGCGTTGCGGATCGCGTCAAGAAAAGCGTGGCGCGCTGCAATCACAAATGCGATTTCCTTGGAATCAACAGGGTGATGCTTTCCGTCGTAGACTTCCACTTCAACATCCTGAAGCTGGTAACCCGCTATCGCCCCTTCTTCAACAATCTGCCGAATGCCTTTTTCCACCGCAGGGATCAGGCTGGTCGGTATGGAGCCACCCACAACCGCATTCTTGAATTCAAATCCTTCGCCACGGGCCAGCGGCCTGATTCGCAGATAAACCTCGCCAAACTGCCCGGCGCCACCCGTTTGTTTCTTGTGACGGTAATGACCTTCTGCGGCCCGGGTCACGGTCTCGCGGTAAGCAATGCGTGGCGGCCGGGTATCGACTTCCACGTTGTAGCGCTCTTTCATTTTTCTGAGCATCACGCGCATATGCAGCTCGCCCAGTCCGCGAATGATGGTTTCGTTGAGTTCCTGGTTATGCTCGACGTTGAAGCACGGGTCTTCCTCCGAAAGCCGATGCAATGCCTGAGCCAGTTTTTGTTCCTGGCCACGGCTCCTGGGCTGGATCGCCACCCCGTACATGGGTTGCGGGAAACCCAGTGGCTTCAGGAAAAAAGTATCCTCATCATGGGAGTCATGCAGGATGGCGTCGTAGTGAATGTCATCGACCTTGGCCACCGCGCAGATGTCTCCCGGTATGCCCGCGTCGGTTTCTTCGTGTTTGCCACCCTGGATTTTGAACAGGTGTCCGACCTTAAAGGGCTTGCGCGCATCACCAATGTACAACTGTGAATCTGGTTTGACGGTACCCTGGTAGACTCGAAAAACACTGAGTTTACCGACAAAGGGGTCATTGCTGATTTTAAACACATGTGCAACCACATGTGCCTCGGGGTCGGCCTTGATTTTTACCCTTTCCGGTTCCTTACCCTCGCCCTTGAAAATCATCGGGGGGTTACCCTCAGCAGGATTGGGCAGAAGTCGCTTTGCAAATCGCAGGAACTCGCCCAGCCCCGCGCCGGTGTTGGCAGAAACAAAACAGATCGGCACCAGGTGACCTTCGCGAAGCGCCTGTTCAAAGGCATTGTGAAGCTCCTCACGGCTTAACTCCTCGCCATCGAGGTACTTCATCATCAGGTCTTCATTGACCTCAACCACCTGGTCAATGATTTCTTCATGGGCCGTTGCCAGGGAGAAAACATCAGTGTCGCCCTCGGTTCCAAAAAAACAGTCACTGACGGTGCTGAAGTTTTCAGCGGGCAGATTGACCGGCAGGCATTCAGGGCCAAATTCCTCGCGAATCTGGCGGACCAGGGACTGCAGGTCGATATCTTCTGCGTCAATCTTGTTGATGATGATCACACGACATAATCTGCGACGCTTGGCGCGACGCATCAGGCGGCGAGTGGACATCTCCACGCCATTCTGGGCATTGATGACCAGCGCCGCGGTTTCTGTTGCCGCCAGGCCCGTCAATGCGGGTCCGCGGAAATCCGGGAACCCCGGTGTGTCGATAATGTTGATATGAATGCCTTCGAAATCGATGCTGGCTATGCCTGAGTCCAGTGAACTCTGAAATTCCTTTTCAAGGGGATCGAAATCTGTGGTGGTGCTGCCGCGTTCGATGGTGCCGGCTTCTCCGATGGTGCCTGATTTGGCAAGCAGCGCTTCGGTGAGTGTGGTTTTACCGCATCCGGCGTGCCCGACGAAGGTGATGTTGCGAATGTCTTCGGTACGATAATTCGGCATTCGAGGCTCTTATTTGATGGGGGGACAAATATCCTAGTACAGAAACTGTTAATGACCAAGCTCAATGCGGCTCACATACACATTTAGCCTGCAGTTCAGGCCCTGTTCAGCTTGACAACGCTAGTCTGTGATCGACAACCGGAAAAGGATTCGGTTGTAAGACAGCACAAGCGAGATTGGCAAAGCAGTCAAAAAGGAGCCAACCATGAAAAATTTCAGCAAAGTATTGATGACGTTCTGCATCGCGCTTTCGGCAACTCCCGCAATCGCGCAACGTGGCGGTGCGAGTGTTGTGTGGGCAAAAGTCGTGGACGCCCAACCAGTTTACGAGTCATATCGTTATCCGGTGAAACAGGAGCGGTGCTGGGAAGAAGAAGTCTGGCGCCGCGAGCCGGCTGTTCGGTCGGCAACACCTGTCATTGTTGGATCAATCATCGGTGGCGTCATCGGCAACCAATTCGGCGGAGGCAGTGGAAACGTTGCGCTCACTGCTGCTGGCGCTGTTCTGGGTGGATCGATCGCCAACGATGCCTCACATCGGAAACATCCGGATAACTATTACCCGGCAACCGAGCAACGGTGCGCCGTGGAAACTCAATGGCAAACCGGGGAACAAATTGTCGCCTGGGATGTCAGATATCGTTACCACGGCGAGGTTTACCAGGCCCGCTTTAAAGACCAACCCGGAAAACGGATTAAAGTGCGCGTGGATGTAGAGCCTCTTGGTTACTAGGTATGGATCAGGGCATTATTGAAATTACGTAAATCACTCCTGGGATCATCACTATCCCTCTATTGGGGCGCCAAAACCGGCGCCCTTTTTTTTATGGCAAAGCTAAGGCATCGCGTTACATCGTCTGTACACACATGGGTGGTTGGGGTAACGTTTCGGCGGTTAACCCCCAATATTGCATGACTTGCGCAGCATTTTTGCAGGACCGTATCTGGTGAAAGAAAAGTGGCTTGTTCTGAAGTTCGGCGGCAGCAGTGTCCGTGGTCCTGACCAATGGATTGCCATTGCCGATCGAATCGAGGAAAGACGTCAGCAGGGGTATCGCGTTTTACTGGTTTGTTCTGCAGTAGAGGGCATCACCGATCTGTTGCACAAGCTGTCATGCACTCCGGATGATCAGTCACTGATAGACCGGTTTGTTGCAATCCACCAGTCCCTTTCCGCATCGCTCAATATCGATGGCGACGAATGGATCAATAAATCCCGCGCTCGACTGGTTCAACTGAGTTCCGAGCTGAGCGAGTCCCTGATTCCCGCAACAGTGGCCAGGTTGATGGCCACCGGTGAGTGGTTAAGCACCCGGCTGGGGTGGGTATTCCTTCAGAAAAAATTTGAAACCGAATGGGTCGATTCTCGCGGGTTGCTCGAAGCACAGCCTGATGATGACGCTTCAGAAAAGCGCCAGTGGTTGTCGGCAGACTGCAGGCCGGGATCAAGTCACTCTCTCAGGACAGGTCTTGAAGGATGCTGGCCAGTGGTGATTACCCAGGGTTTTATAGTGGGTATGCCAGGTGGCGGTACGGCGTTGCTTGGCAGAGGTGGTTCAGACACTTCGGCAGTCCTGCTGGGTGGCCGCATTGAAGCCGAGCGCGTCGAGATCTGGACTGATGTGCCGGGGTTGTTCAGTGCAGACCCACGCAAGATTCCAGAGGCGCGTTTGCTGAAGCGGCTGGAGTATTCAGAAGCGCTGGAAATGGCTGCCAGTGGCGCCAGCGTTGTGCAGGCACGCGCGGTACGCGCTGCAGCAGCCACCAACACCCCGGTCTGGATTCGTGACACCTCACGACCCGAAATAGGTGGGACTCATATCAATGGGCAGGCTGATCACACCGAAGGCGCAAAGGCAGTGGTGTGCCAGGAAGGAATGGCGGTTTTGCTGCTGCAAAACATTGATCCTCGCCAGCAGGTTGGATTCCTGGCCTGGGTTTTTCAAACCATTGCAAACAATGGCATTTCCATTGACCTGGTTGCGACCTCGGAAACCACCACCACGCTGGCGATTAACCTGGCAAACAATCATATTGATTCCGAAGATCTCAAAGAGTTGGCGCAGGACCTGCGAACGCGATGCAAAATCGATCTCTTTCCGGATTGTGTCACTGTCAATATTGTTGGTCGCGGGGTCCGCAGGGCCCTGCCAAAACTAAACCCGGCTTTCACCCAATTCGATGAAAAGCCGTTGTTGATGGTTTCACAATCGGCCAATGACCTGTGCCTGAGTCTGCTGGTGCAAAAAGGCCATGAGGCAGCTGTGATTAAGGCCGCACACAATGCATTGGTTCCTTCATTGTCGGGAGATGCTCTTTTTGGACCAAGCTGGCTGGAGCTTGAAAATGTCTCTGCCGGTAACGTCGTTGTGGGAGGCCAGGGTTGAGCGCTTCAGATCCCGGCTGGAAGCAAGCGCGTACCTTCCGATTCTTGAGTGCGACCTATACTCCGGAGACGGGTAAGGCAAAGCTGAGATACGCCCTTGATGACGCTGCCGGAAATTCTACCAGGCTGGTCGAGACCATCACATTTCCCTATTCGCCGTGGCCGTCCGAGCCATCCCGGCAGGATGCACTGCAAAAAGCGCTCAGGCTGTTACACCTGGTTGCCGGGGTGAGCTACTACAAGGCAGTGGTCCCGCCGTCAGTGGAAATGGAAGGTGAACCCATTGACCGGCCCTTCGCCATGTTTCTTAACGATTTATATATCCAGGGGTTGGCAGAGTTCGCCTACCAAAACGAAATAGACCTTTCCTCAAAGATTGATTTCCAGAGCCTGTGTGCACAGGATCCCTTGCCCCCTGTTGTGCCCCCGGAGCTGGTCCTGCCAGAAAGAGCACTGGTGGCAATGGGAGGCGGAAAAGACAGCCTCGTCGCATTGACGTTGTTGCAGGAGCAGGAAATGGAGTCTCAACCCATTTGTGTTGGCAGCGCTCATTTGATTGAAGACACCACCCGGGCTGCCGGCCTGCCTTTGCTTCGTATAGGGCGTCAGCTTGATCCTGCACTGGCTGAAATGAACCGCGAGGGCGCCCTGAATGGGCACGTTCCGGTAACAGCCATCAATTCCGCCATTTTGTTGTGTGCCTCGGTGCTTTATGGCTATCGATATATTGTCTTTGCCAACGAACGTTCAGCGGACCAGGCCACCATGAGAATCGGCCGTGATCAGGAAATTAATCATCAGTACAGCAAGACATCCAGGTTCGAGGCTGGTTTTCGGGCGCTGATCAAACGTGAGGTCAGTCCGGACATTGAATATTTCTCCATCCTGCGGCCATATTCCGAATTGGCAATCGTGGGCAGGTTCAGCCAGCTGGATCAATACCATGATGTATTTTCAAGCTGTAACCGCAATTTCCACCTGGATGGCTCACGTACTGTCGGTCGCTGGTGTGGAGATTGTCCAAAATGTCGCTTTACGGCGCTGGCACTGGCTGTGTTTATGTCTCCAGAGGAGGTCACGGCCATCCAGGGTACAGACTTGTTGAACGATTCCGACCAACTTGATGGTTTCCGGGAATTGTGTCGACTTGGCCGGGAAAAGCCATTCGAATGCGTTGGTGAATACGGAGAATGCCGCGCTGCAATGCAGGCGCTGGCGTCGGACAAGGCGTGGCGAGATCACGCGGTGGTTGTGGCGCTCTTGCCGGAGCTCGCAGGTGTGGAAACACCTTCACTGGAGTCTGTCATCAGCGCGTCTGAAAGACATTTTATTCCGTCCGTCCTGGTGCCGGAAGCATTGACGGCCAGCTTCGATTCAAATGCCGACTGAGTTGAACATTCGTGGTCGAATCGGAATTCTTGGCGCTGGCCGCGAAGGCATGGCGGCATTTGAACATCTGCGAAACGCTCACCCCCGCAATGACATTACAGTCATCTCTGAGGCATTAACCGGAAACCAGAATGAAGCAGTGCTTCGGGACCTGGGTGTTTTGAAGGTCTGCCCTTTTGATGAGGCAGGTCTGGATGAGTACGATTGGTTGATTCGTTCACCCGGTATCAGTTGCTATCGACGGTGCCTGCAACGGGCCAGCGCAGCAGGTGTTGGAACGACCACCCCGAGCAATATCTGGTTTGACCAGCACCCTTTAGCCAGCACCATCGTGATCACAGGCACCAAGGGAAAAAGCACGACTGCCGCGTTGCTGGCGCACCTGTTGAAGTCGGCCGGTCTCAAAACCCGTCTGGCAGGAAACATCGGTACTCCATTGCTCGGCTGCGACGATGAGGATGTGGATTGGTGGGTGGTCGAGCTTTCAAGCTATCAGCTTGCAGATCTTCAGGCGCAGCCAACCATTGGAGTGCTTTTAAACCTGGCAACAGACCACCTGGACTGGCATGGCACAGAGGCTCGCTATCACGCAGACAAGTTGAGGCTGGCAGGCCTTGTCAGGGCTGGTGATCTGATCGCCAACGGATCGGATTCAAACCTGCGCAAAGCACTTGCCAAACACGAGTTGGTTCAATGGTTTGATGGCCATGATGATGACCTGGCTGTCATCACCATGCCTGTCTCGTTACCTGGCAGGCACAACCGTGAAAACCTGGCTGCGTGCATGGCGGTATTGCAGAAACTGGGCATCAGGCCAGGGCAAGTCAGTAAAAGTCTGGCAGGTTTTGAAGGCCTGCCTCACCGGCTCAAATCTGTGGGAGAATTCAATGGTGTTGAGTACGTTAACGACAGCATCTCCACAGCACCGGTTGCGACAATTGCTGCACTTGAAGCTTACAGGGACAGGCAGGTTATATTGCTGATCGGTGGTTTCGAGCGCGGAATCGACTGGGATTCTTACGCGGAAAGGTTTCAGCAGCACCCGCCACTTGCCATGGTGGCATTGCCTGATAACGGGCCCGGGATTGTGCGTGCTCTTGAGAAACGGGGCATCAAACCCGAGCTTGGTACAGTCGTAAGCCAGAACCTGGCCCAGGCGATGGAGTATGCCAGGCAACTGGCGCCGCCGGGCAGTGTGGTGCTGCTTTCGCCGGGGGCCCCCAGTTTTCCGCAATTTAAGGACTACGAGGATCGCGGCCAACAGTTTGCAGCGCTTTGTTCTGTAAACAGTGATCATGATTAAAGACTTCCCGGCGCACTAGGTGCGCCGGGAAAGTCAGGTACGAAAGACGTTAATTTGAGGCCGCGGGCCAGGGGGTGAGGAGTGCAGAATTCGCCCTGTAAGGTTTGAGGGAGAGACCATTCCCGCGGCCTCAGTAATAAGACCGCCTAAAGGCAAAAAAAGTTTCAAAATTCATACTGGAGAGTTTAAAAAATGTCATCCTCATCAAATGCTGCAAGTGCAACCATCAAGACCAATAAAGGCGACATTAATTTGACGCTATTTGCTGACAAAGCACCTCTAACTGTCGCTAACTTCGCTAATCTTGCCAAGAGGGGCTTTTATGATGGTATTGACTTCCATCGAGTGATCGACAACTTCATGATCCAGGGCGGCTGTCCCAATGGCACCGGAACCGGTTCACCGGGATATCGTTTTGAGGATGAATGCAACCCGGATGCCCGCCATGACCGCCCCGGAGTTCTGTCCATGGCCAATGCCGGACCTGGCACCAATGGCAGCCAATTCTTTGTCACCCACGTGGAAACGCCATGGCTGGATGGTAAACATACGGTCTTTGGTGTGGTGAATTCGGACCAGGATCAGCAGGTTGTCAACGCCATCGCGGCTGGCGATACCATTGAGACCATCGAGGTTTCAGGTGCTGATGACGTCCTTGCAAAACACGCTGATCGGATTGAAGAGTGGAACAAGGTGATGGGCGACTGATCTTCGCCTGGCCAGGAAAGCCAGAAAGCTGGCCCACAGCTGGCCCAATCAACGCGTGGATCAGAATTCGCGCTTGATGCTGTACTCAGCGAGCGAACGCATTGCTTTGGTCCACTCGGATTCTTCGAAGCCCTCGATCGCATCCTTGGCTGCCAGTGCATATGCACGGGCCTGCTGTCGGGACCGGCGCAACGCGCCGCTGCTCACGATGAACTCCATGATCTGACCCAGGTGTTCGACCTTTCCGTCACGAATGGCGCCGTCAATCATTCGTTGTTCATCACGGGCCAGGTTCTTACGGCAAAGAATCAGCGGCAGGGTGGGCTTACCTTCGGACAAATCGTCGCCCACGTTCTTGCCCAGTTTTTCGCCATCGCCGCTATAGTCGAGAACGTCATCAGCAACCTGGAAGGCGGTGCCCAGCGCACGGCCATAGCTGGCCATATCGGCTTCCTTGTCTCTGCTGTTGGCAAGAACTGCACCTAGCTGGCAGGCTGCTTCAAAAAGTTTTGCGGTCTTTTTCTCAATCACCTTGTAGTAACGTTCTTCGCTGACCTCAGGATCATGCATGTTGAGCAGTTGTTCGACCTCGCCCTCAGCGATGAGGTTGGTGGCGTTGGACAGCACCTCCATGACCCGCATCGACCCAACTTCAACCATCATCTGAAAGCTGCGGGAATACAGGAAATCGCCCACCAGGACACTGGAAGCATTGCCCCAGACTGAATGCGCAGACTGCTGTCCACGTCGCATGTCTGACTCATCGACGACGTCGTCATGCAAAAGGGTGGCGGTGTGAATGAACTCAACAATTGCGGCCAGCGGTACATGATCCCAGCCACGGTAGCCGCACGCGCGTGCCGACAGACACACCAGCATCGGCCGTAATCGCTTGCCTCCGGAACCAATGATGTATTCAGCAATTTGCCTGATCAGGACAACATCTGAATCAAGACTGTCCCTTATCAATCCATTGACCGCATCCATATCTTCGGCGCACAAATCGAAGATTGGCTGAATATCAATTACGCCTGTTTCCTGATTCAAATCCCTGAATCTCCTTGCCTCGCCTTTCACATTATAATGGCCTGTGGTTCAAATGGCCTCTGATGTTTCCGCAAGCATCAGAATGCGAGTGGCTATCCTACATGGACTTTTTGTCGACTGTGATAAACTTCGCGCACATTTTTTAACACAATCTAACCAAATTCAATCGGGCAGAGATCAAATTCTGGCCCCGGAGAGGAATTGCCTCATGGCACGAGGAATCAATAAAGTCATTCTGGTTGGGAATCTGGGTGCTGACCCTGAGACCCGTTACACCGCAAGCGGCGCAGCCGTAACCAATATTCGCCTCGCTACAAGTGAGTCGTGGCGCGACAAGCAAAGTGGAGAAACCCAGGAGCGAACTGAATGGCACCGGGTGGTGTTTTTCAATCGCCTGGCTGAAATTGCCGGAGAATATCTGCGTAAAGGAAGACAGGTCTATATCGAGGGTTCAATTCGGACCCGCAAATGGCAGGACCAGTCGGGACAGGACCGTTACACCACCGAAGTGGTAGCCAACGAAATGCAGATGCTGGGCGGACGCGATGGCGACAGCGGTGGTGGCTCGGCCCCATCCAGCCAGGGGTTTCGGGATAATAAGTCGAAACAACAGGAAAAACCCGATGCCGTTGCAGATGATGGTTTCGTTGACGACGATATTCCGTTTTAGGCAGAGTCCGGCCATCTCTTCATGACCACCTTGCTCGTGACCGGCGGCGCCGGTTTCATAGGCGGTAATTATGTTCTCAGGACCCTGGAGCAGGACCCTGACTGCCGGATCATCAACCTTGATCTGCTCACCTACGCAGGAAACCTCGAAACACTGTCTCCATTGAACGGGGATGATCGACATTCCTTTGTTCGTGGTGATATCGGTGATGCCACACTGGTTGATGAGCTGTTGGCAAAGTACCAGCCCGATGCCATCGTCAACTTTGCCGCTGAGAGTCATGTCGACCGATCGATCGACGGTCCTGCCACATTTGTCCAGACGAACGTGGTCGGCACTTTGAATTTGCTTCAGTCGGCAAAAGAATGGTGGCAATCTTTGCCTGCCGATGCGGCAGAAAAATTTCGCTTTCTGCATGTTTCTACTGACGAAGTTTATGGAAGTCTTGGCCCCACCGGTGCGTTCACTGAAGAAACACCATACGCGCCCAATTCGCCCTATGCTGCTTCCAAGGCATCCTCCGATCACCTGGTGCGAGCCTACCATCACACTTTCGGTCTTCCGGTGCTGACCACCAATTGCTCCAACAATTATGGTCCGTACCAGTTTCCTGAAAAACTGGTGCCATTGATCATTCACAACGCGCTGGAGAAGAAGCGCCTGCCCGTCTATGGTGACGGCAAGCAGGTGCGTGACTGGCTTTTCGTTCAGGATCATGTTGATGCCATCAACCGTGTTCTTTCATCAGGCGAGGTGGGCGAGGTCTACAACATTGGCGGAATGTGTGAGCGCACCAACATCGATGTGGTTCATGCCATTTGCGATATTGTCGATGATCGCCGTCCCGATGCAGAATTTGGCAGTCGCAGGCAACTGGTTGAATACGTCGCTGACCGGCCAGGTCACGATCGACGCTACGCCATCGATTGCAGCAAAATTTGCGGTCAGCTGGATTGGCATCCCTCGGTGAATTTCGAGGCCGGGCTGGCTCGCACGGTGGACTGGTATCTTGAGAATCAAACCTGGGTAAATCATGTCAGGGATGGCAGTTACCAGGGCGAACGGCTCGGTCTGGGAGCAACACAATCATGAATCGCAAAGGCATTATTCTCGCCGGCGGCAGTGGAACCCGGCTGTACCCACTGACACAGATGATCAGCAAACAGCTTCTGCCTGTTTACGACAAGCCGATGATTTACTACCCGCTCTCGACTTTGATGGAAGCAGGTATTCGCGAAATCCTCATCATTACCACACCCCATGAGCAATCCATGTTCATCAACCTGCTTGGCGATGGCAGTCATTGGGGTTTGCAATTGAGTTATGCCGTCCAGGAAAAGCCTGATGGCCTGGCCCAGGCGCTGATCATTGCAGAAGAATTTCTGGCCGGACATCCAAGTTGCCTGATCCTGGGGGACAATATCTTTCATGGCGGCGGATTGCGTGATGTGCTTCAGCGTGCCGAGGAAAGCGAGAGCGGGGCGACCGTTTTCGGTTACTGGGTGAGCGATCCTGAACGTTATGGCGTGGTCGAATTTGACAATAGTTTTCGAGTGCTGAGTCTCGCGGAGAAGCCGGAAAATCCAAAGTCGAACTACGCGGTGACCGGCCTGTATTTCTACGACCACAGGGCTTCAGAATTCGCCCGAAACCTTAAGCCTTCTCCTCGCGGTGAATTGGAAATCACCGACCTGAACAAACGCTACCTCGAAGAAGGTCAGTTGTCTGTTGAGCGGCTTGGGCGTGGATATGCCTGGCTGGACACGGGCACTCACCAGTCATTGCAACAGGCAGCCAGTTTTATTGAAACGATTGAAACTCGCCAGGGCCTGAAAATCGCCTGTCCTGAAGAGATAGCACTCCAGCAGGGCTGGATTGATCGCGAACAAGTGGCAAGGCTCGCTGAGCCCTTGCGGAAAAGTGGCTATGGCGACTACCTGATGCAGCTGATTAAGCGGGGACACTAGGGCCGGTCATGCAGCACTTCGAGACCGGAATTTCCGGCCTGATCATCGTTGAGCCAGACGTCTACGGCGATCGTAGGGGTTTTTTCATGGAGAGCTGGAACGCGCAGCGCTACAAGAAACTCGGTTTGCCTGAAGATTTTGTCCAGTCAAACGTATCGCGTTCTACCGCGGGCGTCATTCGCGGCCTGCACTACCAATATCCCAATCCCCAGGGAAAGCTCGTACAGGTCCTGGAAGGGCGGATTTTTGATGTTGCGGTGGATATTCGTACCAATTCGCCAACATTTTGTGAATGGGTCGGGGTGGAGCTTTCTGCCGACAATCATCGTCAGCTTTATGTGCCGGAAGGATTTGCGCATGGATTTTGCGTTTTGGGTGATCAGCCAGCCATGATGAGCTACTTGTGTACCCGCGTGTTTTCTTCTGAAGACGATGCGGCCATTGCATGGAATGATCCGGATATCGGAATAAAATGGCCGGTGCAGCCACAAAGCCTTTCCATTAAAGATTCAGCTGCACCGCGAATCAGCGATATCGAGCAAGCAAAATTACCGGTCGTTGAAGAGGAACGAGGTATGCAGACATGACCATATTTCTGACCGGGGCCAGTGGACAGCTTGGAACCGAATTAAATTCGGCGCTTACTGATTCGCACAGCATCGTGTCGAGTGATGTGCTCCCTCCCAGGCACCGGGTGCAGCGGTTTCATTCGCTAAATCTGGGTGACGAAAAAGCGGTGACCGGATTACTCAATGAAGTCAAACCACGGGTCATCGTCAATGCCGCCGCCTATACACAGGTAGATAAAGCAGAAAGTGAGTCGGACCTGGCTTTCCAGATCAATGCGAGCGCGCCTGCCCTGCTGGCGGGTTGGGCCCGGGAAAACAATGCCTTTCTCCTTCATTACTCAACCGACTATGTTTTTGATGGCCATTCTGATCGGCCATACCTTGAGAGTGATAAACCCTCACCGTTAAACGCATATGGAGAGAGCAAGCTGGGCGGTGAACAGGCAATACTGTCGAGTGGCTGTGACCATGTCATTTTGCGAACTTCCTGGATCTACTCTTCTCATGGGAATAATTTTCTTCGCACCATGTTGCGACTGGCCAGCGAGCGTTCACACCTGAATGTCGTGGATGACCAGTTTGGCTGTCCAACCTGGGCACGCAACCTTGCACAGGTGAGCGCTGTCGTCATTGAAGCAATGACAGGCGCAGGGCAGGGACCAAACCACACCCGGCCGGATTCGGGGCTTTATCACTACAGCGACGGGCCGCCATGTACCTGGTGTGATTTTGCCAGGGTGATTTTTGAAGCTGCTGTAACCAGGGGGATTCTGGCCCGTGCACCCCAGGTAGATGGGGTGACTTCCGACCAGTTCCAGACCGCAGCAACGCGTCCCAGAAATTCTGTGCTTGATACCAGCAAAATCTCCAGGGTATTCAGGATTGAACCGGCTGAATTGAGGCCTTCCCTATCAGACTGCCTTGAGGATCTGAGTATTGATGACTGAACGCAAAGAGGCCGCACCATTGGTGCCGGTTATATTGTCCGGCGGCGCTGGAACCCGTTTGTGGCCGGTTTCACGACGCGCTCATCCCAAGCCTTTCATGAAACTGATGGATGGTGAGACGCTTGCTGAGAAGACATTTAATCGGGCGCTTGCGGTGGCACATAATGCTCCGATCCTTACGGTCACAAGCAGGGACTATTATTTTTACACCCGGGATCTCTACAACAGCCTGGCAGGCGAGGAGCATCAGCATCCTTTCCTGCTGGAACCAGTGGGTCGCAATACTGCACCTGCCATTGCAATGGCAGCCACCTACATCAGCAACCGCATGGGTGAATCAGCCCGAATGCTGGTCATGCCTGCTGACCATCTGATTCGGGATCTGAGTCGATTCAGTACAGCGGTTGATGAAGCTGCATCGCTGGCAGACCAGGGCTACCTGGTGACATTTGGCATCCATCCGACGCATGCTGAGACCGGTTTCGGCTACATTCGAAAAGGCGTGGAGATTCTCAACTCAGCCGGCCACGAAATTGCCGCTTTTGTCGAGAAACCAGACGAGGAAACTGCCCGGGAATACTATGAATCAGGCGACTATGCCTGGAACTCGGGAATGTTTTGTTTTACCGCAGGTGCTTTCCTCAAGGCGCTGGCTGAACACGCGCCCGAGGTATCTGCTGCCATTGAAAGGTGCTGGGAGGAGACGGACCAGTTTCGACAACCTCTTGAGATCTCAAAAGAGCTGTTTTCCGAAGTGCCCAGCATCTCGGTGGACTATGCAGTGATGGAAAGGGCTGACAACTGTGCTGTGGTGGGTGCCGAATTTGGATGGAGTGATATCGGCAGTTGGAAGGCGATCAGTGAATTGTACGAGTCTGATGCTGCTGGCAACCGAATCCATGGAAAGGCTTTAATGGTGGAAAGCACGAATTGCTTTATCCAGGGTGAAAAACGCCTGGTGGCGGCAGTGGGCGTAAACGACCTTGTCATAGTGGATACAGGCGATGCTGTGCTGGTGGCCGATCGTGATCGGGCCCAGGATGTAAAGTACGTGGTTAGCCAGTTAACTGAGCTGGATCACGAGGCAGCTGACTTCCACCAGACCGTTCACAGGCCCTGGGGTAGTTATTCAATCCTGGAAGATGCGGATGATTGCAAGGTCAAGCGACTGGTGGTGAAGCCAGGCCAGGTTTTGTCTTTGCAATTGCATCACAAGCGTTGTGAACACTGGACTGTGATTAAGGGGACAGCAAAAGTACGATTGGGTGAGAAAGAATTCCTGCTGGAACCGAACCAGTCAACTTACATCCCGATTGAAACCCTGCATCGGCTTGAGAACCCTGGCACCGAGGATGTGCACCTTATCGAAGTTCAGACCGGGGACTATTTTGGTGAGGATGATATTGAACGGTTTGAAGACATTTACGGACGCGTCGACTAAAGATTCAAACCGCCATGGAATGAAATGCCGTAACGGCATTTCATTGGAAAGGGGCGATCAGGGCCGGGTTTGTCCCCATCCCTGGCGAATGATGTAGAAAAAAGCCAGCCATGGTGAAGAGTAAAGAGGCGCTTTAATGTCTGTGATTTTTTCTTCAATGGATTTCATTTCCACATTCCTGTTTGGTGAATCGGTCTTTCTGGATTGAATTGGCGTTTGCATCTCTGGCATGTCCTTTTCTCTTCGTTTGTTGACCGTTCATGGTTATTGACACTGTTTATCTACTTAGGTTGACGTTGACAGGGGCAATTTGGTTACGTTCTGACTCACCTTTTTTTCGTTTTAGCGCTACATGAGACAAGCCGATTCGCCGAATGGGTCAGGCCGAATCGCTCCTGCCGGGTCCGCGACCGAGTTCGCGATCAATTTCAAATTCCTTGGAAGTGACAAATGCTTCCATTTTTTCCAGCCGGAGATTCAGTTCCTTGAATCGGTGACTCAGTGAGCCAAAAACATCCGACGGGGCATTGCTCACGCCACGCCAGAATTCAGCCTGCTGGACATCCTGCTGATAGAGATTGTCGGGTTTGACCGGTAACAGGATGGCCAGCACGATGTAAGAGATCGCCATGAAAGGAAAAAATGGTGGCACCACGCAAAGCAGGGCCCACGCGACCCGGATTGCCTTTCGATTCCATCCGAAATACTCCGCAACGCCCGCGCAGACGCCCGCCAGAACCGCATTTTTCTTGTCGCGGTAAAGCTTGTGCGGATTCTTACGCTCGTAAAATGCATTCATTAGCGCTGTCTCCAGTTTGGTGCTTCGATGTCCAGGATGCGCTCCAGGGTCTTGATCCGGTCTTCCATGCGGTTGGTCGATTCCCAGACCTCACTCAGCATTTTCTCGTCTTCCGGCGTTAGTCCCTTGGAAGTCTTGATCTTGGTTATGTAGTGAAAAACAATCCAGATCGGAAAACAGACCGTCAGAAGGATAATTGCGATGGTTTCGCTCATTTCTTATTCCTCCGATTCAGCGTTATCGTTTTTGCTTTTTTCTTTCTTCCCGCCGCCCACTTTGCTCTTGAGCTCAGTCAGTTCCTCTTCCACGCGGTCGTTTTGTTCCAGGTCTGCGATTTCATCGGCCAGGGTACGGCCCTTCCCGCGACCCATCGAGATGGCTTCACCTTCCGATTCAACCCGGTCGATCCGGCGTTCCGCATTTTCGAAGCGGAAAAGCAATTCGTCCATTCGGTCGTTGTGAATATGCTTGCGGGCTGAAAGCTGGGAACTGGCAGTCTTGTGGCGAACCACGATGCTACGCTGACGTGCTTTTGCATCGTTCAACTTGCTTTGCAGCTGAGTGATGTCTGCATTGAATTTCTCGAGTTGATTGTCGAGAACTTCCATTTCGTCTTTTAGCTGCGCAACGTGATCGGCAATGGCCTGTTTCTCCGCAAGGGCGGCACGGGCCAGATCATCGCGTTCCCGGCGGATGGCGAGTTCGGCACGCTTGGCCCACTCTTCCTGTTCCTGCTCAAGATAACTGATGCGACGCCCGTGCTCTTTGCGGTCGGCAATGCACTTGGCCGCCGCGGAGCGGATTTCGACCAGCGTGTCTTCCATTTCCTGAATCATAAGACGAATGATCTTTTCCGGATCTTCCGCTTTCTCCAGGACTGCATTGATATTGGCATTAACAATATCGCTGAATCTCGAAAAAACTCCCATTGAATTGGCTCCTGACTGATTTAACTTGCTATAAGTAATGCAGACTTCGTGCCAAGAGCAGATGGGGCTGTATCTATCTGAAATAAAAAGAGAAATAAATCGATCAGTGAAGTCCTGGTTAACCACAGCTGATCCGTGTGGCGAATTCAACCAACACTTGGGCAGAATTCGCCGGACCAATATTGAAATATGGGCGCGAAACTTGGGCGCGTGTTTGTAGTCTATGTACCGGCGACTTGCCATTAGAAGTTATTAAGAATGACAGGCGCGTGACTGCTCCTGTAGAATAGGCGCCTTTTCGCGCGTCCCTTAATCATAAAATCAGGTTCCAGTCTTCACCAAGTTCGTTTGGGATCGGGTTCAGGGAGCCATGAAAATTGCGCGTAAATAAATTGAATTCACTCAGGAGGTTATTACCTATGCGACCTGTATTCGCAAACACGCTGTTGCTCGCCCTGGTTGCAGCTTTATCGATCGGGCCGCTTATGGCCCAGGATCTGGAAACTGATAAGGGTAAACTCAGCTACGCCGTTGGCTGGGATATTGGAGAAGACATCAAGCAGCGCGGCGCTGAGTTTGATGTTGAATCACTTATTACAGCAATCCGTGATTCTGCTGCGAGTGCTGAGCCGCAGGTCTCACCCGAAGAGATGGTGTCTTTGCTGACAGCAATGCAGCAGAAAGTCCGGCAGGAACAGCAGGAAGCCTTTATTGCGCTGGCTGAAGAAAACCAGGCAGCGGCTGAAGCTTTCCTTGCTGAGAACGTGACCAAGACCGGCATCGTAGAACTCCCAAGTGGCGTCCAGTACCGAATCATTGAAGAAGGTGAAGGTGCCCGCCCTGGCATGGAAAGCACGGTCAAAGTGCACTATCGCGGTTCCAAGCTGACTGGTCTTGAATTCGACAGTTCTTTCGCACGTGGTGTGCCTGAGGAATTTGCCGTCAATACCGTGTTGAGAGGCTGGCAGGAAGTCCTGCCACTGATGAAGACGGGCTCGACCTGGCAAATATTTGTTCCGCCTGAACTGGCTTTCGGAGCCCGGGGTAATCCTCCGGTGGGGCCGAACGAGGCCCTGACTTTCGATCTCAAACTAATCGAAATCGTCGAATAAAGTACAAATTGAAACGGGGCCCAGATGGCCCCGTTTTACTTTTTGACATGTTCTTTTAAGGCCCGCACTCGCAGGCCTGATGAGTTCCCTGCCATGCCCGACTGGAAAGCCCGACTGATCAAAGCTGTTTCTCCACTGGAACACGGCGTTGGTCCATTGGAGGTCACAGGTTTTAAGCCACCTGGTGAAGAGCTTTACCGTCCTGGTCGAACTGCTGCAGTGCTGGTGCCAATTATTGACCAGCAACAACCAGAAGTCGTGCTGACCCTGCGTTCAAGAGATCTGGCTCATCATCCCGGACAAGTGAGTTTCCCCGGGGGCGCGATGGAAAGTATTGATGGCTCGGCCGTGGAAACAGCAATGCGCGAAACACGCGAAGAAATTGGAATTGCCGAGACCACCATCAAACCCATCGGATTTCTTGATCGATTTGACACCATTTCGGACTACCGGGTTTTGCCTGTGGTCGGCCTGCTTGAACCCGGGCTGAACTGGATTCCGGATTCCAGGGAAGTGGACGAGGTGTTTACTGTTCCGCTTTCATACATCACTGACGTCAGTCGGTTTCATCGCACCGAGCGCGAATACCGGGGCCAGGTCCATACGATCTGGTCACTGAACTGGGAAAGTCACGTCATCTGGGGTGTGACTGCGGCGATTATCCGCAACCTTGTTGACCGGCTTGATGCCGAATAGCAGTCAAAGATTTTCCCGGACTATTTTCCAAGACGTTCAAGCACCTGGCGCATCACAGCCTGGGTTTCGTCTGAAAACCAGACGCCGGTAAACAAATCCACGTCTTCCTGAGTCAGATCATCGTAGTTTGTGGCCAGGTCCTGTCTCATAAGGCTTCGGGTCTGGGACATTGCACTGCGTGGCAGGGCAGTATGTTTCTTACACCAGTCCACAGCCCGCTCGACAGTGTCTTCAGGTCCATCTGCCAGTTCGTCCACGAAACCGATTTCAAGTGCCTGTTCAGGTGAGAGCAGCTCGCCTGCGACCATCAGACGTTCTGCACGATGTTTTCCAACCAGCCTGATCAGAACCCTTTGAATATGTGGCGGTACCACGAGACCCACCTGCACTTCATTCAGGCCGATCTTGTAATTGCCATGGGACATCACGCGATAGTCGCCAT
Source organism: Lysobacterales bacterium (assembly GCA_035267185.1). Taxonomy (GTDB): domain Bacteria; phylum Pseudomonadota; class Gammaproteobacteria; order Xanthomonadales; family SZUA-36; genus JAUIBE01. The sequence goes on along the minus strand of DATFLY010000181.1, from coordinate 13,192 downwards.
GAATGGTCATAACAGCGCCACCTGCGGGGCAGTGGCCGGTTATGGCCGATGCGATCGGCACCGGGGATGCTCCAATGGTTTGAAGAAGTCTGAAAAATTGCCTCCAGAACCGCTCAACCTGTTCATGATCAAGTTGCATCAGCCTGACGACATCCAGGCCTGCAGAGAACATGCCTGGCTGCCCTGACAAGACTATGGCCCGGTAATGACTTGCCTTTTCCTCCAGTGCCGACGTTAGCCCGTCCATGAACTCCGGACCGATGGCATTAACCGGTGGATGAGCCATTCTGATTTCACAAATCCGGCCATGCTCAATGAATTCAAACATATAAAAAATTCTCCAAAAAGGTCTGCCGGCGGCGCTGCATCTGAAAGCAAACGGGGCTGATTTGAGTTCAGTCCACGTTCAGCATGCCCAGTCTATTCTGGCATTGCGAAGAGCGCAAAGGAGGAATCAAAATGAAACTTGTACTCGTTATTTCACTGGCCATCATGCTTGGATTCAGCATGAGCGATTCGGCCCAGGCACATGGCTACAAAGCAGCTGCCGGAGGATCCTTTTATTGGTCCAACAATGGCTACCTGGTCGGAGTGAACTATGGTGCGCCATATGCCGTGCCTTATTACGCTCCGCCGCCTCGTTATTACGGGCGTGGATACCGTGCCCCTCGCTATGAATATCGTCATGGCAAAAGACACGGGTATCACAAGGGCTACAAGAAGGGTTACAGGAAAGGCTATCGCAAAGGCAAGCGTCGTGGCCATCGCGATTATGACCACGGTTATTACGGCGACCACTAGTCGAACTCTCTCCACAAGTCGACTGGGTCAGTCAGGGGTCGGAACCATTTTGGGGTTCTGACCCCTTTTTTCCGGTCTGTTCGGCTCAAAAGGTATGAATTCCCTTGCCAGTCAGGTTAATAAGTACTCTGGCTAAAAATTACTCTGGCCAATAAGTACTTTGGGAGTTCAGGAAATCCACGATGAGCTATTTGAAGCTTGCCTGCTTATATTTCTGCCTTGTCTTTTCGACGCTGCTCGAAGCCGACGACCTGGTGCTTGAAAGCATGCAGTCCATCCGCGATGTACAGCATCACAAGCTGGACTCAGAAATTCTGGAGCGACCTTTTCACCTGCTGATCAAATTACCCCCTGGAGCGACAGATTGCTCAGAGTGCCGTTTTCCAACTGTGTTTTTGCTCGATGGCGGTGCGACGTTCTCGACACTCGCCGGATACAGCAATTACCTGTGGCATGAAGAGGCTGTCTCAGAATTCATCCTGGTCGGAATATCGTACGGCGGTGAGACCTTTGAAGAGGGCAACTATAGAAGTACTGACTACACCGCCCCAAGCGAGGAACGGGAATACTGGGGAGGTGCGGAAAATTTCCAGCGTGTCCTGGCAGAGGAGATACTGCCAGTGGTTTCAGCTAAATACCCGGTTGATCCCGCCCACCGCATCATTTTTGGCCAGTCGCTGGGTGGGCAGTTCATCCTCTATACCGCCATGACCCAGCCGGGTTTGTTTTATGGTCACATTTCCAGCAATCCGGCATTGCACAGGAATCTTGATTTCTTTCTGCAGGACCGTGATGGCGAGGGCAGTACAAAATTGTTCGTCGCTGTGGGTTCGAACGATTCGCCCAGGTTCAAGCCATATTCTGAGCAGTGGATTGCTCACTGGCAGGCAAAACCTGATGCACCCTTTGAGTTAAACGCCCACGAATTGCCTGGCTATGGGCATTTTTCAATTCTTCCGGAATCATTTCGTTTGGGCCTGATGTGGCTGCTGGATAAGTAATGCACAAAAAAGCCCGCTCTGATTGCCAGAGCGGGCTGTAGATCAAATATTCCTACCAGGTGTAGTGAACCGTGTAGGTGATTACTTTCTCTTCTTCCGGATCCACTTCAACGTCGAATCTTATCCGGTTGCTGTTTTCTTTCTCAAAATCCTGGCTGGGGTTTTCAATGGTCCAGTTTGCGGCCCGATAAAGGTTTTCCAGGACTTTCACCTCAACTGACTCTTCCTTGTGGTTTCGGAGTTTGATTTCGAAAGTCTCCCACGCGTTTCGTGTGCGGGTGTCGACCCTGAAGTCTGTCTGGACGCGCTCACCAACCACATCGAAGGCGTTTCCCATCGTGATAAGGACATCCTCGTTACGAGGTGTGTGGTCGATGACATCTTCACCAATGAATTCCAGGCTGTCATCAGCCTCATCCAGCTGGCTGACGCGAATCCGACCGGCAGGAAGCGCCACGCCGAGACCCTGGTCTTCTTCGTTTTCAAAACGCAGGTACACTTTGACGTCCGCTTTACCATATGAACCGTAACCCTTGTCCAGTTGCTGACCGCCGTACCAGGAAAAATTCATGGTTGGTGCAAAAACCAGTTCCTTGCTGCATTCAACGCCCCTGGCTGTTGGAATCAGCTGAAGCTGCTTGGTGGAGTTGTTGGGCAGGTCAGTCCGACGACCCAGGGTGTAGAGGTGATACTCAAAGAACGCTTTTTCCTGGAATCCATCGGCCATTGGGGCCGCAGCCATCATGTCCATCTGCTGGCGAATCATGCGTCCTTCATTAGGCGCCGGGGCACGATTGACATCACCCGCGATCAGTTTCAGGCGTGCATTGTTATATCCGGCGCCTGACTGGTTGATGATGCTCACCCAGGAAGAAAGGTCCATCTGGCAATCATTGCCACCTTCATCGGAGTAGATAATGTTGTAATCAGCCCACCAGGTCATGCCCTTGGTTTCATAAGCGATGCGGGTTTCCTGTTCTCCGGATTCCGGGCTGTCGAGCATCCACTCGAGCGTCGGGCGGGTGATCAGGCCGCCTGGCAGTTCTGAAAACCGTACGTTTCCCCAGTTCCTGAGTGCGCTGATGCTGCCATCATCGAGTTGCAGCGTGAGTCCATCACCAAGGCCCAGCAAGACTCCTTCAACCAGGTCCAGGTTGTCACCACGAATCTGTTCGACGGTGATGCGCTGGCCCAGGTACTTCTCCATCAATTTGGCCTGGCTGACCAGGTCGAACTGGAAGCTCTGTTCAATCACGCGAGTTTCGGGTACATCCAGTGAAGTAAAAGTCACCGTGGTGGGGTCAATCAGCGCAGCGACATCGGTGACGCGAAGTGTTGAGGTGCCTCGTTCGATATCGTATTCGCGATCATGCCTGACAATGGCGTATCCGGGAACATTGCCTCCGTACTGATGCCCACCCACGGGCCGGTAAAGATCGGGGGACACTGCACCGGGCTGCATCCGTGAATAGATTGTGACCGAATCGTCGCTTTCTGCTGCCCAGGCGGTGGACGTTGAAGCCAGGCTGCAAGCGAGGCTGACGGCAAAAGCCAGTGTTCTGCTCTTTGTGTTACTCATTTTGTGGGTGTGCATGGTCGCTCTCCGAATTTCACAATCGTGGTGTTACACCATTGAGTTCAATTGTGCCGGAATGTTGCACGTTTAATGTAAACGGTTTGTAAATGATATTCGCAACAAGCGAATTTCATCCCGGGAATTCCAAAGGAATTATCCGGGATCCACGTTGCGGCCAAAGTGCTTCGCCTGGTGGATCCCGGCTCGGGGGCCGGGATGACGCGGTGAAGAGTGATCCCGGAATGCGGGTCGCGGCTGAAGCCGCTCCTACAGGCGTTTTGCAGGATCGGTCTTATAGTCGTGACCCGATGTGGCACCCTGTAGGAGCGGCTTCAGCCGCGACTAGGCGCTGCGACGAACGTTTCGCTGAACGTTGCGCTCCAGGATTGGTGCCAGGAACTGACCGGTGTAGCTGTGTTTAACTGCCGCAACTTCTTCAGGTGTGCCACGTGCGATGATTTCACCACCCTTGTCGCCACCCTCAGGGCCGAGGTCGATCAGCCAGTCTGCGGTTTTGATCACGTCAAGATTGTGCTCAATCACGATCACCGTGTTGCCGTGATCCCGCAGGCGGTGCAGCACATGGAGCAGCTGTTCTATGTCATGAAAATGCAGCCCGGTTGTGGGCTCGTCGAGAATGTAGAGAGTCTGGCCTGTATCGCGTTTGCTCAGCTCCCTCGAAAGCTTGATTCTCTGGGCCTCACCACCGGAAAGCGTGGTCGCACTCTGTCCCAGCTGAATATACGAAAGCCCTACATCCGCCATGGTCTGCAGTTTGCGGGCTACTGCCGGGACCGGCTGAAAAAATTCCAGCGCATCTTCAACGGTCATTTGCAGCACATCATGGATGCTTTTGCCCTTGTAAGTCACACTCAGGGTCTCGCGGTTATATCGTGCACCTTTACAAACATCGCATGGCACATAGATATCGGGCAGGAAGTGCATTTCCACCCTGATGAGGCCGTCACCCTGGCAGGCTTCACAACGGCCGCCTTTCACATTGAAACTGAACCGCCCGGGCTTGTAGCCGCGTGCTCTTGATTCCTGCGTGCCAGCAAACAGGTCACGGATGGGTGTGAAAAGACCCGTATACGTTGCGGGATTGGAGCGTGGCGTGCGGCCAATGGGTGACTGATCAATATCCACCACCTTGTCGAACAACTCCAGCCCTTCAACACGTTCATGCTGTGCTGGCTGAGTGGAACTTCCGTACAGCTCGCGTGCAGCCAGTTTGTGCAGGGTGTCGTTGATCAGGGTTGATTTGCCGGAGCCTGAAACACCGGTCACGCACACGAACAGGCCAGCAGGAATTTCAAGGGTCAGGTTCTTGAGGTTATTACCCTGGGCGCCATAGACGCGCAGCATCCGCTCCGGATCCGGTTGAATGCGGGTGCCCGGTATTGATATCTCGCGTTTACCAGACAGGTACTGGGCTGTCAGGGTATCGCCCTTGAGCAAAAGGTCCTTTGGTTCGCCAGTAAAGACTATTTGACCGCCATGCACACCAGCACCAGGGCCGATATCAACCACATGATCGGCGCTGCGAATGGCTTCTTCATCGTGTTCAACCACGATCACCGTGTTTCCCAGGTCCCGCAGTCGTGTCAGTGTGGCCAGCAGCCTTGCATTGTCGCGCTGATGGAGTCCGATTGATGGCTCATCAAGGATATACATCACACCGACCAGGCCGGCTCCGATCTGGCTTGCAAGTCGAATTCGTTGCGCTTCGCCGCCGGAAAGCGTGTCTGCCTTGCGGTCGAGAGTCAGGTAATCGAGGCCAACATTGACCAGGAAATGCAGTCGTTCGTGCACCTCCTTGACGATTTTGGCAGCGATTTCACCGCGTCGGCCTGTCAGGGACAGATCAGTGAAAAACTGCAGACAACGCTGAATGGGCCAGCTGGTGATATCCGGCAGGTTGGTATCTGAAATGAAAACATGACGGGCCTCACGGTTGAGTCGCTGGCCACCACATTCGCTGCAGGCCGCCTGGCTGATGTACTTGGCCAGTTCTTCACGAACAATTCTCGAATCGGTTTCGCGATAGCGTCGTTCAAGATTGGGGATAATGCCTGCGAAAGGGTGCCGACGTTTCCGGGAACCGGTTTCGCTGGTGTAACGGAACTCGATGACCTCATCGCCGCTTCCGTAAAGGACAATGTCCTGGACTTTTTTTGACAACTCCTGGAACGGCGTATCCACGTCAAATCCATAATGCTTGGCAAGCGCCTGGATGGTCGTGAAGTAAAAGGCATTGCGTCGATCCCATCCGCGGACAGCGCCGCCTGCCAGACTGACCTGTCTCTTCCTGACCACCAGTTCCGGATCGAAAAACTGGCTGACACCCAGGCCATCACACTCCGGACATGCGCCATTCGGGTTGTTGAATGAAAACATGCGTGGTTCGAGCTCTTCGAGACTGTAGTCGCAGTAAGCGCATGAAAATCTTGATGAAAACAGTTTTTCACCGCGTTCGCTTTCGTGATCCATAGGCGCGACCATTGCCAGGCCTTCGCTCAGGTTAACGGCAGTTTCGAACGATTCAGCCAGGCGTTGCTTCATGTCAGGCCGAACCCGAAAACGATCAACCACGACCTCGATGGTGTGTTTCTTGCGCAGTTCGAGTTCCGGAATCTCATCCATGTCATAGACGGTACCGTCGACCCGAGCACGCACAAATCCCAATGCCCGCAACTCGTTGAACAGCTGCAGGTGTTCACCTTTGCGCATGCGAATCACGGGTGCCAGGAGCATGAGTTTCTCACCTTCAGCCATCGCCATGACATGGTCGACCATCTGGCTGATTGTCTGCGCTTCAAGAGGAACATCATGGTCCGGACAGCGTGGTGTGCCCACGCGTGCAAACAGCAATCGGAGATAGTCGTAAATCTCGGTGATGGTGCCGACAGTGGAGCGTGGGTTATGCGAAGTGGATTTCTGCTCGATGGAGATCGTCGGAGACAAGCCTTCGATATGGTCAACGTCTGGCTTTTCCATCAGGGAAAGAAACTGGCGGGCATAAGCAGACAACGACTCAACGTAGCGCCGCTGGCCTTCTGCGTAGATGGTGTCAAAAGCCAGGGAAGACTTTCCCGAACCTGATAACCCTGTGACCACGATCATCTTGTCACGTGGAAGGTCCAGGTCGATATTGGCTAGATTGTGGGTGCGTGCGCCACGAATCTGGATGGTGTTCGTGCCCGTGCGGGAGGCATTACTCATTGTGGGTTCATTCCGCCAAGTCAAACCGTCTATCATACTCCGCAAATTGAGTCAGGGCCAAAGAGATAGATGTCTTGCAGGACACTCCTTTTAGATGCAATTCGCCCTTGACCGTGGGCCAGGAAACCGGTAGCATTCTCGCTCTTTTGCAGGGCCGTTTGAACACGGAGCGGAAAACCCATGTACGCAGTATTCAAAACAGGCGGAAAACAGTACCGCGCCTCTGAAGGCGACGTTATAACCGTCGAAAAAATTGAAGCCGAAAAGGGCGCCACGGTTGAGCTTGACCAGGTGCTGATGGTCGGCGAAGGCGAAGACGTAAAGGTCGGAACGCCTTTTCTGGATGGCGGCAAGGTCTCAGCCACGGTTGTGGACCATGGTCGTCACGCTAAAATCACGGTGCTGAAATTCAAGCGGCGCAAGAATCATCAGAAACAGATGGGTCACCGCCAGTATTTCACGCAGCTCGAAATCACGGGAATCGAAGCCTGATCAGGCATTGTCTGAGCAAAGGCGGGAGGAAGCAGGAAAATGGCACATAAAAAAGCAGGCGGTAGTACACGCAACGGCCGCGATTCGAATCCCAAGTACCTGGGTGTAAAGGCCTACGGTGGAGAGTCTGTGGTTGCCGGTAACATCATCGTTCGTCAGCGTGGAACGCGTTTCCATGCAGGCACCAACGTTGGCGTCGGACGCGACCACACGTTGTTCGCAACCGCCGACGGCAAGGTTAAATTTGAACGACGTGGTGCCAGGAATCGCCAGTTCGTGAGTGTAGAATCAAGCTGATCACGACCCTTCAGGTTCAGAAAAACCCTGCCAAGGCAGGGTTTTTTTTCGCGCCAAGATTTACCTGGGATTTGCCCGGGAATGGCCCGGGAATGGCCCGGGGCATTCCCGGGGCGGGCCCGGTCTGGCCATATGGCCGGTGTATTTTTCCCATCCGGTTTAGAATGAAAGTCTTATGAAATTTGTCGACGAAGCAGAAATCACAATTGCGGCAGGAAAGGGTGGCGATGGCAGTGCATCTTTTCGGCGCGAAAAGTACATACCCCTTGGCGGGCCTGACGGGGGAGATGGTGGACGGGGCGGCAGTGTTTACCTGGAGGGTGATTCAGGGTTGAATACGCTGGCTGATTTTCGCCACAAACGATCCTACAAGGCGGCCAACGGACAATCCGGCATGGGTCGCCAGAAGACCGGCAAGAGTGGGGAAGATATCAGTATTCGTGTGCCCCTTGGCACCATTGTTATCAATGCGGAAACTGATGAAAAAATTGGCGATGTAACGGAACATGGCCAGCGTCTGCTGGTTGCACGGGGCGGTAAGGGCGGCCTTGGTAACTTGCATTTCAAGAGTTCAACCAACAGGTCGCCACGACAGACAGTACCTGGTGAGAAAGGAGAGGCCAGGGACCTTCATCTTGAGTTGAAAGTGCTTGCAGATGTTGGCTTGCTGGGTTTTCCAAACGCTGGTAAGTCCACCCTGATCAGTTCTGTTTCTGCGGCCCGGCCGAAAGTGGCGGATTATCCATTCACAACACTGCATCCGAATCTGGGCGTGGTGAGAATCGGTGTTGACCAGAGTTTCGTGATTGCAGATATTCCTGGCCTGATCGAAGGCGCTGCTGAAGGACAGGGCCTGGGTATCCAGTTTCTCAAGCACCTGCAACGCACACGGCTGTTATTGCACCTGGTTGATATGGCGCCTACTGCTATTGAGACCGACCTGGCGCTGCAGATCAGAAAACTTGAAGACGAGATGCAGCGCTATGACGAATCCCTGATGGCGATGCCACGTTGGCTGGTCTTTTCCAAATCAGACCTGCTGCCGCCAGGGGAGGCGAGGGGAAATGCAGAATCCGTTGTTGATGCTCTCAACTGGGAAGCACCCTGGTACCTGATTTCATCAGTCAGCCAGGACGGAACCGATCAGTTGATGACGGACGTTATAAAAGCACTGGAAGCATTGGATGAGGATGCCATTGCTGGCAGGAATCCAGGGCTTCAGGACGATGAAGATGTTGTTTATCCGGATACGGACCCGCTAAATGAAAACCCCGCCTGAAGCGGGGTTTGAATCATTGAAGGTCGCGAATATGGGCATTAAGGCGCGATTTATGCCGCGCAGCTTTGTTTCTGTGCATGATGCCCTTGGTCACGGATTTGTCGATCGCGGGAACGGCATCTTTATAAGCCGCTTCGGCCGCTTTTTTATCGCCCGATTCGATCGCCTTCAGAACTTTTTTAATCGCCGTACGAACGTAGGAACGCTGACTGGCGTTCTGCCTGCGGTGACGCTCTGCCTGACGGGCTCGTTTTCGAGCTGATAGACTGTTAGCCAAGGTGTTTCTCCAATAAATACAAATTCGCAATAGAGCCCTATATTCTCCCATTTCAGCGTCTTCCGGTCAATGGGGTTTATGAAGGAAAAGCAATTGAAACTCCTTAGATCAACGGCCACTGTCGGCACCGCAACCATCGCCTCACGAATCCTGGGATTTGTGCGGGACATGGTGTTCGCGCGTTTCTTCGGGGCCAGTGGCCAGACCGACGCGTTTTTCCTTGCCTTCAAGATCCCGAATTTCATGCGACGCCTGTTTGCAGAAGGGTCATTCTCACTCGCTTTCGTGCCTGTGTTCGCAGAAGTTCGGGCCAGTGGCGACAAGCGCGCAATGCGTGACCTGGTTGATCATGTCGCAGGGACCCTGGCTGGCATTTTGCTTATTATCACAGCCATTGGCGTCATCGCCGCACCAGCTGTGCTGGCGATATTTGCACCTGGCTGGCTGATTGAGGGCCGGCCCGAGTTCGAGCTGTCTGCCGGCATGCTGCGTATCACTTTTCCCTACATCCTGTTCATTTCGCTGACCGCACTGGCTGGCGGCATTCTGAACACCTTTGAGCGTTTTCTTGTCCCGGCGCTGACGCCGATCCTTTTGAATCTCTCGCTGATCGCTGCCGCGGTTTGGCTATCGGGATCCTTCCAGGTGCCTGTCAGGGCATTGGCAGTGGGGGTGTTTGTCGCAGGTATCGCCCAGCTTCTGATCCAGATTCCCGCACTGATGAGAGTCGGATTACTGCCACGACCGCGATGGGGCTGGCGCCACTCGGGCGTGCGACGGATTCTGCGTTTGATGATTCCAACCCTGATCGGATCTTCTGTCGCGCAGGTCAACTTGTTATTCGACAGCGTTATTGCCACTTTTCTTGTCAGTGGCAGTGTCACCTGGCTCTATTATTCGGATCGATTGCTGGAGTTTCCGCTGGGGGTATTTGGCGTGGCACTTTCCACGGTTATCCTGCCCAACCTCTCGCAGAAGTTTGCCAAAAAGAGTCCTGAAGCATTTTCAGCAACGCTGGACTGGGCACTCAGGATCGCACTGATCGTCACGATTCCGGCTGCAATAGGTCTCGCCGTATTGGCAAAACCGATTCTTGTGACACTTTTCCAATATGACGCCTTCACGCTGAGCGATGTGGACATGTCCTCTCTCAGCCTGGCTGCCTACTCGCTGGGATTGCCGGCATTTATTGCAGTCAAGGTTCTGGCGCCCGGTTTTTATGCACGCCAGGACACCAAAACACCGGTACGAATTGCGATCATCGCGATGGTTTCAAATATGGCCCTGAACCTGTTGTTCGTCGGTGTGTTGCTGTGGCTTTCCTTCCGCGGCCCACACACCGGTCTGGCACTTGCCAGTTCGGTGGCTGCCTATATCAACGCAGGCCTGCTGTTTCGTGGTTTGCGTAACCAAGGCGTTTATCAACCGCTGCCTGGTTGGTTGAGGGTGTTTCTTGCGGTCATTATTGCTTCTGTTGGCATGCTGGCGCTGCTGTATTGGATGACCGGGGGTGTTTCTTTGTGGGCATCGCTGGGTGCGATGGATCGTGGGCTCAGGTTGTTTTATGTGGTGTCTGCGAGCATATGGACGTATGCATGGCTGCTATTGATCGCCGGATTGCGTAAACGACATCTGGAAAAAGGCGGCACTTGAGGTATTGACGCTGCCCACAAGACCGTATTTCTGGCCGCTTCGCTGGTATAATTTCGAACTTTTGTGGCCCCGATAAATTTACCCGGGGACGGTGATATGCGGGTTTCCAGAAACAGGCCGGGAACGTTCTTGTCAGACGCCAGCGTGGTGACCATTGGCAACTATGATGGTGTGCATCTCGGGCATCAACGCCTGATTGATCTGTGCAGGTCACTCGCCGGGCCAAACGGAAATGTGGCGGTGGTGACATTTGAACCTTTGCCGTTGGCCTTTTTCGGTCCGCAAAGCGCACCAGCCCGGCTGACTTCGCCGATTGAACGCGTTCGTTTGCTGGATGAAGTCGGTGTTGACCTGGTCTGGATGCAGCGTTTTGATGCGAAGCTGGCGAGTATGGAACCGCAGGATTTTATCAGGCTGGCACTGGTTGAATCGCTGGGTGCCAGGCATGTCGTGACCGGCGATGATTTTCGCTTTGGCCATAAGCGGGCAGGTGACCTGGAAATGCTTGCAGCGCTTGGGGCGCAGTACGGCTTTGAGTCCCATGTAGCATCCACACTGACGCAGGATGGTCAGCGTGTTTCAAGCGGGGCTATCCGTGAAGCCCTGGCGAACAGTGATTTTGAGACGGCTGCCCGAATGCTTGGCCGAAGCTATACGATTCGGGGAAGGGTATTGAAGGGCCAGCAGTTGGGCCGCCGACTGGGTTATCCAACGGCCAACCTGAAAATCACAGCATTGCCCAGCCCTTTGAACGGGGTTTTCGCCGTCCGTGCCAGGGTGATGGGCGATGTGTGGCGTGAAGGCGTTGCCAATCTGGGCGTCAGGCCAATGGTTGAAGGAGAGGATTTCCTGTTGGAAGTTCATCTCTTCGATTTTGAAGGCGATCTGTACGGGCGCAAGCTTGAGGTTGAGTTTGTGGCAAAGTTACGCGATGAAGCCCGGTTTGAAACCATGGCGGACATGGTTGGGCAGATGAAACTTGATGAAGCGCAGGCCAGGAAACGGCTGGGCCTTGAGTAAATGAGAAATACACAGTGGAATACAAAGATACAATAAATTTGCCGAAAACGGCATTTCCGATGAAAGCCAACCTGGCCAATCGCGAGCCCAACATGGTGGCCGATTGGGAGAAAGCCGGACTCTTCCAGGCGATTCAGGAGGCCACCCGGGATCGACCGTTGTGGATCCTGCACGACGGCCCTCCGTACGCCAACGGTGATCTGCATATGGGTCACGCGATCAACAAGATCATGAAAGACATCGTGGTCAAGTCTCGCCTGATGGCAGGATTTCGCTCGCCCTATGTGCCGGGCTGGGATTGCCATGGCTTGCCGATTGAAATCCAGGTGGAAAAAAAGGTCGGTAAGGTCGGACCCAAGGTGGATGCAGCCACATTCCGTCAGAAGTGTCGCGAATATGCTGACCGGCAAATCGATAACCAGCGTACCGGCTTTCGACGGATGGGCATCATTGGCGATTGGTTTGATCCTTATGTCACCAAGAACTTTCGCTACGAGGCCAATGAAATTCGAGCCCTGGCAAAGATCATTGAAGGCGGGCACCTGGAGCAGGGCGCCAAGCCGGTCAACTGGTGTTTTCCGTGCGGGTCAGCCCTGGCCGAGGCGGAAATCGAATACCAGGACAAAACCTCTCCGGCCATCGACGTTCTGTTTGCTGCTGTTGATCGCGATTCTTTGCTGAAGCCGTTTGGCGTCAGCGGGGTTGAAGGTCCTGTTGGAATTCCGATCTGGACGACCACGCCCTGGACCCTGCCGGCAAACCAGGCGGTGGCGCTGCATGCCGAGCTTGAATATGAATTGGTCAGCGCCAGGCAGGATGGAAATCCCGTCACGCTGGTGCTGGCTGCAGAACTTCGGGATGCTGTCACCGAGCGGCTTGGCCTTGAAGATGCGACTGTGCTTGGCCAGGCGGTTGGTGAGGCACTCGCCGGCATCTCGTTGAAACATCCTTTTTATTCCCGCGAAGTACCCGTCATCCTTGGCGAACATGTCACCACCGAGGCCGGCACTGGCGCCGTGCATACGGCACCAGGCCATGGTGAGGAAGATTTCCAGATGGGTCGTCAGTATGACCTGCCCATTGAAAATCCCGTTGGTGGTGATGGACGTTACCTGGAAGATGTTGAGTTTTTCGCCGGTGAACATGTCTGGCATGCCAATGACCTGATTATCAATGCACTGCGAGAGCGACATGCTCTGCTGCATGTTGAGGATTTTGTACACAGCTATCCTCATTGCTGGCGCCACAAGACACCCACCGCATTCCGGGTCACGCCACAGTGGTTTATATCCATGGACAAGGCAGGGTTGCGCCAAAAAGCGCTCGAAGCCATTGATACCGTCAAATGGGTGCCTTCCTGGGGTCGTGAACGTATCCGGGGAATGATTGAAAACCGTCCGGACTGGTGTATTTCAAGGCAGCGCACATGGGGCGTGCCAATCACCCTGTTCATCGATTGCAATGGCGATCTTCATCCCGAGAGCCCGGACCTGATGCTTCAGGCGGCAGACCTGGTGGAAGCGGAAGGCATCGATGCATGGTATGCCGATAACGTGTTTGAAAAGCTTGGGGTT
>DATFLY010000180.1:0-6021 GCA_035267185.1 Lysobacterales bacterium | reverse complement strand
CTTCATTCACAGATGGAACCACCAGGGTGCGATTGGCCCCTGAGGCAGCGAGGGCAACCGGCAGTACGCCGTGAACGCCTCGCAAGGCCCCGCTGAGTGAAAGTTCGCCCACAAATTCGCAATCGGTAAGTGCCTTGAGCGGCACCTGGCCTGACGCTGCCAGAATACCCAGTGCAATGGGCAAGTCGAAGCGGCTGCCTTCCTTGGGCAGCTCAGCCGGCGCTAGCGAAATGGTTACTCGCGAGGCCGGTATTTCAAAGCGACCATTGATGAGGGCGGAGCGGACCCGATCGCTGGCTTCTCGCACCGCCGTTTCCGGAAGCCCGATCATGGTGGTCCTGACCAGTCCGCCACTGAGATGAACTTCTACCTGAACCTCAGGTGCCTGCACGCCAACCCCGGCCCTGCTGAAGACTCTGGCCAGGCGTGACAATTCAGGGCTTGGTGGTTGGTGGATTCACCCTCATATTATGATCAGGCATTGTAATCAACGCGATGGCAGACTAGCTGGCTATGTGTAGGAAAATCACCCGTCCTGCGAAGGCTCATTTCGCAGCTCTGAAAGTTGGGCTTCCAGCTCTGTGAGCTTGGTGCTCAGTCGTTCAAGCAGATCGGACTGTGCTTTAAACTGGTCACGGGTGACGAGGTCAATGCGTTCGAAAGCGTTGTTGAGGACGCCGCGAAAGGTTGATTCAAGGTCTTCCCTGGCCTGTGATATGCCCGGGGGAAGGGCGTCGCTGAGACGACGGGTCAGGTCATCAATGAATCTGAAATCGGTCATGGTTTTGTGCTCCACACTTTGTTTATTTTCCAATAGCTTGCGGCCTTGGTGTCCGGGGATTAAAGTCCCTTAATAGCCGGGCGCGAACAAGAGAATGTCATAACAATGAAAATGATCACTGCCATTATCAAGCCGTTTAAGCTTGATGACGTTCGAGATGCGGTTTCTGAAACCGGTGTCCAGGGCATGACTGTAACCGAAGTCAGGGGTTTTGGTCGCCAGAAAGGCCATACTGAGCTTTATCGTGGTGCTGAATACGTGGTCGATTTTCTCCCCAAGCTGAAGCTGGAAATTGCAGTGCCGGACGAACGGGTAGATGCCGTGGTGGAAGCCATCAGTGAAGCTGCCTCCTCCGGGCGAATCGGAGACGGCAAGATTTTTATCCAGGATCTCGAGCGGGTTCACAGGATCCGGACCGGGGAAGAGGGTGAGGAAGCACTCTGATCAATTTCGAAGGATTTACTGAACGTTGCACCTCATTAAGTTGTCGTTGTGTGGATTGAGAAGTAACTAAATGCGACTTTCGGCACTCATAGCAGAGGGCAGAATAGCGCAGGATTTGTTGCAACGACTGCAGCGAACAGTGCGTCTAAACACTGATTAGCTGAAAAATCCGAATGACCGGCCAGATGGTATTGGTTGATAATCACAGGTAGTGAAAGAGTTGGAAAGTACGGAACAACAAAAGCAGTCATTCCTGTCTGCTGTCCTGGGTGAATTAAGCAGGCGCAAGGTATTGCGGACTGTTGGCGGCTATGCCGTGGGCGTATTTGTCCTGTTGCAACTGATGGACGCAGCTGTTGAACCATTGCGCCTGCCCGCATGGCTGCCGACGTTCGTCGTCGTATTCCTGATTCTCGGTTTTCCCGTGGTTTTTGTGCTTGCCTGGCAGCTCGATATCACCTCCGAGGGCGTTAAACGCACCAAAGGGCCAGGGTTGTTGAGCAAGGGTCAGAACGCTGTCCTTTTCTCGTTCATGATGGTCGCGACTGCCGGGTTGGGTTACACCTTCTACGAGTACTACTCGGATGTTTTTGACGAGGTTGCCGCCGCGCCAGGTGCCCTGACGATTTCAAGCCAGACGGCCCAGGGGCGAACATTTTCGGCACCGGAAAACTCTATTGCGGTGTTGCCATTCACGGATCTGACGGCTGAGATGGACCAGGGGTATTTCGCCGACGGAATTTCCGAGGAGATCCTTAATCTTCTGGCCCAGGTGGATGGATTACAGGTTGCTGCCCGGACATCTTCATTCGCATTTCGCGAACCTGATGCAAATATTCGTGAAATTGGTCGCCTCCTCAATGTGGGGACGGTTCTGGAAGGGAGTGTCCGCACTTCGGGCAACCGAGTCCGCCTGACCGCACAGCTCATCAATGTTGAGGATGGCTTTCATATCTGGTCGCAATCCTACGACAGGGAAATGTCAGACATCTTCGTGATCCAGGATGAAGTCGCCAGTGAGATTGCCAGGGCATTGGTTGATTCCTTCACTGGTCTGGAAGCCAGCCCTGCCAGTCGTGCTGACAACCTCGCTGCGGCTGAGGCCTATCGAACCGGCCGCCTGATGTGGTGGCGCAGAACACCGGAAGACCTGCAAGGCGCTGCGGAACGTTTCGCTGAAGCCCTGCAGCATGACCCGACATTTGCACCTGCATACGCTGCATTGGCTGATACCTGGTTGCTTCTGGCGCTTTACGGCAACGTCACGACGATGGAGAGCATCAACAGGGCCAATCCAATGATCGAGCGGGCCCTGGAAGCGGATCCGAACAGTGCCGAGGCCCATGCTGCGCTTGGTCTGGCGCGTTCACATCTGGAACAAAACGACGCTGCTGAATCGGCTTTACGCCACGCCATCAGCCTGAATCCGAACTACGTCCCTGCCCAGCTGTGGCTTTCCACCGTCCTGGAATCGCAGGGTCGCTATCCGGAGCAGCAGTTGGTTCTGGAAAAGGCCATGGAACTGGATCCACTCAACGAATTGCTTGCGGTGAATTTTGCAGGAAACCTCTCCATTCGAGGTGAGGCCGATCGCGCCCGTGAGCTTTTGAATGATCTGATCGCATTCAGGCCGGATTCCACGATCCTGCTGAGATCCCTGGCTGGCCAGGAAATGTTGTATGGAAACCTTGTCGAAGGCTTTAAGCTGGCGCTTCGTTCGCATAATCTGCAACCGGAGGGTCCGCAGGACATCAGTACCCTGGCCCAGGCCTGGCTTGTCCTGAACTCGCCTGAAGATGCCGAGCGGGTTCTCATGGAGGGGTTGGAATTACATCCCAACAACGCGCAATTGCAGAATACTTACTGGCAGGTTTTGCTGGCCACTGACAGGCTTGAACAAGCAGCATCCCTCAGCCGACAGTGGCTGCAGGATGCCGGCGAGAATACTCCTCCGATTATCACCCAGATGTATAACACCCAGATGGGAATGCTGAGTTTCAAAGCAGAAGATCTGGCATCTGCAACTGAGTATTTTTCGGCTGCCCTGCAGGCGGAAGATTCAGGCAAGTACGATGGCTTCCATGTTTTCATCGTGACCATGGCTGCGATGGCGAACAAGTTGTATGGCAATACCGAGGAAGCAGAGCGCCTGTTGACGCTGGCGCAACGTGACCTTCAGCGGGCCAAGGTCAACGGTGTCAATAATCCGGATATCAACTATACGGAAGCTGTGATCCTGGCGATGTCTGGCCGGCAGGATGAGGCCTTGTCAAAGCTCAGGGTAGCCTATGAGGCCGGATTCAGGGTCGCCTGGTTGATCGATATTGATCCAAGGGTGGATTCACTGCGGGACCATCCCGAATTCATTGCCATCATTGCGAGTATCAATCGTGACATCAAGTCGGCGCTGGAAGAGGTTCGTCTTCTGGCAATGGCCTCACTTTGAGCCTGTGCCTGTAAATGGCGTCAATCCGGAAACAGATTCATGACAATGCCGTCGCATTGATCAGTCTTTTCATCGCTGTAACCGGGCTTGCCTACAACACCTGGCGAAATGAGACTTCCGAAGAACAGCGCAACATTCGACATGCGGCCTTTACCGTGCTGGAAGACCTGGGGTCAATGCAGGAAGTGGCAGACGCCAATTACTATTTTCTCGCCCAGGGAAAAGAAGTGGGAAATGAAAGCGAGTTACACCTGCGTGGCTGGGGAAGTGTCTTGATGGCGCGGGACCTGATGAGCCTGATGCCAGAGCCAGCGCCGGTAACGGGTGAGATGTTGCGGCAGACCTGGATTGACCATTTCAGTGCGCTGGACGATGTCAATGCCCAGGGTCGACGAACAGCACGAGCCGGAGAGGCAAAGGAAGCCATCGATATTGCCATCAAGGAGTCGCGAGAGACTGTTCTGATGGTGATCAAGTCGCTTGAATAGACCGAAACCTGGCCGGTGATCAAACGACCGCAAAGCGACTGGAGTCTCCAATCCATCGCTCAATCAGCTTATCTGCCCGCTTCTGGTCGCCTTTGAGGATATGGCTTGCTGCATCGGGAATCAGGTCCAGCAGTTTTTCGTCCCTTGCCAGGTCAGCCACCCGAAATTGCAACATGCCCGTTTGACGTGTCCCAAGCACTTCTCCCGGCCCGCGTAATTCCAGGTCTTTTTCAGCGATAACAAAGCCATCGTTCGTTTGCCGCATAATCGCGAGTCGCTTGCGGGCGAGCTCGCCAATCGGCGAGGAGTAGAGCAACACGCATGATGATGCTTTTGCGCCACGCCCCACTCTTCCCCGAAGCTGGTGCAATTGCGCCAGTCCAAGCCTCTCGGAGTTTTCAATTATCATCAGCGAGGCATTTGGTACATCGACACCTACTTCGATGACGGTTGTCGCCACCAGCAACTGGATTTCCCCGGCCTTGAAGCTGTCCATGACGATTTGTTTTTCGACAGCTCGCATGCGGCCATGAATCAGCCCGGTCGAAACATTACCGATCGTGTTTTCCAGCTCCGTTGCGACATCTTCAGCCGCCCTTGCCTGGACTGCGTCTGATTCCTCAATCAGTGTGCATACCCAGTAAGCCTGCCTGCCACCGGAACAAGCGGCTGCAACCCGATTGATTACTTCGCCTCGACGATCCGCGGAAATGACCACCGTGCTGACAGGTTTGCGGCCAGGTGGCAATTCGTCAATCACCGAGGTCTCCAGGCCTGCATAGGCGGTCATGGCCAGTGTTCTTGGTATTGGTGTTGCAGTCATGATCAGCTGATGCGCCCGACCTGAATCTGCCTTGGATTTATCCAGCAGCGCCATTCTCTGATCAACACCGAAGCGATGTTGCTCATCCACCACCACCAGGCCAAGATTCTGAAATTGAACACTTTCCTGCATCAGTGCATGGGTTCCGATGGCCAGGGGTGTACCTTCGGCGATGTTAGCCAGTGCCTTTTCCCTGGCTTTGCCGGTGACCCTGGAGCTCAGCCACACCGGTTCGATGCCCAGAGGCACCAGCCATTGTTTGAAACTGCTGTAATGCTGCTCTGCCAGTAACTCGGTTGGTGCTGTTATGGCAACCTGGTGACCGTTTCCGATGGCACGAAGCGAAGCGAGCGCAGCAACCACTGTTTTTCCTGATCCCACGTCACCCTGGATCAGCCGCTGCATTGGATGCGACAGTGTCATGTCATGGTGAATTTCCTCCACCACGCGTTTTTGCGCTCCGGTGAGTTCAAATGGCAGTCGCTTCATGAAATCAGTTTCATAACCAGTGCTTTGGGAAGGCATCCGGGGTGCCCCCAGTTTTTTTCGACCCTGGTGGATGCGCGTCATGCTCAGGTGATGTGCAAGCAGTTCTTCAAGCGCCAGTCTTTGCTGTGCAGGGTGACGTCGTTCAACCAGGGCAGCAACATCCGCATCAGGCGGGGGGCGATGAATAAACTGCAGCGCCTGTCTGAGGGAAATCCGGTTAAAAACCTCGATGTCTTTGCCGGCAGATCGAAGAAGATTTTTGGGCAGTAATTCCTGAAGATTGAGAGAGCCATTGTCGAGCCGCTCAAGGGCCTGGTCAGTCAGCTTGATCCAGCGGGCCTGACCCATCCCCTCGGTGCTCGGGTAGACGGGTGTCAGTCGGTCAGCCAGCGGTGTTTCATGCTCATCTGAAAGCAATCGATAGCTGGGGTGAATCATCTCCAGCCCTTTAAACCCGGCGCGAACTTCGCCGAAAGCGCGTACGCGGCTTCCTGCGGCCAGCGACCTCTTCTGGGCTGCCCTGAAGTGAAAAAATCGAAGGGTAACCATT
>DATFLY010000179.1:0-3139 GCA_035267185.1 Lysobacterales bacterium | reverse complement strand
AACCTGGCTGATGGCTACGACATGGAAGGAGCATTTGAACCTCATGACAAGCGTGGCGATGTCGATGCGGCGGGTTCCATGGATACCACCATCGCGGACCAGGCCCGAATGTGGGCTGGAATCCTTGCCGGGGAAGGTCTGTCGCCTGAATCACGTGCTGAGCTGGTACGCCCCCAACTGCCCATCTTCACGGCACACCAGTTTCCTTCGCTGATTACCGAAACCGACTCACGCGCCCCGGAGGTCAAACTGTCCGCAGGATTGGGCCTGGTGACATTCGATGCAGGCACTGGCTTGTCCTGGTTCAAGGGCGGACATGACGACTGGACTGGCAATTTCGCGATCTGCCAGGAAATCACCCGGCATTGCGTGGTACTGATGTCCAACAGTGTCAGGGCGGAATTGATTTATCCGGAGTTGGTCAATTTCATTCTGCCGGACAACGGGATGCCCTGGTGGTGGGAGTACCACCATGCTGAATGATTCAAAATTATGCGGGTGCAGGTCGTCATAAGCGACCAGAAAACTTTATTCAGGGTGCTTTCTGTGTGTGATCAGTGACAAAATAGAAAGTAGCTTCAAATTCAAGAAAGAACCAGGCAAATGACCCGAACAACATCCAGAAGGCAATTTATCGGCACAGCCGCAACCGCAGGCATTGGCCTGACGGTCGCAGGAGAGGGCATGGCATCGAATCCAGGTTCGGATAAGCCGTCCGGCAAACGCATTGGTCTGGCGCTGGGCGCCGGTGGCGCCAATGGTCTGGCACACGTCATGGTGATCGAGGCGATGGAAGAACTCGATCTGAGGCCGCATCACATCGCAGGCTCAAGCATTGGCGCAGTGATCGGCGCGCTTTATGCCGGAGGAATGGATTCGAAGGCCATTCGGGAATTGATCGACCAGTATTTCGTCAATGATGCTGAAAACCTCATGGACGAGATCATGCCTGACAATGCCTTGAAATGGGCAGAACTGGTTGACCTTGAGCTGGGTGGTGGAGGCTTGCTGTCAGGTGAGTCCGTGGTTGAGAAAATTTACAGCGAACTTGAAGATCGCGCTTTCAGCGATCTAGAAATTCCTTTATCGATCGTTACCTCAGACCTGTGGTCCAGGGAGCAGGTTGTGTTCGAAGAAGGGCCGCTAAGACCCGCCGTCCAGGCCAGCATGTCTCTGCCGGGCGTGTTTCGACCGGTCGAGATCAGAGACCGCGTGCTGGTCGATGGAGGTGCTGTGAACCCGGTTCCTTTTGATGTTTTACCGGACGATTGCGACCTGATCGTCGCGGTCGATGTAACCGGGGTTCGCAACAGGCCGGAGGCCACCGACACCACTTACTTCCAGACGCTGTTCAATTCGGTCAAGGTGATGCAGCAGGCCATCGTCGATGCCAAGCGCGCCAGGCAAGAACCAGATATCTTCATCGCTCCTGCAATCAAGGATGTCCAGGCTTTGGAGTTCTATCGCGCCGAGGAAATCTACCAGCAGGCAGAGCCAGCCAAGCAACAACTAAAAAAGGCGCTCCGGGAACACCTGGAAATCCAGGCCTGACCGGTCAGATCGCCTCAGATCACCCTGAGGCATAACACCTGGCAGCGTGGTCCCAGTCAAGAAGATGCTCGATACAGGCATCAACGTATTTTGCACGCTCATTCTGATAATCCAGATAGTAGGCATGTTCCCATACATCGAGCGTCAGGAGTGGTTTAAAGCCCTCCCGAAGCGGATTCTCGGCATCGGGTGTGCTCTGGATTGACAGACAATCATTAGAATCACTTACCAGCCAGGCCCAGCCTGAGCCGAATTGTCCCTTGGCAGCCTGTGCAAAATCTTTCCTGAATGCATCCACCGACCCGAATGCATCAACCAGGGCCTTCTTCAGTTCACCATCTGGATCGCCACCACCCTGCGGTGACAATGAGGCCCAGTAGAAATCATGATTCCAGATCTGCGCGGCATTATTGAACAAGCCACCTTCGGCATCCTGAATCAACGACTCCAGTGTCACGTCGGTCGCTGATGAATCCTCCAACGCCGCATTTAGCTTGTTGACATAACCACGGTGGTGTTTTCCGTAGTGGTACGAGAGTGTTTCGGCGCTGATGACGGGCGCCAGTGCATTCTGCTCATAAGGAAGGGGTTTCAGATCGAAAGACATGCAGACTCCTGAGTTTTCAGTGAATACATAGTATTTGTGGCAGATCTTTAATTCTTCAACCTGCCTGCGCGGCGAAGGATAGACATCCGGGTACGACCGAGGACCAGGGAAAATGGGTATCTGAATTACGAACTGAGTATCTGCGTATTAATGGCTGAAAGCCAGGCAGGGCCGGAATATTTTCCATCGCTGGATAATTACCGGAGCAGGGTTTACGCTGGTTGTCTGCGAAGTCGGACCGAAAAATCGTGCGATCAGGTTGCCAACAATTTCTTGTTTTCGTATGGATTCAATGCTGTTGATGGCACATCTGACTCCATGGCAAGTCTTTCAAAGGAAGGCTTCACGGTTCACATGGTACGTGCTGCTTCTGGTGGCACTCTTGCTCGCCGCCCCGTTGTCCCTGTTGGCAGAAGACTGGCCAACGACAGAGTTCCAAGTCCTGGTGGTGGATCCAGAGCTCCAGCGAGATCATTGGGCATTGTTCGGCCCTCTTGAACAGGTAATGGCCAGTCTGGGCGTTGAGATTGCTGCTTTTGAGCATGATTTTCCGGAAGAGACGCGGGCGGAAATCGAGCAGTTGCTTCGTGAATCCGCTGAGCTGCTCGATGCGTGGGGATTTCCACCGCCAGATCTAAGATCGCCCTGGCGATCCGGGGGTGTCTACCGCGTTTTTATCGTCGAAAATCTGGACACCAGCGGCGGGTTTCACTCAACTGATTGTCTTCGTCGTGCGGATCCCATGATCTTTCTTAATGCCAGCGACATTTTAGACGATGGCCGCCTGACAACCTTCGGACGCAATGTCGTCACGCATGAACTCGTACACGCTGTGCAGTACAGCATGCCGTTCTTCGATACACCATGCCAAAGCGGTTCAGCGGGTGCATGGATCACGGAAGGCACAGCCGAAGCACTGGGCTGGGACTTGGTTCGCCTGCTCTATTCTCTGGAGTTACCAAACGAACTGAGGGTGTGGGG
>DATFLY010000178.1:0-42430 GCA_035267185.1 Lysobacterales bacterium | reverse complement strand
GCTTTGAGGAGAAGCGACTTGCCTTTGCCTTTTTGAATGCGCCCGGGAATCAGGAGTTTCAGTTTTCCGTCGTCGCGGGGCCGGGGTTGCCAGTGCACGTTTGTCCAGTTTTCAGTGATTCCGTGTGGAATCACGCTGGCCACAAGATTTGAAAATTCGGGATACAGGCGTGGCATCAGGTCCGCGACTGATTGGCTTGGTGCAGCGAGTCTGACTTGCCTGTCCTGGATCGTTTTCCACCAGAGCCGTGCAACCACTTTCCAGGAATCCGAACCTCGACCACGAAAGTCGGGTAGCAACTCATGCTTTTCCATGGCCTCGGAGAGGTCTGCGCCCTGTTCCATCAGGAATCCCTGGGGGTGGATGTCCAGCAATGGCCAGGCAGGATAAAAATCGTGCAGCACCTCGATGGTTGGAAGATCAATTCTGAGGGCATCAAGGCTGTGGCCCACCAGCGAGGACACAATAACTCGGGAAATGCCATAACGAGCCACAATGTAGCTGATGATCTCCTGGTATTGAGGATGGTCTGCAACGGTTGAAGATATGATGGGTTCAAGCCACCAGCTGGCAATTGCGTTTTCTGAGAGGTTACCGAGATACAGGGAAAGTTTTTGCCCGGCGCCATCTCCTGACCTGGGTCCTTCCGACTGCAGTCTGAATTGATTTCGTTCCGGTTCTGAGTCAATGAATGACTCAACCCAGCGTGCCACACCCCCGCCCCAGCTATGGGTAATATGCAGATCAGCGGAATCGCCAGCCAGGCAGGCTCGATGGTATGCATCGACAACATGGCTGGATTGTTTAAGCCAGGTTTCATCCTGAAGCCATTCATCGATACGCTGGTTGAGGCAACCCCAGGGAGCGGGACGAAATTCTTCGTGTGAAGATAATGAAGGCGCCGCATTCAGGGGAACGGAAGGGTCCGCGACGAAAATGCGGTCATGCAGTAACAGTTTTCCATGCTTTTCGAGAATGTCTCCAGGGTCTGCCGGCCTGTTGGTGATTTCCGAGGCAAGCAATTCCAGGGTTGGCACCGGAATCAACAGCAGATGAGAAGGCATTCGGTGAACTTCGAAAACTTCACCGGTTCCCAATAGCGAAACCAGTCCGCTGGTATCAGTATCACCGATGGTTTCGATGTTGGTGTCAGCAAAAGGATTCAGGTCTGCAACCGCATTGCTCAGGGCTGTGTAGACTTCCCCTCTGCGGGCCTCAGCTGCCAGCGATCTGAGCATTTCAAGTTCGGTTTCACGGATGTCCAGGCCAGGTGTCAGCAACAAAAGCGCCTCACCAGGAAAACGATCAAGGTGGTTTTTGAGAGTCTTGAGCGTGGTCTTAGAAAACGAACCACTGCCGTCAGCCGCCCGTTCAGCCGCCGGCAGAACCCTGTGAACGGCGATCTGCACGCGACTGTTTTCTGCGTCTCTCGAGGGATGCGATTGGTCGTTGGACAAGATTGTCATGGCAACAGATTCATCGCTCCAGGAAATTTGGACACCAATCGGATAAAAAATTGTCGGAATATGGATGGAAATTCAGCAGAAATCTTCTCCGTGCGTAGCGTCATGGATACCAGGCTGGATAGAATTGGTACTCTGCGAGGACATTATGGTCAATGCACCGGGTGATGTCACTCAAAGCAGGTCAGTTCCTGCAACGGATGTGAGTTATTGAATGGCAAGGAAAGCCCCTTCCAGGAAGAAAAAAAAGACGTCGCGTAAGGCCGCGGCCAGCAAGCGTGCCACGAATCGTCCCACCAGCAAAGCGGCGCGTCGGAGCAAACGCAAGCCTTCACGCGCCTCGCGAATTTTTCGCTTCGCCCTGTTGGTGTTCGGGGTGGGGTTTGGACTTCTTGTTCCCTGGACGATCTACCTTGATCACCAGGTGCGGACGGAGTTCGAGGGACGTAAATGGGATCTGCCCAGCCGGGTATATGCCAGGCCACTTGAGCTATATCCCGGGCTGGCCATTACGCCAACCATGCTCACTGCTGAACTCAGGGCTGCCGGTTACAGCAAAACCGGATCGCCCGCCAGGCCCGGACAGTATTCTGTTAACGGAAATCGCTTTGCCATTTTCAAGCGACCATTTCGCTTTCCTGAGGGTGAAGATCCTGCCCGCCTCATCAGGGTTGATGTTCCGGCAAACAGTGTCGGCAACCTTCAGGACGGACGCTCCTCCGAGCCATTAAGCCTGGTGCGGCTGGATCCGGCTGAAATCGCTTCCATCTATCCGCTTTTGCGTGAAGACAGGACACTGGTCCGCCTCAAAAATGCGCCGGAATTGCTGGTGACAGGTCTCCAGGCTGTCGAGGACAGGAATTTCAAACACCACCATGGTCTTGATCCTCGTGGAATTGCCCGCGCGCTATGGGCCAATATCAGGGCAGGGCAGACCATCCAGGGTGGCAGCACACTCACGCAGCAACTGGTCAAGAATTACTTCCTGACCGCAGATCAAACCATTGTTCGAAAGGCGAACGAGGCAATGATGGCGCTGATTCTTGAGTGGCATTACGACAAATCCCAGATTCTTGAAGCTTATATCAATGAAGTATTTCTGGGGCAGCAGGGTGGTACGGCCATTCATGGTTTTGCCCGGGCAAGTCGTTTCTATTTTGACCAGCCCCTGAAGCATCTGAGTGAATCTGAGATAGCCTTGCTGATCGGTATGGTGAAAGGTCCTTCATACTACAATCCGCGGCGTCATCCGGAGCGGGCAAAAACGCGCCGCAACGCGGTATTGCAGATGATGTTGGAAACCGGCCTGATCAGTTCCGCTGAAGCGGAGGCAGCGTTCAACAGCCCGCTCGGCGTTGTCGCTGCGCCGCCAGGCAACAGGCAAAAATATTCCGCATTCATTCAACTGGTGAGGCGTCAACTGGCACGGGAATTTGAAGAGGATGATCTGAAAACAGAAGGGTTAAGGGTTTTTACAACCCTTGCACCGTCGGAGCAGGCTGCTGCTCAGAATGCGGTCACTGATGGTCTGGGTTGGCTGGGTCGAAACGGGATGTCGGAAACGCTGGATGGCGCCATGGTGGTAGCTGATGTCAGCAGTGGCGAGATCAGGGCCGTGGTCGGTGGACGAAATCCGGCGCAGGCGGGCTTTAACCGCGCCCTGGATGCACGGCGGCAGGTGGGATCGGTCATCAAGCCCCTGGTTTACCTGCTGGCACTTGAACATGAATCCGAATATAACCTTGCCTCACGTTTGCAGGATGAGCCCATCACGCTGCGTCAGCCCAATGGCAAGGAGTGGTCGCCATCCAATTATGACAACAAGTCTCACGGCGAGGTGTCCCTGATGCAGGCATTGGCCCAGTCATACAACCAGGCAACTGTTCGGCTTGGGCTGGACATTGGCGTGACGTCACTGCTGCATCGTATTGAGCAGCTGGGTGTGCGGGCTGAAATCGAAGCGGTGCCCTCGGTTTTTCTTGGAGCAGTAGAGCTGACTCCACTGGAAGTGGCTCAGCTCTATCAGCCGTTGGCAGCCAATGGCTACAGCGTGCCGCTCAGAGCCGTGGTGGCGGTGGAGACGCCGCAGGGCGCTGAACTGACCCGCTATCCTTTGCGCCTGATGCCCCAGCCGCATCGTGAGGCCATTGCGGTATTGAATTATGCGCTGACGCGGGTTGTCACAGACGGAACAGCACGTTCTTTACCGGGAATGCTGAACAACAATGCCAGCATTGCCGGCAAGACCGGCACCACGAATGATCGCAGGGACAGCTGGTTCGTCGGCTATACTCGCAACCGCCTTGCTGTTACCTGGGTTGGCGAGGACGATAACCGGCCTGCGGGCGTCACGGGAAGCAATGCGGCCATGCGGCTGTGGGCCGGGCTGTTCAGCGAAATACCAGTAGAGCCTGTGGATTTGCGGTTGCCGGACGGTGCACATTGGGCATGGGTCGATGATGTCAGCGGTGCAATTTCCGATGAAGCATGCGGTGGTGCGACGCAATTGCCATTTGTGGATGGTTCGGAACCACAGGTGATGACCCCATGTCTGGCTGCCAGGGTTGAACAAAAAGATGAGTCTTTCTGGAGAAAATGGTTTGGAAAGAAAAAGGACTGAAATACTGAAACTGGTCAGCACCCTGCTGGTGACGCTGTTACTGGCTTCATGTGCTGCGACGCCACCGGCACCAGTGGAAGATCGCGATGAGGTTGAAGAGGAGGTTCGTCAACCCGCCCAGAAGGACAGTGCCGGAGTACAGGTGCGCCCATTGCAGAACCCGGCCGTGATTGAGCTTCTGGCCCAGGCAGGTGATGCTGAAGACCAGGGACGTTACGACGATGCCACTGTACTTCTAGAACGGGCCCTGCGAATTCAGCCGCATGATCCTGAATTGCTGCAGCAAATGGCGGAAGTGCAGCTTCAGCAGAAAGACTATGAGCAGGCACTGAACTTTGCCGTACGTTCCTATGATTCAGGGTCGCGTGTGGGCGAAATCTGTGCGCGCAACTGGCGGACCATAAGCCTGGCGCGTGAACGCCTGGGTGACAGCGGTGGTTCACGTGAGGCTGAGCAACGAGCGGGGCAATGTATGAGTACGCGTCCCGAAAAGTTGTGATGAATATTTCTCAGCGCCAAACACGGGACCATTCCTGAACAGCATGTCCGATCAGAGTCCGGTTACTGAAACGAAGGGTTGTGGCTACCTGCTGGATGCAGGCGGGGCATTTGAAGAATGCCTGGAGAGTTTCGCCCCCAGGCAGGCACAGATCGATATGGCCAACGAGGTTGAAGCGGCTATTGGAAATCAGCGCGACCTGGTAGTAGAAGCCGGAACCGGTATTGGCAAGACGCTCGCCTACCTCGTGCCGGCGCTGCTCAGCGGGCAGCGTGTGATCGTATCAACCGGCACAAAAACACTCCAGGACCAGTTGTTTTTTCGTGATCTTCCATTGGTTCGGCAAGCCCTTGGTGTCGATGTCGAAGTGGCACTTCTGAAAGGCAGGGCCAATTACCTGTGCATTTATCGAATGAACAGGGCGCATGAAGATGGTCGACTTCCCAGCCGGGATGCGGTTGCTGAGCTGGACGCCTTGCGTGACTGGTCAGCAAGGACGAAAGATGGTGATCTTTCCCTTTCATCCGTGGTGAGCCAGGAAAGCGGCCTGATGCCACTGGTCACTTCCAGTGTCGATAACTGCCTGGGAAGCGAATGTCCTGAATTTGAATCCTGCTGGGTGGCCAGGGCGCGACGCAAGGCCCAGGACGCGGATGTGGTGGTGGTTAACCATCACCTGCTTTTTGCTGACATGGCGCTAAAGCAAAGCGGGTTTGGCGAAGTTTTGCCCGGAGCAGGCGCGTTCATTGTTGACGAGGCTCACCAGGCACCTGCGACCGCTTCACAGTTTTTCAGTGTCACGATTTCCGCTCGTCAGGTCAGTGAACTGTGCCGGGACCTGAAGGCCGAAACCGCTGAAGTTTCGGGTGCATTGGGCGTGCTGAAAGAGCCGCTTGATGCGTGCAAACGTGCCCTGGAAGCGCTCCAGGCAAGTGTCGCGGAATACCTGCCGGAACGTGGATCATGGGCTCAGTTTGTAGGCAACGATTCGGTTTGTGAGTGCCTGAGGCACCTGGATGAAGCCATTGTCGACTTGTGCGAAACGGCGGACACCCTGCAGGGAAGCAGCAGGGGAATGGACACCTGCATTGAGCGAGCCAATGATCTGAGATTGGTGCTCGACCGATTTGACAGTCATGCCACTTCAGACGAGGTTCGCTGGTTTGAACGAAGGGGGAAGGGTTTCGCCCTCGTCATCACGCCATTGCAATTGGCAACCTCATTTACGGAGTTTCGTGACAGCCTGGATGCCTCCTGGCTATTCACTTCTGCCACCCTGACTGTTGATGATGCTTTCGATCACTTTGTGCGGCAGATGGGGTTAACCCAGGCGAGCACGCTGAAACTGGATTCTCCTTTCGACTATCAGAACAATGCGCTTTTGTGGCTGCCCCAGGGGTTGCCGGAGCCACGTGATCCCGAGTTCGTTCCTTCCCTGCTCGAGGAAGTGTTGCCTGTACTTGAAGCCAGCAAAGGCCGTGCATTTTTGCTGTTTACTTCTCATCGGGCGTTGCAACGCGGTGCAGAATGGATGCGCGAAAATGCGGATTTTCAGTTGTTTGTACAGGGAGAAGCCCCCCGCAGTCTTCTGTTGGAGCAGTTTCGCGAATCAGGAAATGGCGTTTTACTGGGTTCGGCGAGCTTCTGGGAGGGCGTGGATGTAATCGGGGAAGCCCTTTCTCTGGTGGTTATCGACAAACTTCCGTTCGCGGCTCCGGATGACCCGGTCATGTCTGCACGCAGCGAATTGCTGCGTTCAGAAGGGATCAATCCGTTTATGAAGTTTTACCTGCCGCAGGCAGTTATTTCTCTGAAACAGGGGGCAGGGCGGCTGATTCGCGATGTCAATGATCGCGGCGTGTTAGCGATATGCGATCCGAGGATCGTGAGCCGTTCCTATGGACGGGTGTTTCTGGACAGTCTGCCACCCATGAAGAAAGTTGAAGAACGAAGGGAAGTCGTGGCTTTTTTCAATGAGTAGGTTGCTCGCAATCGAGACCTCATCTGAAGCCTGTTCTGTGGCGCTCGGTTTTGATGGAGAAGTGCTGCAGAGGTCATATCACGAACCACGTCGGCACGCAGAATTGTTGCTTCCGTCCGTGAGCGAGTTGCTGGCCGAGGCTTCTGTTTCACTTTCTCAACTCGATGCGATCGCATTCGGGCGCGGGCCGGGCAGTTTTACAAGTTTGCGAATCGGAATTGGCGTCGTTCAGGGATTGGCCTGGGGGTCCGAACTCGGCGTCGTACCGGTCTCATCATTAGCGGCTGTTGCCAGGGGCGCTGCCAAAGCACATGACGCGCCTGAGGGCACAATGGTCGTGGTTGCGATGGATGCCCGAATGGAGGAGGTATTCCACGCCTGCTTCAGGGTTGGTGAGTCGGGGTCGCCCGTTTTGACCGATATTGAAGCGGTTGGTGATCCGGGTTCGATTATTATTCCGGACAAATCGAATGTCATCGCCGCAGGAAACGGCTTCCAACGTTACGATGCATTGCGCGCCATATCATCGGAGTTTGATGCGGTTTTTCCGGATCAGTGGCCTTGTGCGGTTGACGTTCTTACCCTAGCAACTGAATGGCTGGTTGATCACGAGCCACTTCCTGCCCACGGCGCGCAACCGCTGTATATTCGAGACAACGTGGCCAAAAAGTCGGCAGACCAGTAAGCAGGCCACTCAGCAGGCAAGTCATCGCCCAATGGATGTAAAAACCTTCAGATACCGCTGCCCTATTGCGTCCCAGCTCAGCCCTTCGGCAAAAGAACGGCCGTTTCGGGCAAGGCCTTCGGCAGTTTTTCCGTCGGTGATCAGCTGCGCGACGGACTGAATCAGAACCGGCCAGTCATCAACAATCACGGCTTCATGCCCGTTGCGTACGGGTATACCTTCTATACCCTTGCTGGTACTCACCACGGGCAAGCCAGCTGCGAAATAGTCAAGGATTTTCATCCGGGTGCCGCCACCGTCAGTCAACGGAACCACGGCGATGTCTGCAGCTCTTAGCCATGGCCCCACGCTCGGAACACTTCCGGGAAAGTGAATTCTGTCATGGGGAGGGGTGGAAGGCGCGTCTTTGCCAATAGCCAGCAGGTGAACGTTGATGCCCATCTCTTCCAGGCCGGGAATAATGATATTGGCAAAAACCCCAAGCACTTCGCGATTGGGTGGGTAAGAGTAAGTGCCATGAAATACCAGCAAAGGTGAATCCTGATCAATATCGAATTGTTTACGAACTGACGGCTCAGGTGATTGTTCACCCATTGCCAGATCCACGCCATGGGGAATCGTGTGGAGCCTGTCCGGGTTGACTCCATCTTTTTCCAGTTGCCGCCGGTCGTTGTCGGAAACACAAACCACAGCATCAACCCTGCGGCATAAGTCGAGCTCAATGGCGCGAAGATTTTCAAATTGCAGGTCGCTGAGTTCAGCCACCTGCGACCGCATGCGCTGGTATTCAATGTTGTGCTCTACCAGTACAACGCCGCAGCCGAGGGCCTGTGCAGCTTCAAGACAGGGAGCAGCATAGGCTGGAAATTCTGCCTGCAAAATATCAGCCCGTATCTCCTTGTTTGCAAGCAAAATACGCCAGAACCAGCTTCCATCGCTGAGAGGCAGGTACAGAAAGCTGTCGCTGTGAGGAATCTCTTTACTGTGATGCAGCAGCCTGGTCACTGGTCCGGGAAGGCTCAGGAATCGGGACCACCAGGGAAAACGTCTGGTTGTGATTTCGTTGCCCTTGAACCGGTACCAGTGCTTTTTGTTGTCGGTGACCAGCCCGACTCTCAACCCGGCTCCGGCAAGCGCCCTGGCGGTCTCAATGGTTCGAACTGCAGCGCCATGGTCGGCAGGAAACAGGTCTCCTCGCGTGACGATGATGACACCCTTGCCCGATTGCTTTTCCTTTGACCTGCCCAGTCCCAGGATTCGGGGCAGAAAGAATTTTCGAACCAGGCGCCATTGTCGTGCGATGCGGGTTCGCAAGGGCGGAACGCCCAAAACGGGCGGATGATTATCTGCAGTTTCCGTGAAACTGAGCCTGTCTGCTCGTTTGGGGTTTTCAAGCCAGTCCAGTAATTGTTTTGCAGTACTCGCAGGGCTCAAGTCTGAAACCACAAGGTTGCGTGCGTTATCAGATTTCTGCCGCCATTCTTCCGGGTGACTCCTGATGTGTTCGATTAAAGCGTCAATCTGATCAGGGTCATCAACAAGCCAGCCCGCGTCATTTTTCCCGATCAGCCCGGCGATCGGAAGATAACTGTTGCAGATTAATGGCAGGCCGTGACGCAGGAATTCAAGCGAACGAAATGATTGGCTGTAAGTGCGCTCGATGTTCTGGTCAGCCAGCTCCACACCAATATGTGCCTCGGTAGCGAGAAAACGACTGAAGTTGCTGTAAGTCTCCAGTTGCCGATGATCAACCCCATGTTCCCCTTCGGAATTCCGGCCGGTCGCTTCGGTTTGACCTGTGTCCGACTGATGCCAGCGATAGCTCCCCCCGAAAATGACCAATCGCGAATTCGACGGCCCGATCGCTGCCGATAACTTTTCATTCCACCTGGAACTCCGGCGCCAGGGCCAGTCGACGCCGCCGGTGACCAGTGTCCACCCGTTCAATGCGGGGTCCGGATACTCACGTTCGATTGGATGTGAACCAAGCGGTACCGAAATGACTGGCAACTGGTCTCGAAGATCAATGCCCGCCTCGATCAGGTTGTAGATAAGAAGATGACGTTGCAGCTCGTTGCCCACCATGACCAGGTCGCAGCGACCCAGGGCATTTCGCAGAAGCCTTAAACTCTGCCGTACCGTTGTTGTTGACTCAAAAAGTTCTTCAAGTGGCCTTGGCGCCACAAAATCCAGTGCAACCGGAATGCCGGGCTCATAAGGCAGCAGTGAGACCAGTTCCCAGTAAGTCACCAGAATGACGTCCGGTTCGGTCCGGTTGATGACAGACTGCAGTTGGTCACCATTGCGGAATTCGCAATTCCTGTTGCGTGAACCTTTTCCCCGACACAACCAGGCATTCATGATTTCGTGCCCGGCACCCGTGATTGCGTCAGTTAACTGGCGAGTTCTGACCGCATTTCCACTGACAACCTCCTCTTCATCCAGAGGACGCTCCTGGGAAACCAACAGAATCTTCATGGCCGTCGGCAACTACCCGGATAGCAGGACGTAGGACGCCAGCCCGATAAAAGCGAGGATGCCGACTACATCGGTGACAGTGGTCAGTACAACGCCGCCGGCAAGTGCGGGATCAATCGACAAACGTTTCAGAATGACCGGGATTATTGCCCCTGCAAACGCTCCCGCTATCAGATTGACCAGGATGGCAGCTGCCATGACCAGACCAAGACCAATATCGGCGTACCAATAGAACGCTATCACGGCCAGGATGACACTGAAAACCAGGCCGTTGAGTAACCCCACTGCCAATTCCTTGCGCATCATCCAGGCGGCGTTACCCGCACTCACCTGGCCGGTGGCCATTCCGCGAATCATCAGTGTGAGTGTCTGCGTGCCCGCGATGCCGCCCATGCTCATCACCACCGGAAACAACACAGCGGTGGCCACGATCTGATCAAGCGTGGGCTCGAAAGCATAAAGCACGAAAGCCGCCAGCAATGCGGTAATCAGGTTGACACCAAGCCAGATCCATCGCTTTCGGGCAGCCTGGAGCACCGGTGCGAACATATCGTCTTCTTCGTCAAGTCCGGCGACGGTGAGAATGGAATGTTCAACCTCGTCGCGGATGACATCAACAACATCATCAACGGTAATTCTCCCGACCAGGAAGTCATCATCCGTGGTCACAGGCGCTGACAAAAGATCGTGATGCTCAAATTCCATTGCCACCTGGCGGGAAGTCATGTTGACATCAATGGGCTTGGCTTCCGTGTCCATCAGCTCCGCCACCATGGTGGCCGGGTCATTGGTCAGAAGGTCACGAACCCTGAGTGCGCCTCTGTATTTGCCGGCACGATCCACCACGTAGAGGCGATCAAAAATGTCATCGCGAAGGTCATGCCGGGAACGCAGGTATCGCAAAACAACATCAAGCGAAACGTCGCGGCGGATGGTCATGACATTCGGGTCCATCAGTCCGCCGGCTGAATCCTCCGGATAAGACAGAACGGTTTCAAGGCGCTCCCGGTCCAGCCGGTCCATGGATCTGAGGACTTCGCTGGTGACCGTGTCGGGCAGGTCGTCAAGAATGTCGGCCAGGTCATCCAGCTCGAGATCCCCAACCGCATTGACCAGTTGTTCTTCAGTCATCCCCCTGATCAGGCCGGCACGAACCTCGTCACCTACTTCAACAAGAATGTCGCCGTCCAGTTCGGGATCGGTCAGTTCCCAGACTGCGAGTCGCTTTGCCTTTGGTAGTGACTCCAGAAGGTCTCCGATTTCGGGACCCGAGAGGTTTTCGATCAGGCTTTTGACTTTTTGCTGGACACCCGAGTCCAGCGCCTCGGAGAGTCGCTCTAACCGAACAGCCGTTTTGTCTTCGTGGTTCTGATCGACCATTGCTTTTCCCCGTTGTTA
The DNA here is from genome assembly GCA_035267185.1 of Lysobacterales bacterium. Lineage (GTDB taxonomy): Bacteria > Pseudomonadota > Gammaproteobacteria > Xanthomonadales > SZUA-36 > JAUIBE01. Next base: position 31,306 of record DATFLY010000178.1, on the reverse strand, counting down.
AGTGCTGACCGCATTGCCGCCTTTCGGGACTGGCGTATTATACGCGTCCCGAAGTACATGGACGTACTGAGGAAGACGAATGCCAGGAGGAAGCATTCGTCGGCGGCCCTTTGGGGCGCTGTACCTGCCTTTTTAGTCTGTCCAAAGGCCACGGATAGGCGAAGGAAGACGAATGCCCGAAGTACATGGAAGTACTGAGGAAGACAACCGCCAGGAGGCAGCTGTTGTCGGCCGTTCTAAGAGCGGCTACAGGTTGCATTCGTCTGCAGCCCGCAGGGCTGCTGTACCTGCCTTTGTCATTCTCGCAGGGCTGCTGTTCCGGCCTTTATGACCGCCTGTAGGGCCGTTACACGGGCGTTAGGAATACCCAGCCACTTTCAGCATGTCGATTGTAATCAGTGCTTCTGCTGAGAGGCGTCGATCATTTTAAGCACGTCCAGGTCATAGGCTTCTGATTGACCTTCTTGCCACTGCTCGAGCACTTTTCGCGCATCTTCCACATGGGTTCGGGTGACCACCTGTTTAACTTCAAGCAATCGGTTTGCATGCATGCTGAATTCTCTCAGTCCCAGAGCGAGCAGCAACGGTATGTAACGCACATTGCCGCCAATCTCTCCACACACCGCAACCGGGATGTTGCGCTGTATGCCGGCATCGACAACGATTTGCAAAAGCCTCAGAACGCCGGGGTGTTGCGGGTCATAGAGGTGTGCCACCTGCTCGTCCACACGATCGGCAGCCAGAGTGTATTGAAGCAGGTCGTTGGTACCGACTGACAGGAAGTCCAGGTGCAGGGCCAGGTCTGCTGCCGATAGTGCAGCTGCCGGGACTTCAATCATGCCGCCCAGAGGCATGTCCTTGTCGTAGGTCAGGCCACGGTCTCTTAGCTCCTGGCTTGCTTCCTCGATCAGGGATTTGACCATGCGAACCTCGTGGACGCTCGTCAGCATCGGTATCAGGCACCGAACAGGACCAATTGCACTGGTCCGTAAAATTGCGCGCAACTGGGTTTTGAACATTTCTGTGTCACGCAGACAAAAGCGAATCGCCCTGAGGCCGAGAGCAGGGTTGGGTGCAGAAGGCATACTGATTGGCGATTGCTTTTGTAGTGTCTTGTCAGCGCCCAGATCCAGCGTTCGAATGGTCAGGGCTCGTCCTTCCAGTACCTTCAGTGCTCCACTGTAAGCTTCAAACTGTTCTTCCTCTCCTGGCACCTCGGAGCCCAGGAACAGGAACTCAGTCCGGTAAAGTCCGACACATTCGGCACCGGCCTGGATGGCCAGCTGAATTTCATCGATTCGTTCAGCATTGGTTTGCAGCGAAACTTCAACACCGTCAAGGGTGACTGTTGGAAGTTCCCGAACCGATTGAAGTGCCCTGCGCTTACGGGCTGATCTGCGTTGTGCGTCTCGATAATGCGCAAGAAGTGCCTTGTTGGGGTTTGCGTAAACCAGCCCCATGCGGCCATCGATCACCAGGTTTTCGCCTTCCTGCAAAAGATCCCTTGCCAGGCGCACCCCAAGTACCGCGGGAATATCCAGGCTGCCAGCCATGATGGCTGTGTGACTGTATGCGCTTCCGTGTTCGGTGATGATGCCGGCAACACCCCGCTGGTGAAGCGCAGCCAGTTCTCCCGGGGTCAGGTCCGAGGCTACAACCAGGGTATCTGCCAGCCTGTCAGGAATGCTGTCGAGCTGCGGGGAGGCAGCCTTTTCGCTGAGAGCATGCTGGACCAGGCTGACCACATGGGCGACATCCTCGCCACGAGAACGGATGTAGGGATCGTTGATTTGACGGAACTCGGCCAGTATCTGCTCCAGCTGCGCCTGCAGAGCCCATTCAGCATTGCACAATTCCTCACGGATCCTGGATTCAATTGAGTGGTGGAATGTTTCGTCGCGAAGCAGTGCAACATGCGTTGAAATAATTTCACTTGCGGTGACGCCTGAGTCCGGCCCAAATTGTTTTCCAAGTGAATTCAGTTGCTCGCTGGCGGCGCCAATGGCCTGCTGGAATCGTTCAATTTCTTCGTGAACTTCATCCGTATGAATACGGTATTCGCCAATTTCGGCCTCGCTGCGTTCTGCAAGGTGTACGCGACCAATTGCTATTCCCTCAGCGCCGGCATGTCCTGTCAGTGCAAGAGTCATGGCCCGTCCAGGGAATCAGGACAGATCTCAGGCCTCTTCATTGAACCTGTCCCGGATCAGCTGATCAATCGCGGCGAGTGCCTCATCAGCGTCGCTTCCTTCAGCCTGAATCACCACCACCGAGTCCACCGTGGCCGCCAGCGTCAGAACACCCATGATGGATTTTGCATTGACACGACGATCTCCGTAACTGATCCAGATTCCGGATGAAAATGCAGAGGCACAGTTGACCAGTTGCGTTGCTGCCCTTGCATGCAGGCCAAGACGGTTAACAATTGTTGCTTTGATCTCTTTCACGGATTGCGAATTCCAATTCCCATTTGACCTCCCTCGCTGGCTCTGAGAGCCAGTGAACCCAGTGTTTCATCCCGGTAATTCCAGGTGCGAAGCAACATCGGCAGATTAACCCCGCTCACCACCAGACCATCGAATTGCTCACTGCCCTCCTGAACAAGTTGTTCAACAAAGTTGCTGGGGCTGGCGCAGGCCAGATCGGTAAGCACGAGGACCCCTTGCCCGTTTTCAGCTGCCACAAGACAATCACGGATGGTTCCGGTGTCCGGCAATTCCGCACCTATCTGGGTCACTTCAACGCACTGGATATCCTCAAGCGATGTATCCAGAATAAATTCAGCGGCTCTGACCAGTGATTCGCCAATGCTCCCATGTGTCACGATGACCAGTCCCACGCTCATGAGGGCAGGTCCCGATGGTTGATGACAACCTGCGAGTAGTCTGCTGAAAACGAATGACGCAAGCGTTCAACAAGGTAGACAGAACGATGTCGGCCGCCTGTGCACCCAATTCCCACGGTGACATAGCTTCTCTGGGCATTTTCAAAACGGGGCAACCATTCACTGAGGAAAGCGCGGATATCGCGATACATCTGCTCAACCACCTGGTCTTTTTCCAGCCATTGTTTTACCCCCGGGTCCTGGCCGGTCTGTGGGCGCAGTTCCTCTTCCCAGTGCGGGTTCGGAAGGCATCTGGCATCAAACAAAAAATCTGCATCCTGGGGAACGCCAAGTTTGAAGGCAAAAGACTGAAGCACCAGGGTCATGTCATCACCCTGTTCGCCAGCCCATTTCCAGATCTGTCGACGCAACTGGTGAATGTTGGTCTGGCTGGTATTCATGACCCAGTCAGAACGCTTCCTGAGTGTCTCAAGCAAGGTTTGTTCCTTTGCTATGGCAGCCGGAAGTGAGTCTGTGTCCGTTGTCAGCGGGTGCCTTCGGCGGGTTTCACTGAATCTCTGCAGCAGAACGCTGGGTTCTGCGGTCAGGAAAACCATTTCACAGTTCACGCCTTCGGAGATCAGGGAATCCATCCATCCAGGAATGCCTGCGAGTGCCGGGCCATGTGATCGGGCATCGACGCCAAGAGCAACTCTGCGGTAAAGATCGGGGTCTGACCTGACATGGTTTGCAAATTCTGCCAGCAGGGTCGCCGGAAGGTTATCCGCACAGTAATAGCCAAGATCCTCCAGGGCGCCCAGCGCAGTAGACTTGCCACTGCCGGACAGTCCGCTGACCAGAATCAGATGGCTGGTGGTCAGCTTTCCCATGAATTGGCGTCCCTGTTCAGGATTCTGGAATGACGTTCCACAAAGGCGTCCGCTGCATCATAGCCTTTCATTTTCAGCATGAAATCACGGACCGCTGCCTCCGCCATCACTGCCAGGTTGCGTCCTGCCAGAACCGGAAGCGTGATACGGGGGATTTCGAGATCCAGAACCGGTACCTGTGTTGTATCACCGTGCAGGCGATCACTGATGTCTGCCTGACCCGCCTGTGGGACCCTGAGATGCACAATCAGGCGAAGAAACTTGTTTGTCTTTATGGCTGCATCTCCAAACATACGTCTTATGTTCAGTATGCCAAGGCCACGAACCTCCAGGCAGTCCTGCAGCGCCTCAGGGCAGGTTCCGTCAATCATCTCCGGAGAGATCTGGGTGAATTCAGGTGCATCGTCCGCGATCAGACGATGGCCGCGATTGAGTAGCTCCAGCGCCAGTTCACTCTTTCCGCAGCCGGAGTCGCCGGTGATCAGGACGCCAATGGTGAAGACTTCCATAAACACCCCGTGCAGGGATGTGTGCCGGGCCAGGTTCTTTGATATGTAGTACTGCAAAAGATTGACCAGTTCCCAGGACGGAAGTCTGGAAACCAGGATTGGTACATCCAGCTCTCCTGAGAGTGCTATCAGTTCTTGCGGTGGTTCCAGGCCATCACCAAGAACGATGGCCAGCGGGTCGTGCCTTAGAATACGGTTCAGGGTTTTTTGGCGTTGTTTGGCAGACAACTCGTTGAGGTACTGAAGCTCTTCATTGCCGAGAATCTGGACCTTGTTGGGATGGATCAGGTTGAGATAACCTGCGAGTGCAGGCCTGGCTGTAAGATCCTGATCGGAAACAGATCGCTCCTTGCCTTTTCCTGACCCAACAATCCATTGCAGGCCCAAACGGTCCTGCAATTCATCGTAAAGTTTACTGGCTGTCAGCGAGCGGGCCACGCTGACAGTATTTCAGTGTTCCGTGTCGGAAAGCAACTGCAGCATTGTCCCGGAGTTCTCAGCCTCCCGAAGCCTGGACAACAGTTGTGGGTCGCTGAATAGTTCAGCCAATTGAGCCAGCAGTTTGAGGTGGTCCTGGTTGCACTGTTCGGGGACAGTCATGGCAAACAGCAGATCAACCGGCTCACCATCAATGGCGTCATAGGGAAGTGGCTTCTTCAACCTGATAAAGGAAGCTTCAACCGTGTCAGCGCCCTTAACCCGCCCGTGCGGAATAGCAACACCCTTGCCCAGCCCGGTGCTTCCGAGGCGTTCCCGTGCACACAGGCTTTCAAATATTTCGCGTTGGGACAGGGTTTCACTATTGCTCGCCAACTGCTCACTAATCAACTCCAGCAGCCTTTTCTTGCTGCTGCTGTGTACATCGAATTGAATCCTTTCCGGACTCAGCAGGTCGGCGATTATCATGATTGTTAGGGCTGACGGTCGGCTTTGGTTTAGGGTGCAAAGTAGCGGATGCGGATTGTACTCCGAATCCTGTGAGTGGTCACCTGATTTTGTTTCACGTCTCGCTCAGTGACGAAGCCCTTTCCGCATGAGAAGCCCCATGGTGGTCTGTCAGCTTGTCCTTGTAGCGCCTCACCTGACGATCAAGCTTATCAATGAGCCCGTCGATTGCGGCATACATATCATCTGCGGAGTGATTGGCAAACAAGGAGCGCCTGGGTGCCTTGACGGTTGCTTCTGCTTCATGGGCGCGACTTTCGATTTTCAGGATGACATTGGTTGAAATCACACTGTCGAAATGGCGGGAGATGCGCTTCATTTTTTCGTTTACGTAGTCGCGCAGGGCAGGGGTAACATCAATGTGGTGACCGGTGATGTTTATTTGCATCAGGCTCTCCTTGGTTGGTACAAACATCAGGGCAGGTAATGACCCTGACTCTAATCTTATACTTCTGGAATATGCAGTCAAAGCGATTTCAATTCAACGACTGTGATGCCTCGATAGACTTCTGGCGGCGATATTGACGACGACGTTCGGTAGATGAGCCGATTCCCAGCGATTCCCGGTATTTCGCAACCGTGCGCCTCGCTGCGCGGATGCCCGTTTGCCGCAATAAATCTGACAGATCCTGATCACTCAGAGGTTTTTCGTGTGGTTCATTCTGGAGCAGGATTTGTAGCCGTGCCTTGACGGCAATGGCACTGACCGGATCTCCATGGTCGGTATGCACATGGCTTGAAAAGAAGTATTTCATTTCATAAATGCCGCGCGGGGTCAGCATATATTTCCTGGTGGTTGCCCTGGAGACTGTCGATTCATGCACGCCGACGGCTTCAGAAACATCCTTGAGAATAAGGGGTCGCATGGCCAGGTCGCCATGTTCCAGAAAGTCTTCCTGAAGCTCGACAATGCACTGGGCGACAGAAATAAGGGTGCGATTGCGAAGCTCAAGACTTGCCAGCAACCAGCGAGCTTCCTGTAACCGACCGCGCAGGTACTCGGCGTCCTTTCCGCCAGACTTGCGCAGCAAGCTGATGTAATAGCGATTGAGCTTGAGGCCAGGATCATTATCCGGGCTCAGACTGACCCGCCACTCGCCCTCGTTATGGGTAACATACACATCAGGGACGAGATATTCATCGCGTCGGTTATCAAATCTTGCGCCCGGCCTGGGCTCCAGCGAGTGAACCAGATCCAGTGCGCACTTGAGGGCTTCTTCACTGGAGCGGGTCTGCTTCCTTAAGGCCTCTGTCTCGTGGTCTGCAACCAGGTCGAGAAAATCACGGGAAATTCTCAAAGCCAGATCGCGCCCGGGCGTGTCCCCCGGCAGTGCCTGCAATTGGACTCGAATACATTCCCCGGCATCGCGACTGGCCACACCGATGGGCTCCATTCGCTGAACCCGGTGAAGGACAGCCGTGACCTCTTCCGGGCTGACCAGAAGTTCAGGCGCAAGGCTCGATCGGATTTCTTCGACTGTATCAGGCAAAAAGCCGTCTTCGTCAAGAGCAAAGACAATTGCAGTTGCTATTGCAGCATCCGTTTCGCTGAATCTTCCGAGATTGATCTGCCACAACAGGTGTTCGTTAAGAGAGTCTTCGTCAGGGTCCGGAATCTGCATTTCCGTTGAAGGCTCGAACCCGCCCTCGGACTCTGTCCACGAATCATATTCGGAAACTTCCTCGTCCCACTGGTCAAATTCGTCAATCGAATCAGTTTCTGAAGTATCGGATGCTTCATTACCTTCAGGATCATCCTGGCTGCCTTCCGACTCGTCACGTTCCAGGATCGGGTTCTCATCAAGAACCTCCTGGATATACTCGCGCAGTTCGATTCGATTGAGTTGTAGCAGCCTGATCGCCTGTTGCAACTGAGGCGAGAGGGCCAGCTTTTGGGTGAGCCTGAGTTGGAGTGATTGTTCAGCCATATTCCTTGCTAACCTGGCATCCTGCCGTATTGATCACTGAGCACATTGTAGCGTGTTCCCGGAATCAGAGGCTGAATTCCCGTCCGAGGTAGACATTTCTGACCTCGTCATTGCTCAGGATGTCCTCCGGCTTACCCTCAGCCAAAACTTTGCCATCGTTGAGGATATACGCGTGATGGCAGATGCCAAGGGTCTCACGCACGTTGTGATCGGTAATCAGGACGCCTATTTTGCGTTCTGTCAGATGCTCAACAATTCGCTGAATCTCAACCACTGAAATCGGGTCAATTCCGGCAAATGGCTCATCGAGGAGCATAAACCGGGGCTCAGCCGCCAGCGCCCGGGCTATTTCCGCGCGTCGTCTTTCCCCGCCTGAAAGGCTGATTCCTTTCTGGTCGGCGATGTGGCTGATACCCAGGTCCTCCATAAGTTGCTGCAAACGTTCTTCTCTGCCTGAAACGTCCAGATCCGGGCGCATCTCAAGAATGGCCTCGATGTTGTCGGCCACGGTGAGTTTGCGAAAAATAGAGGCGTCCTGCGGCAGATACCCGACACCCATTCCGGAGCGGATGTTTACCGGCTCATGGGTGATATCGGATTCGTCAACGAAAATATGGCCTTCATCTGCGGCAACCAGTCCGACGATCATATAGAAACAGGTGGTTTTTCCGGCACCGTTTGGACCAAGAAGGCCAACCACTTTTCCGGGTTCGACCTGCATACTGACGTCTTGCACAACAAGACGCTTCCCATACGTTTTTTGCAGATTTTCAGCGCGGAGCATTTCAGGGGTTTTCTGATTCAGCGCCAGATTCAGATCCTGAATCGGTGCCAGGGTCACTGCCAGGTTCGGCAACGGGTGGATCCTGTGTCTGTGAACCGTCTTCAATGACTTCCGGATCAAGTTCAATCCTGATCCGACCGTTCTCCTGCTCGCCGCTGCCCTGGAAATGCTGGGCGTTGAGGTCATAGTTCAGAACATCACCGCTGACTTTGTATTGGGGGTGCTTAACGTCAGCACTGCCGGTCAGCGTCACCAGCCCGGTAGCCACCTTGTACTCGATCCGTTCAGCACTGGCCTGAACCTGACCCTGCTGTTCGATTTCCTGTTCAAGCAGCGCTGGTGTGCCTGTCAGGATGACCTCCCTGACCCGACCTTCCACTTTCTCGACTTCAGCCACATCAGCCCGGATCACCAATGAGCCCTGGCGTATTTCCACGTTTCCGCGTAATTCAGCCCGGCCGTCTCCCAGTGTTCCATCAGAAGTATCAGCATTGATCTCGAGGGGTTTCTGGCGATCACTTTGCAGAGCAACAGCGGATATCGCGTAAAACCCGAGGATTATAATTATCACGCAGGAAATGCACCGCAAAGGCAAGGATTCAGGGCGTGTCATAGATGGCCTTCACGTTATCGTGTAATTCGAATTGGTCATTAACAAGGTCCAAAAACATTCCATCAGCCCAAAGCTGATCAAGCGCGTGTTTCATGGAGACCCGGGCATCGGTATTTCCGGATCGGGAATTGACGTCTAACACCAGGTCTCGCGTTTGAATTTCAAGTGCATCGCTGTCCTGCGCATTGTAGCGGACAATGCTCACATCGCCAGCCAACGATACGAATTGGCGATCCGCTGAAATTACCGCCGTGCTGGCCCGCATTCTCCACTGATTGCCGTTTTCCCTGACATAAACCTCGGGTCTGGTAACTGCACCGATACCACTGGTGGCGTTGTTTCTTAAAACAGGCGCTTCGATGGTCATTGCCAGTTGCCCCTGTTCGTCAAGGATCTGGCCCTTAAAATCAAACAACGCATAATTAAGACGGGTATCGACTTCCTGCAGCCTGGGTTGAAGATCCTGCTTGATGTCGCGTGTCGCAATCACCGTGATCATCGCGATGATTCCAGCAATGACGATTCCGCGTCGGGTAGCAGGTCGGCTGATATAGCGATTCATCAGGTCTTAACTCAGTATCGTCTGTTCCAACTGCTTGTCGTACCCCTGGGCATGAAGTATGAGTTCACACAATTCCCTGACAGCACCATTGCCGCCGGTAGCTTCGGTGACCCAGTGGACTTTCTCGCGCACGATTAACGCAGCATCCGCCGGAGCAACTGAAAACCCAACACGGGTCAAAACAGGAAGATCGATCCAGTCGTCACCGGCATAACAGATTTGTTGCTCCGCAATCCCTGATTCGGACACCAGTTCTGCAAGTGCGTTCAGCTTGTCGTCGCGCCCCTGGTAGACATGCGTGATGCCCAGTTGTGCAGCACGATCAGAAACGATGCGGGACTTTCTGCCGGTAATGATGGCCAGCGTGATGCCAAATTTCTGCAATGCCTTGAGACCCAGGCCATCACGGGTATAGAACGCCTTCAGCTCATTGCCCTCCTGATCGAAATAAAGGCGCCCGTCAGTCAGCACACCATCTACATCAAGGGCCAGCAGCCGGACCCCCGCTGCCAGTTCCACGAGTTCCTTGTTTTGAAACTGATTCACTCAGACCACTCCGGCATTCAGCAGGTCCTGGAAATTCAGGGCGCCGACCAGTTCGCCGGATTCTTCAACAACCAGCAACCCCTGGATGCGAAATTCCTGCATCATCTGTACCGCTTCAATGGCAAGCGCTCCAGGCTCGATGGTCTTGCCACCATGTGTCATCACCCGTGTGATGCTGCTCTTGTGCAGGTCAATGCCGTCATCCATGGTTCGACGTAAATCACCGTCCGTGAAAACACCCGTCACGTTGCCGTTGCTGTCCAGGATTGCACTCATTCCGAGCCGCTTCCTGGTCATTTCCACAATCGTCTCGCTGATGGTTGCCGTCTCTGTGACGGCCGGAATACTATCCCCACTGTGCATGACATCGCGAATGTGCAGCAAGAGCCGCTTGCCAAGCTGGCCGGCAGGGTGGGAGCGGGCAAAATCCTCCCTGGTAAAACCCCGGGACTCCAGAAGGGAAACAGCAAGGGCATCGCCCATGACCAGGGCCGCTGTTGTACTCGATGTGGGTGCCAGCCCCAACGGGCAGGCTTCTTTCTCAACCGAGACATCGATGTGAACATCAGAGTGCCTGGCCAGTGAAGAAGAGGGATTGCCTGTCAGAGCGATCAGGGTAACCCCGATACGCTTCAGCGGCGGGAGTATAGTATTGACCTCGTCAGTCTCGCCTGAGTTTGACAATGCCAGCACGACGTCTTCCTTCTGGATCATGCCCAGATCACCATGACTGGCTTCTGCCGGATGAACGAAAAAAGCAGGAGTGCCTGTACTGGCAAGTGTTGCTGCGATCTTGCTGCCGATATGACCTGATTTCCCAACGCCGATGACAACCACTCGTCCTTTGCATGCCAGCATGGCTTCACAGGCATTCATGAAGTTTTCATCGATTCGTTCGATGAGTGCACTAACCGCGGTTGCTTCGGTTTCAATCACCCCCACGGCCATTTGCCTGAGGGCTTCAGTGTGGGGCTTCGGCCCGGAATCGCTATTCATGGTTTCTATTCTAGCCGGGCACAGGTGTGGCGGTCATCCATACCAGCACCTGGTAGGCAACATACATGGTCAACAGCAAGGCGCCTGATCGACGACGTATTCGACCCGGGCCGCGGAATCCGTACGCCATGAAAAACAGCAGGACAGTGAAAACGAACATCACCGGGAAGTCCTGTCTCAACATGATTGGCTCGACAGCCACCGGGGTGATGGTGGCAGCGACACCCAGAACACCCAGAATGTTGAACATGTTCGAGCCGATAATATTGCCGATTGCAAGATCATCTTCCCTGCGCAGCGCACTCGTGACTGACGCAGCAAGTTCCGGAAGACTGGTACCCAATGCCACGATGGTCAGCCCGATGACTGCCTCCGAAACGTGAAGCGCCCTTGCTACCGTGATGGCACCGTCAACCAGGAAGCTTGAGCTTAGCGGCAGGACGATTCCTCCCACCATCAACCAGATAAGCGCTGTCTTGGTTGGCATATCGGTCGGGATTTCAGCTTCGAACTCCAGTGCCAATGGGTCGGCTGGTCCCTTGCGCAGACCCAGGCCTACCATCCAGCCAATGATGCCAATCAGGCCGGCGACCATCAGCCAGCCCTCGGTATTGGTAAACATCAGGTCTGCAGCCATGATGAAGCTGGCGACGGTGACGAACATCAGGAGCGGGTATTCGCGTTTAAGGGTTTCTGATTCAACCCGCAAGGGGTAAACCAGTGCAGTGATTCCCAGGATCAGACCAATATTGGCAATGTTTGAACCGATGGCGTTACCCACCGCCAATTCAGGATTTCCGCGATAGGCTGCCACGGCCGAAACAACCAGTTCCGGGGCGGATGTTCCAAGCGCAACGATGGTCAGGCCAATGATCAGGGGAGACACGCCCAGATTCCTGGCAATGGCGGATGCACCCGCAATCAGCCGGTCTGCACCCCACACGAGCAGGATGAATCCACCCAGAAGCTGGATGCTTGCAATCAGCATTCGGCTGGCGTGCCCAACTCAGATTCCTTTAAGATGTCCGCCTCCTCTGGAAACCTGTCCAATTGTGAGGTCAAATACGTGACGCCAAAAATCCCGACAGTCTATGGATAGCATAACTATAGAGCAAATGATCCGTGCCGGATTACCACAAGCCGAAGTCACTGTGAGTGGTGACGATGGCGTTCATTTCGATGCCATCGTGGTATCCGAAGCCTTTGCAGGCAAGGGTACATTACAGCGGCATCGAATGGTTTACGCCACTTTGGGCCCGACGATGGGAAATGAAATTCACGCACTCGGCCTGACGACCCTTACTCCTGCTGAAAATTCCTGAAGCCCCCGATCCTGAGAGAGATGAGAGTATGGCAAGAATATTAATCAGGGGCGGCATTCCGCTGGAGGGTGAAGTCTGGATATCCGGCGCCAAGAATGCTGTGCTGCCAATACTGGTGGCGAGTCTCCTGGGTGACAGCCCAAGCCAAATCAACAACGTTCCGCATTTGCAGGATGTCAGTACGACCATGGAGTTGTTGGGCCGCATGGGTGCAAGCCTGTCGCTGGATGAGCGAATGCATGTGGAAATCGACCCATCCGGAATTGATCTGTTCGAAGCGCCTTATGATCTGGTCAAGACAATGCGGGCTTCGATCCTGGTGCTGGGCCCCTTGCTGGCCCGCTTTGGCGAGGCGCGGGTGTCGTTGCCGGGTGGTTGCGCAATCGGCTCCAGGCCCGTCAATCTGCACTTGCACGGTTTACAACAGATGGGTGCCGAGGTTGCGGTTCGAAACGGCAACATCGAGGCAAGTGCTGACCGCCTTAGAGGCGCCAGAATCGTTCTTGATACCGTCACAGTGACGGGTACGGAAAACCTGCTGATGGCTGCCACGCTGGCCGAGGGCACGACCATTCTGGAGAATGCGGCCCAGGAGCCGGAAGTGGTGGACCTGGCTGAATTTCTGAGTGCCATGGGTGCAAAGATAAAGGGCGCAGGCACCACAACGATTACCGTTGAGGGTGTAGAACGATTGTCCGGGGCCCCTTATTCGGTTCTTCCGGACCGGATTGAAACCGGGACTTATCTTGTGGCCGCAGCAATGACCGGTGGTCATATTCGCTGCACGCGTGCCAGACCAGAACACCTGGATGTTGTCCTGGACAAGTTGATGGAGGCGGGCGCGGAAGTCAGTGTTGGTGACGACTGGGTTGAACTGAACATGCATGGGAATCGCCCTCAGGCCGTGGATGTCACTACCTCACCTTATCCGGCGTTTCCAACAGACATGCAGGCACAGTTTACGGCGTTAAACACGATTGCCGATGGCACAGGTGTTATCACCGAAACCGTGTTTGAAAACCGCTTTATGCATGTCCAGGAATTACAGCGGTTGGGTGCCGACATCAAATTGAAGGGCAATACCGCCATCGTTCGAGGTGTTGAGCGGTTGATGGCTGCACCGATCATGGCAACCGATTTACGTGCTTCGGCCAGCCTGGTATTGGCTGGCCTGGTTGCAGAAGGCGAAACGGCTGTGGATCGTGTTTATCACATCGACAGGGGTTACGAACTCATCGAAGAAAAGCTAGGCCAGCTTGGCGCTCGAATCAAGCGGGTAAGAAACCTGGGCTGACCCGAAAAAGCCGCCAGATTTTCCGGCTCACTGTTCGATCAGGTTGGCCCCGGTGATTTCAATTTGCAGTCTTCGATTGAGATCTGCCGGGTTGTTGATGCGAGCATTCAATTGTTGTTGTGCCCACTTGCCGCCCTCGATCACGCCGTCGAAACGACCGTTGCCTTGCCGCGTACGGCCGGAATCGTCTATCCAGGCAAATCGATATTCAATGTTGTTTAGCGATGATCGCGTGAGATTGCCAACCTGGATGAACATTTCACCGTTGTTGTTGACAGCCGGTTTGACCTCCACATAGCTGGCTGCCCTGCCTGGCAGGTCCATTGAGAGAATTTCCTGTTCGGCCTTCACGCCCAGTTCCGAATTTGACTGAGCGGCAACCCTGAAGTGGTCCATGGCGGCCACGCGGCGATTTTCCTGCAGGTCCAGTTGCCCGAGAATGTAGTGCGCCTGGGCGGTGGGAAGTAGCTCGAGGCTGTGCTCCAGGTCTTCCCTGGCACCGCTGTTGTCATCAAGATTGAAGCGGGCCTGCCCACGCCTCATCCATCCGTAGAACAGGTTTGGATTCGCGCTGACAGCCTCATCATAGGATGTTAAAGCACGGCGTAATTGATCCTGGTGACTGTAAATGTCCCCCTGCAGGGCGTGAAACAGCGATTCCCTGGGTTCGATTTGCATGGCTGCATTGAGCTTCTTCTGGGCGTCTTTCCAGTCTTTTTCTGCGGCAGCCTCATTGGCCTTGTCGTAATGATCATAGGCCGGCTGGACACGGCGCAGGTAAGCAGTAGCCTCTTTCCAGGGCTGCGTTCCGATTTCACCGCCGGTGTAGCCATCCGCAGCCAGCCGCTGTGCTGTTTCCTTGTTGTTTTCCACTCTTTCCTGTGAAGGCGGATGAGAGGCAAAAAGCCCGGAAAGCCAATCCTGGTTGCGACCTTCGGAAAGTCGCACAAAGGTCTCCTGGAGTTCGACTGCCCCCTTCGTGTTGTAGCCAGCCTCAGCCATGTAAAGCATGCCGTACTCATCTGACTCACGTTCTGCATCGCGACCATACTTGGTGGTCAGTAACTGGGCACCAAGTTGTGGCACCAGCATTCCCATATCCCGGGCTCCGGGGCTGTCAAGGGTGGTTCCCACGATGATCATGCCCGCAACCGTGCCGACCTGGGTCAGTACACCTTTTGATTGCGCGCGGGCAGAATGGGCTGCATCTGCATGCACAATTTCATGCCCAAGGACTGCTGCCAGTTCTGCTTCGGATTCCATCTCAACCAGGAGCCCGCGATTGATGGCAATTTTTCCGCCCGGAAGTGCCCAGGCGTTGGGGATCGAGCTGTTAATGATGCTGAACTGAAAGTCGAGTTCTTCCTTGCGCCTGGCATTTCTTGCCAGGCGCTGCCCAACCTGGCTGACATACGATTCAAGCTGTGGATCAAGCACAAACTCGCCACCCTGCGATTGCTTCATGGGTGCGTACATCTGCGCACCAATGTCATTTTCCCAATCGGTGCCGTAAAACTGCAGGTTTCGCTCACCGGTGACCGGGTTTACGGCGCATGCGGCAAGTGACAGGCTCATTAGAATCGGAACAATTCTTTTCATTAATCAATCCGTTAAATTGGTTTTTCAGTTCACCCTGGCTCTATATTCAGGCGGGTTTGTCAGTCGTTTATCCTGGCCGCGCAACCTGGCTGAGGTTCAACCACAACGCCGTCAATGACGAGCTCGGTAATGCGCAGTTCCATGTGATCACCATCCGTTTTCCCGTGTTCCATGCGAACAGGAATGTAAGCAAGCTTGCTGGCATGCCAGGAACGGGTAAAACGTGTTGAACTCCGGCGAATTTTTTCCACCGGTATTGTAGCCAGGCAACCCAGGCTGGTTTCAAGCTTTTCCGGTGCCAGGGCCCTGAATTTTTGCAGCTCAATTTCATCTTCTTCAACCAGCAGGAATTCCATGACCTGGCCTGCACCCTGATCGAGACGACGACGAAGCTCCAGTTGCAGCGACATCGGGTCAACGGCGCCAGGGACCAGGTCGAGGGTTATCTCATCGCCATCATGATTTACAAATACAATGTCATTTTCCCAATCAAACTGTGCCGAAGTATTCTGGTCGGGACCAATCCATTTCAACTCATGGACGTAGCGAAGCGGGCGAAAATTTTCGCCTTCAAATTGCCCTTCAACGAACTCGTAGTCGCGGAATTTTAAAAAGCGAGCCATGCCGTGTGTACCCTTGCTTTCGCTCTTGATCACCCAGCTTTCACCCTGTTTTTCAAGCAAAAACTCGGTCAGCGCCTGGAGTTTGCCATTTCGGTAGACGGAATAACGGGCGGAGTAGGGCTCTGCAATGAAATCAGCGGCAACGGCCTGTCGGTCCGGGATAATTGATGCAAGCAGCACGGCTAATAGTAGCTGTGGTCCGATAGTCAAAATCCTTCTCATGGTTTCGGATTGTCCCAGGCGCATCATTCAATCATGCAATCTTGAGTTTATCGTGAACTTCCAGCAATAGCGGGCCATCGATAGCTTCGTTGTCAATTGAAACATATCCATCCCGGCATTCGACCTTGTGATTCTGGAACAATTCAACCGTTGCAACCATCAATCGATGTTCCAGTGGAGCCAATCTTTTTTGCAGGCTCGAAACATCGTCAGCCGCTTCGACAGGAATTCGCAGTTGCGAGATGACCGGCCCGCCATCGAGCTGTTCCGTCAGGAAGTGAATACTTGCGCCATATTCATTGTCGCCCGCATCGAGCGCCCGTTGGTAGGTATTCAGCCCCGGGTACAGCGGCAACAGGGATGGATGGAGATTGATCATGCGTCCCGCATATGCACTCAGCACGGCTTCGCCGACAATTCGCATGAATCCTGCAAAAACGAACAAATCAGGTGAACCGGTTGCCATCAACAAGGCCAGCGCATGGTCGAAATCTTCCCTGCCAGTAAAAGCACTTTGCTCAACAATGCTGCAGGGGATGCCCGCCTGCGTCGCTCTTTCCAGGCCTTTTGCACTTGCGACGTTACTGATGACCTGAACTATTTCTACATCCAGGCGGCCTGAGTCACGGGCCTCGATCAGGGCCTGCAGATTGCTGCCTGATCCCGAGATTAGAACGCATATTCGCAAGGTCATCATCAGCCTGCCGCGAGATACTCGACACGTTCGCCATGACCCGCCGGAACGACTTTACCGATATCGGTACATTCAATGCCGGAATTGCGAATCTGCTCCAGAACGGATTGTGCATTTTCTGCCCGCACGATTGCCACCATCCCGATACCGCAATTGAAGGTTCTGTTCATTTCAGTATCAGAAATACCTCCATTGTCCTGCAGCCAATGAAAAACGTCCGGCCATTCCCAGGCATCCGTGTTGATCTGAATGCCAAGATCGGAATCAATAATCCTGACGATGTTTTCGCTTAAACCACCGCCGGTGATATGCGCCAGGCCATCGATTTGCCCATCTTTCAAAAGTGGCAGAAGATTCCTGACGTAAATCCTCGTGGGTTCAAGCAGAACTTCGCCAAGGGAGCGCTCTGAACCGCCCGTGGTATCGCAAATCGCCCCGAGGTCTGCATTGCTGATTTCAATGACTTTGCGAACCAGGGAATAGCCATTTGAATGTAACCCACTGGATGCGAGCCCGAGTATTCGATGCCCGGCGATGATCTGTTTGCCGTCAACCAGCAAGTCACGTTCTACCGCGCCAACTGAAAAGCCGGCAAGATCGTACTCGCCATCCCCGTACATACCTGGCATCTCAGCAGTCTCCCCGCCAATCAGCGCACAACCTGCCTGCCTGCAACCTTCTGCAATACCTTCGATCACATGTTGAGCCTGTTCGAGTTCGAGTCTGCCGGATGCAAAGTAGTCAAGAAAAAACAAGGGTTCTGCGCCACTGGTCAGGATGTCATTAACACACATGGCAACCAGGTCGATGCCAATGGTGTCGTGGCGATTTAACAGCCTTGCCAGCATCAGCTTGGTGCCCACACCGTCAGCGCCAGAAACGAGAAGTGGATCGCGCCAATCCTCTCGCTTCAGATCAAACAGAGCGCCGAATCCACCCAGGTGTCCGGCCACGCCAGCTCTGTTGGTGCTTGCAACCGCAGATTTGATGCGTGACACAAGTTCGTTGCCAGCATCAATATCCACGCCGGCGTCGCGGTACGATAGTCCATCGGGTTCAGAGGGTTTGTTATGGCTTTTATTGCTCAAGTTTTTATCTTCCCCGCAGTTATGAGAATGAATGGCTGTTCGTTGAAATGAAAATGTTGGTTTACTCTCATGCTTTGTTACCCCGAAGACATCGAAGACGCTGTCCGGAACGGCCGCATATGGTATCGTATTTGCCGCCTTCAGACCGTATCACGAACCGTCTTCGTGGATCCTGCCAGACAAGATGAGACTGATTTTTTTACTAATTCTGATCTTTGCGCTCGCCCCTGACAGAACTCAGGCGGAGATTGCCGATCTGTATCAATCTTCAATAGCAGTTGAGAACCAGAGCCAGCAAGCCCGTGAGGAAGCTTTTGCGCCGGCACTGGCACAGGTTCTGGGCAAGTTGAGCGGCATCCGGGACCTGGATCAGGATCCGGAAGTTGTGGCTGCCACGAGCAACGCACGATCACTGGTGGTGAGCTACTTTTACGAGCAGATTTCGACACAGGACCTGAGTGAGCCCCGGTTGCCGGGAAATTCACTGGAACAGGAATCCGGCACCCTGCTCAGCGTTCAGTTTTCACAGCCAGGTGTTGACGACCTGTTGCGTACCCTGGGTTTGCCCAGGTGGCCGCCAGGCCGTGCACCGCTTTCCGTGTGGCTGCTGATAGATGATGGGCTTGGGCGCCAGGTATTGCCGCTCGAGTATGAATATCTTCGTGATCCTGTTGATCGAATTGCACAGACGAGAGGACTTTCCCTGGTCTGGCCCGAGCCGGATGAAGCGGGTAATTACAATGTCGATGTGCAGCTTTTGTGGGGTGGCTACACGGAACAATTGAGAGACGAGGGCGGTTCGGGGGAAATTCTTATTGTGACTGCCCGCAGGGAGGGGCCAGAGTGGAATGCCCGCTTGATTCTGGAATACGAACAGGAAAACTGGACGTGGAGAAGCCGCAATATCGACCTGCAGGAAGTGCTGGTGGAAACCATGCACCAGGTGATTGATGAAATTGCCACTGTCAAGGCAATTGCTGCCACTGAACAGGGTCAATGGATTCATGAAATTTCCGTTGGTGGGCTTGGCAGTGGTGCTGATTACGCGCGTTGCCTGGCTTATCTCGAATCGTTGAGTATTGTTGATGAAGTGGCTGTCCTTGCCGCAACGCCGCGGGGAGTCTCGATGGCACTGGTACTGAATGCGGCGCCGGAATATTTACAGCAGGCACTGGAAGATGATCGGGTGCTTGAATCTGAAGATGGCTCCGGCCAATATGTCCTGCAGCAATGAGTCTTCGCCTTCTTCCCAATGTACTGACTATATTCCGCATGATCGTGGTCGGGCCGATCGTGTATCTGTTGTTGACCAGTCAGTACAAAGCCGCTTTTATCATCGCAATGGCTGCGGGTCTGAGCGATCTGCTTGACGGTTTCCTGGCGCGTCGGTTTGGCTGGATGACGCATTGGGGTGGGGTCCTTGATCCACTGGCTGATAAATTCCTGTTGGTATCAACCACTCTGACGCTTGCGTGGCTGGGTCACTTGCCATGGTGGCTTGTTTTGCTGATTGTTGCCCGTGACCTGATGATCGTGTTTTACGGCTACTACTATCATTTCCGTATTGCGCGCCTGGCAACGGCAACGCCCACCGAATTCAGCAAGTGGAACACTTTGTGCCAGATTGTCCTGGTGGTCAGCGTCATGCTGGGCCTGGCCTGGCCACAGACATCGGGTCCCTGGACAACCTGGTTGGTTTACCTGACGGCAGTGATGACCGTGGCATCCTGGATTCACTATGCGGTTATCTGGTCGCGAAAATCCAGGGCGGAGAAAGCACGTCGTGGAACAGGGTAGTCCTCAGTTACCCACCGATGGTTGGGATTCAAGCCGCTGGTTCTGGCTGGCCATCGGGTTGCTGCTGGTCTGGTTGCTCTGGAGACTTGCGCCCATCGTAATGCCGTTTGCAATTTCGGCAGCCCTGGCATACCTGTTTGACCCTTTAACCGACCGTCTTGAGCGAGTAAAAATCGGCCGCTGGAAGTGGAATCGCACAGTCGCTGTGATTGTTGTGTTCTCACTTGGAATCAGCCTGTTTGTTGTAATGCTGCTGGTGGTGGTGCCATTGCTTCGCACCCAGGTCCAGGAGCTTACCGCACGCATACCACAGATACTTGACTGGCTTGGGCAAAGTGCCTGGCCATGGCTGCAGACAACACTGGGTCTGCAGGACTATTCGCTTGATACAGCAACCATTACTGAAACACTCAAAGACTATTGGCGCGAAACCAGCCAGGCACTTTTCACTGTGCTTGGCAAGATTTCACAAAGTGGACAGGCGGTATTCGGTTTCCTTATGAACCTTATTCTGGTCCCGGTCGTGACCTTTTACCTGTTGCGTGACTGGGACAAGCTGATCAATGGAATTCGATTGCTGCTGCCGCGCCGTCACGAGTCACTGATTTCCCGGCTGGCTGCTGATATTGATGATGTGCTGGGCGCGTTTATTCGTGGTCAGCTGGTGGTCATGCTGGCACTGGGACTGATTTATGCGATTGGCCTGTGGGCCATCGGCCTCGAACTGGGCATTATTATTGGCCTGATCGCCGGCCTGCTCAGCATCGTTCCATACCTTGGAACAATAGTTGGTGTCGTCGCGGCCCTGGTGGCTGCCATGTTCCAGTTTCAGGATGTTTTTCATCTTCTGCTGGTTGCCGGCGTCTTCGTGACCGGGCAAATGCTGGAAGGGATGGTGCTCACACCCAAGCTGGTTGGCGACCAGATCGGCCTTCATCCAGTCGCGGTGATTTTTGCGGTGCTGGCAGGCGGACAACTCGGAGGATTCCTGGGAATTCTGCTGGCGCTGCCCGTTGCCGCAGCATTAAACGTTCTTGTGCGTTATTTTTATACTGAATACCGGAACAGCGAATATTACGGACAGGCGCCAGATTCGGCTGGCGAAATTGAAGAAGATGAGGATGCCCTCGTCCTGAATGATCCTGACAAGGCCCCGGAAGATGATTCATCGTCAGGTCAGGATAGGGCACAGCCAGAAGGTCATTGAGTATTGTTTTCACCCCAGATTCCTCTTGAGCTGCAACCAACGGGCCCGGACCGTTTTGAGGACTTTGTTGCTGGTCCTAACCAGGCGGCTGTAGATGCGCTGAAGTCACTTTCCAGCCAATCTGTGGGAAGTGTTTTTGTTCAGGGACCCGCGGTTAGTGGAAAAACCCATTTGCTCAATGCCCTTTGTATTGAATACCGGGAGCAGGATCGGCCTGCCTGGTATATCGGCCTGGAGAAAATGGATCCTGAGGCCACTGCGGGTCTCGTTGGACTTCAGGGGCTGGTCTGTTTCGACGGGTTACACTCGGTCATAGGGGATGTTCGATGGGAAGAAGCCCTGTTCCACTGCTTCAACGAGGTCAGGGAAGGTGATGGCCAGATTGTTGCCAGCAGCCAGGTATCCCTGTCAGCTCTGAATTTTGCTCTTCCGGACCTGGCTTCTCGTATGGCCTGGGGTGTAAGGCTGAACCTTAAGCCTCTGAATCAGAAGGAAAAGATGGAAGTCCTCCGATTGCGAGCCACAAAACTGGAACTCGATTTGTCGCCGGATGTTGAGCAGTTCCTTTTGCGTCGAATCAGCCGTGACCTTGGAAGCATGTTGAAAGCACTGGAAGTCATTCAGCGGCGGGCCCTTGCAGAAAAACGGCGTGTCACTGTTCCTTTGGCGCGAAAAGTGTTTCTGACCGATCTGGACTCTGAACAGCGCTCGCCTGAGAATGGCTGAATCAAAATGACAAAGGACAAGAACAATGCTGACCAAACTTGATATCACGAAAAACTGGCTTCCCCGCTATACAGGTATGCCATTGGAACAGTTTGGTGAGTACATCCTGCTAACCAACTTCGGTAATTATGTTGAGAAGTTCGCAGAACAATTCGATTGTAAATTGTATGGCAGGGATCGGCCCATGCAGGCGGCTACCAACAGCGATGGTCTCAGTATCATCAACTTTGGTATCGGCTCAAGCAATGCTGCCACCATCATGGATCTGCTAAGTTCAGTTGCGCCGAAGGGCGTTTTGTTTCTCGGCAAGTGCGGCGGGCTTAAAAAGTCTACCGAGATTGGTCACTTTATATTGCCAATTGCAGCGATTCGGGGCGAGGGAACCAGCAATGACTATTTTCCCGCGGCCGTGCCCGCATTGCCCTCGTTCAAGCTGCATAAATTTGTCTCGGACAAAATCGTCTCTAAGAACGTTGATTATCGAACAGGTGTCATCTACACAACCAATCGCCGGGTCTGGGAGCACGATGAAAAGTTTCACCAGAGATTACATGACATGACCTGCATCGGTATCGACATGGAAACCGCAACGTTGTTCATCGTTGGCCATGCCAATGAAATATCACGGGGTGCGTTATTGCTTGTCTCGGATGTGCCGGTTACACCAGATGGCGTGAAGACAGAGGCTTCTGACAAGAAAGTGACCGAGGGCTGGGTTGATCTTCATCTTCAGATCGGGATTGAGGCGATGACGGAGTTGGGGCAGAAGGGCGAAAAAATTAAGCATTTTAGGTATTAGCGTTCGAAGAACGCTGATGTTGATTTTCCGCCAAGGCTGCTTCGCAAAGAGCCGCGAAGGCGCCATGGCGGAAAATCAACGTCCACAAACTTTTCTGGAATTAGAGCGCACACGCTTTCCTTTCAAACAACGGCTATAGACGCAACCGCTGTTCTATTTGCTACCCGGTGCTATTTAGGTGAGTGATTACACATAGGCTGCTCCGCGAAAAGATGCGAAGGCGCCATCATTCAAAAAGCAACGATCCCATCGACTGCTGGACTTTAAACGCGGGGGCTTTCCTTCCAAGCAACGACTATAGACGCTACCGCTGTTCTATTTGCTACCCGGTGCTGTGTAGGTGAGTGATAATTCAAAGGCTGCTCCGCAAAAAGACGCGAAGGCGCCATCAGGAAAAAAATAACTCCCACAAACCGGGTGGGTCGGAATGTTCGTTTATCGGGGTTGTTGTTTTTGAATGACGGCTGCTCCGCGAAAACATGCGAAGGCGCCATCATTCAAAAAGCAACGATCCCATCGACTGCTGGACTTTAAACGCGGGGGATTTCCTTCCAAGCAATGACTATAGACGCGATCGCTGTTCTATTTGCTACCAGTTGCTTTGTGGGTTAGTGATTGCACAAAGGCTGTTTCGCAAAGAACCGCGAAGGCGCGGTTGTTTTATTAATTTCCAGCAAATGTTTCGGTGGTGAAGATCGTTCGATGGCCCAGCCTGTTCGCGGCTAAAAGCCGCTCCTACACAACCATGTGCCTTCTGTAGGAGCGGACTTTTGGCCGCGACGCCTGCCGATTGCCTGGTTTGTCCGGGCAATCGACAGGGATCGGGAGAGTCACGCGGTTGTTAACATTCAGTCTCTGAACTGCATCCTGTTTTCGATGGCCAGGCCACGGTCGTCAAAGCGGAATTCCAGGAGATTGCGGTCTGCCATTTCCGTGAGCGCGTTCTGGAATGCTTCCTGTACTTCGCTGTGATGCTCAAGTGCCATGTCTGAATCGTAGTCCTGTCGCATCACGCCGGCATCTATCAGGTCATCGGTCAGGATGTTCATCCTTTCCATGTATGTGGCCATGTCGTAGTTGACTGAAAAGAAGCTGCCGGTTCCCTCGGACTCTTCTGCAAGGTAAGCGCTCAGGCCAGCTGTTTCATCCTGACCCAGGGCTATGCCCAGTGCAGAATCAGACATCGCGGCGTAAGCAGTGACGCCAGGCACTGGCAGTACAGACTGCGGCAGTTCCACGGGCGGTCCGCCTTTTTCAATTTCCACGTTTTCCATCGCTGGCAGGAACATCTTTGCCATTCCAAGGACCATTTCCGGCTTGTCCATGTGGATCGCGAAGGAGCCACGGGCAGAGCTGATGTCGCCCTGGTGTTCTGGCATCTGGTCAAGGCTTGCACGCATGCCGAACAGGTTGTTCACCAGAGGCGGCATGGGGTAATTGAGCTTGACCAATGTGTCAGATGCCCAGGAATTGATATCCCTGAGATGTTCACACTCAAATTGTGCCAGGCTCATCTCGGTCAACTTCGTGGTCATGAAGTCACGAGCTGCCCCGATACGAATGCCGAATGCAAGTTCAAGCAAACGTTCAGTCTGTGTTGGAACCGGCGGAACGTTGGCCACCAGTCCTGCCAGCTCAGTAGCGAGATTGCTTTCCAGTTCCAGGCGGTACTCAGCGCCCACAGCTGACTGGGTCATTTCAGTCGTGCCAGCGATCATCCTGGGTGCATAGGCGATGATGGATTCGATTTCTGCCTGGCACACAGCGCTGATCTGTTCAAATTCGTCTTCACCAGCCTGTTCAAGACTTCTGCGCAGGGTTGAGTTGGGATCTGTCAGCTGATCAAAGGCGAGCTGAAAGTCAAATATCCCGGTTCCATAAGGTGTGAAATTGTAATCCTGGTTGATTTCTGCAAGCCGCATGGCTGCAGTGTCCGTTGCCGGCATCTTCTGGCCGAGAAACGCAGGTAAGAGCTCTGCCTCTGATTGGGTGGGGAATACTGAGAATGCCAGGTGTGCATCGCTTCCCTTCTGAATAATTGCCAGGTAGACCCCACCATTGAACCCATCCCGGGAACCACCATCATCAGACAATTTCCAATAGGACTGCCCCTGGTGCTCGTGCTCAGGAAACCCGACGCCTGAATTCAACTCAATTCGGGCAATGGTGTCCCGCAGGGCCTGGGCGTCTGCGAGAGATACACGAATCACCGGAAACATACCCATGCCATAAATGACCTGTTGGGGTTTCATGGTAAAACCGAGTGACCGGAGGCCTTCCGCATTCAGGTTCCCATCCAGCTCATTCAGCACGGCAAGTGCCAGTGCATGGCTCGAATCATCAATATCTGCATTCAGCTCGAGATCAGCCAGTGCGTATTCAAGATCCGCCTGTACTGCTGTCAATGCTGGCTCCAGGCGCAGGAACATGGAAACCAGAAAATCTTCCGGAATCGGCTCCAGGTTACCCGCCATGTAAGGGGCGTCTTCCGGAATATAGGTGAGCAGGGTATTGCTGGTGCCATAGGCAGAGGCAAAATCCTCCTCGTTACTGCACGATGCCAGGCTGAAGGTCAGCATGGCCGCCAGGATCATTGTTAAAGCTGGCTTAAAGCGATTGTTCATTTCGGTCGGTCCTTGTCAATCATCAATACGGAATTAACTTGTGTGAAGGTGTTATACCACAGTACAACACTAAACACAAGACCATTCCCGCTCAAGCGATGGCTCGATGACGTGACGGACTCAGCTTGCCTGGTGGAATATGCAGGCTATACGGTTTTAGCGCCGGCGATTAGTTTTTGCGCAACATCCTGGGCATCGCCGTAACACATGCGTGTATTGTCCTCGAAGAACAACAGGTTTTCGATTCCGGAAAAGCCGGTTCCCTGGCCTCGCTTGACGCAAATGACATTGTGCGCCTTGTCGGCATTCAGGATAGGCATGCCATAAATCGGGCTTGATGTGTCCTTGCGAGCCGCCGGATTGACCACATCATTGGCACCGATCACCAGGGCTACATCAGTGTTGGCAAACTGGCTGTTTATATCTTCGAGGTCGTAAATGAGGTCGTATGGCACACCTGCTTCAGCCAGGAGAACATTCATGTGGCCAGGCATTCGGCCGGCGACCGGATGAATCGCAAAGCTGACTTTTACGCCCTTGTCGATCAGCACCTGTGTCAATTCCCAGATTTTGTGCTGCGCCTGGGCAACAGCCATTCCGTATCCCGGGATGATGATCACTTTTTCTGCATAAGCCATCATGATGGCCGCATCTGAAGCATCGATTGCTTTCATGCTGCCGCTGACTTCCATGGCGCTGCCGCCATCGTCGCCCGTGCCGAATCCGGCAAACAGCACGTTGCTGATGGGCCGGTTCATGGCTTTTGCCATCAGCTGGGTCAGCAGGGTGCCCGCAGAGCCCACCACGATGCCTGCAATCATCATTGCAGGGTTTTGCAGTACAAACCCTTCAAAGCCGACTGCAAGGCCTGTGAGGGCGTTGTAAAGCGAGATCACAACCGGCATGTCTGCACCACCGATAGGTACAGTCATCAGGACACCAATCAGCAGGGCCAGTGTAAAGAATGCAATCAGGGCACTGGCTGGAAACTCCATTCTGGCCAGCATGAAACCAAGAACAAGCAGCGCAACGAAAAACAGTCCGTTCAGAATCTGCTGACCTTTGAATCGGTAGACCTTGCGCATCCAGCCCTGGAGTTTTGCGAATGCAATCAGTGAGCCCGAAAAGGCCACCGTACCGATCAATGCGCCGATCACTGCAAGTTCGCGAGCAGCAAAAGCCTCGTGTGTCAGGCCGGCGCCTGTATAGACGCGCAGCAGCTCCACGGCGGCAATAGCGGCCGCCGAGCCGCCACCCATGCCGTTGTACAGCGCAATCATCTGCGGCATATCTGTCATGGCCACACGCTTGCCTGTCCACCAGGCCAGGATGCCACCGACAAATATTGCGCTGGTCATCAGCACGTAGTTGTGCATGTTTGGTTCGAGGAACGTGATCAACGTTGCCACGACCATGCCGATGCCAGCCCACACGACACCGCCACGAGCGGTGCGAGGGTGGCTCATTTTCTTCAGACCCCAGATGAACAGGATTGCGGCCAGGAAGTAACTGGCCTGGATCAGCCATTTCGCCAGATCTGCGGAGAGGAAGTCCTGCATCAGCTTTCCTCCTTACTGGACTTGAACATTTCGAGCATCCGTTCGGTGACGACGTAACCACCCACCGCGTTGCCTGCGCCAAGCAAGACCGCGATAAAGCCAATGACTTGCTCGGTGGGGGTGTCGGCGTGCCCTAACGCCACCATGGCGCCTACCAGAACGATGCCGTGCACAAAATTTGAACCAGACATCAATGGGGTATGCAGTATGACCGGTACCTTGGAAATGACCTCGTAGCCGGTAAAGGCTGCGAGCATGAAAATGTAGAGTGCGATAAAGCCTTCCACGTATAACCTCCGGGATATGTTTCCTGGCTAACCGCTGGTCCCGAGGGACTCGGCGGTGCGTTCGTGCACAACATTGCCTTCATGGGTCAGCAGGCAGCCGTCGATCACTTCGTCCTCGCGATCAATGGACAGGCCTTCTTCTCCAAGCATAAGGTCAAGTAAGTTCAACAGGTTGCGGGCGTACATTTCACTGGCATGAATCGGTGCGCGACTGGCCAGGTCAAGTGGTCCATCCACGGAAACTGAACCGTGAGTAACCGTGGAGCCGGGTTGGGTGAGTGCACAGTTGCCGCCGGATTCTGCAGCCAGGTCGACAATCACGGAACCCGGCTGCATTCCCTCAACCATTTCCTGGGTAATAATCTTCGGAGCCGGACGCCCTGGTATGGCGGCTGTTGACACCACCACGTCTGCTTTTGCCAGGTGCTTGGCCAAAGCATCGGCCTGTAATTGTTTTTCTTCCTCGGTCAGCTCACGGGCGTAACCGCCTTCGCCCTCAGCATTGACGCCGGTATCAATCATTTTTGCGCCCAGGGATTCGACCTGTTCGCGGGCGGCTGAGCGAATGTCGTAAGCCTCCACACGCGCACCCAGTCTTCTCGCCGTGGCGATCGCCTGCAGACCGGCGACGCCGGCACCGATGATGACAACACTCGCAGGGCGCAGCGTGCCGGCAGCGGTTGTTAGCATCGGAAACAGTCTGGGTGCGATGCTGGCACCGCGGAGCACGGCCTGGTAGCCGGCAATGGTTGCCTGGGATGAGAGCACATCCATGCTCTGCGCGCGTGAGATGCGTGGCACCAGTTCCATCGCGAAGCAGCTGATCTTGTTGCTGTTAAGGGCATTCAGGGCATCTTTATTGCGATGAGCAAAGACCAGGCCCATGCCAATGGCACCATTTTTCATGGCGCCAATGGACTGTTCGTCCGGAATCTGGACCCAGAGGCAGACATCTGCCTTTGCAAGGAGATCGGTTCGATTCTCCATGATCTCGGCAGACTCATACTGGGCATCTTCAAAACCGGCAGCATTGCCGGCACCTTTTTCAACCAGGACGTTGATGCCTTTGGCGGCAAGCCGCCCGGCATTGGCAGGATCGAGCGCCACGCGGCGTTCTCCCTGAGCCTGCTCCCTGAGCACGGCCACGCTCAATGTCATGAAAATCCTCCAGGTTATGCTGAGATGGTGTCAGAAACAGCGGCCTATCTTGTATGGTCGAGGCTCTAAAAACAAGCCGCAGATGGCAACAGGCTTTTTGTATGCGGCCAATCTGACTCTATTGGTAGCCTGCTGCCTGTAATGAAAAAAGCCTGGCATAGATACCATCATGCCTGATCAATTCTTCATGGTTGCCATTTTCGATGATTCGTCCATCCTGGATCACAACAATCTGGCTGGCCATACGAACGGTGGAAAACCGGTGTGAAATCAGGATGGCGATCCGGTTCTGGGTGAGGTTTCGAAAGTGCTCGTAGATCATGGCTTCGGCTGCTGCATCCATTGCAGCAGTGGGCTCATCCAGAACGAGAATGTCGGCACCGGTGCGCATAAAAGCCCTTGAAAGCGCAATTTTCTGCCATTGCCCGCCGGATAGTTCCTGCCCGTCCTTGAACCACTTGCCCAGTTGGGTCTGATAGCCATCTGGCAGGCCGGCAACAATTTCGTCTGCCATGCCTTTTGTCGCTGCCTTGCGCCACTGTTCTTCATCATCAAAGTGCTGAACATCCCCAACACCGATATTCTCACCCAGCAAGAACTGGTAGCGGGCAAAGTCCTGGAAAATCACACCGATACGTTGTCGCAAAGTGTCTTCGTCCCATTCCTGAAGGTCCAGGCCATCGAGCAGAATACGACCTTCCTGCGGCCGGTACAGGCGCGTGAGAAGTTTGATCAGGGTGGTCTTGCCGGAACCATTTTCGCCAACAAGGGCAAGAGATTGTCCCGGAGGAATATGAAGGTCAATGTCTTTTAACGCAGGCGCGTGGGCGCCAGGGTAGGTGAAACTCACGTTTTCAAAACGGATGCCATCGGAAGGGTCAGGGCCGTCAATCTTACTTGCGTCCGATACAGGGCTTTCAGTTTCCAGGTATTCATACAGTGTCGATAGATACAGGTTGTCCTCATACATCCCGCCGATTGCGGTCAGGATGGCAGCCACGGCCGACTGACCTTGCCGGAACAACATCAGGTACATGGTCATCTGGCCCAGCGTGATGCGCCCGACAACTGCAGTGGCTGCAATCCAGGCATAAGCGCCGTAGAGTGCTGCAGTGCCAATCAGGCCAAGTACAAAACCCCAGCCATCCCTGCGAATGGCAAGAGACCGGTCACGCGTGTAAAGCCGTCTGAAAATTCCCCTGTAACGTTCGAGCAGGAGTGGCCCGAGACCAAATAGTTTGACCTCTTTAACGTTGTCCTCGCGCGCCAGCACCGATTCCAGGTAAATCTGCATTCTTGTCTCAGGTGAGCGCCATCGGAACAGGCTGAAAGCCTCGTCGGAAAAACGGGTTTCAGCAATGAAAGCCGGGAGACCTGCCAGGATCAGCACCAGTACGGCCCAGGGTGAAAACTGCACCAGCAGTACCCCGTAACTCAGCAGAGAAATCAGGTTCTGTCCAAGGCCGAAAGTCCGGTTCACCAGTGAAAGCGGACGGCTGGATGCCTCGCGTCTTGCCCTGGTGAGCTTGTCGTAGAACTCTGAATCCTCAAATTGCGCCAGCTCAAGTGTCAGTGCCTTGTCCAGGATCATCACATTGATGCGCTGTCCCAGCTGGGCTCGCAACAATGCCTGGCACAGGGATATGCCTCTCTGTGCGCCCGCCAGGGCAGCAACAATCAGAGCTTCTGCAGCGACCAGTGAAAAAATCAGTTTGAGTTCGGCCTGGCCGGTTTGGCCATGGTGCTCCATCGCAGCAACAACACCATCAACGATCAGTGCGCCAATCCAGGCGACTGCCGCCGGCAGGACGCCGGCAATGATGGTCAGTATCCCCAGGAAGATGGTCAGACGGCGATTGGTACTCCACACCAGAGCCATTGCCCGTTTCGAATACCGAAAAACACCGAAAAACTTCTTCTGTGTTTCGTGGGGTGGCTGGGGCTGTTCCTTAGTCTTGGTCACATCGCAACTTTATTATCTTTGACTGTCCTGTGTGGAAAAAATGTGGCCCAAAGAAAAACCGCGGCCCGGGGGCCGCGGTTTCTCAAACTACCTTACAGGGTTGGATCAGACAAAGCGCCTGAATGCAACCATGCCTACACCCATCATCAGCAGGACAAGCACACCAAGACCATACTGGCTCAATGTCGGAATGCCCTCGTAGAGGCGTGTGTTGTAGATTGTGCAGCTGCCGCTGTCACCCGGGAACAGGGTGATTCCCTGACAGTCGCTGTCATCAACTTCAACACCACCGTCAGGAAGGAATACTTCGGTGACGTTACAGGTGGTTCCGCCGTCCCAATCAGGGTAGACGTAGAAACTGTCGGTTGCTGGATTGCCGAAGAAATCAAGGCTGCCTGAGTTACAGCTGTTTCCGAATCCCTCGTCTTCGTCACAAACAGAAGATACGTTACTGCAAGACCAGAGAGCATCAGCAATGTTCACAGCATCGAACTGCGGATTCTCGTCAATCCATACCTTGGTGACTTCAACTTCAGACTCATCAAGGGTGTTGTCAATTGCACAAGCATACTGGCCGCCGCTTAAATCTTCCCATGAACATTCGGTGTCGCTTACGCCGTCGCCATCATTGTAGCTGGCGGTGTAACCGTCAGGAGTAACTTCTGTGACGGTACAGCTGAGTTCGCCCTGCTCAAAATCTACAACCACGAAATTGACCGGGTCGCCTGCAGAAATGGTAGCGGGCTGTGACAACGGCAGGCCGGTGTTACATTCAATCAATACGTCAACTTCGGCCGGATTGCCGTCATCGAAAGTCTTGCTCACAAGGAAGCGTGCTTCTGCCGGCGGCTCGGTTCCTTCAATTGATACATCATCAACGAAGAAATTGGACCCACCAACGTTGTTGGCGAAAATCTCGGAATTGAATTCGAGTGTATGTACGCCACCATCTGCCCAGGCACTGACATCAACGGTTTGTTCGGTATAGCCCAGAACGCCGCATAGAGGTGAAGATCCGTCAACCAGGAATACCTGGGTGCCGTCAACCGTGACTTCCAGGTAGTCCGATGCCGAATCGCAAATAATCGCTTCGAGGAAGAAGGTCAGGGTCGCAGCGCCATTCGGGAAGGTCACATCCTGAGAAACCGTGCCATTCTCGAACGCGCCAATTCCGCCAAACCATGCCCACCAGTCTCCGGTGTTAGGGCCGGTTCCCGTACCCGTGCCACAAAACAAGGCTGTGCAAAGCGGGGTACCAAAGTTCGTTGAGAACTCATTCCAGAAGGCGTTCGGGCTTCCATCTTCAAAGCTGCCATCTTCAACCACTGGGCCGCCATCGGGCACAGAGATAAAGCTTGAACTGTCAGCGTTTAATACTTCAGGGCTTTCAGGGGTGTTCGCCTGCCGTTCTTGTGCAAAAGCGAATGCTGAACTTGCAATTAATGCCGCGGCCAGGCCGCTGCGGATAATAAATTTCATTTTCGGGTCCTCGTTATTATGTTGTCGCTTTATCAGGGCCCATATAAGGCTCTGGCGACTTCATCTCATACTCCAATGCGCATTCTACCTATGTAAGGAAATGTATACAAGCTATTTTAACGTCTACTTAACTCGTTGGTTCTTATGGCTTGAAGCCGCTCCGGGGTCCCGACATCGCTCCAAACTCCTTTATGCAGCTCTCCGGTGACCAGGTGATCATCAATCGCCACCCGAAGCAATGGCACAACTGAATAGTTACCAGGGCTGC
>DATFLY010000177.1:0-4155 GCA_035267185.1 Lysobacterales bacterium | reverse complement strand
CGGATCTGGTTGTGCCGATTTGCAGATAACCCGGAAAATCCCCAGGATCCGGCCTGTGCAGCTGCTGTGACTGCTGCCGGGTCATCGCAATTTCTTTATGACTGGGCAGGCGTTCGCCAGGGTGATGCCAATGGGCAGCACCAGGCTGTCGTACCTGATGGTGAGTTATGCAGTGGCGGAGGAAGCGATTTTGGGGGCCTGGACCTTGTTCGCGACGATTGGCGAGCAACCTCTATTGGCGCTGGTGATGACGGAAATTTCGAGTTCATCTACCAGGCTTCAGCGCCACATAGTACACAGGACATGCTGTTTTACATCACACCCGAGGGCTGGGATCCCGATCAGCCCCTGACCTGGACCGATCTTGATTATGACCCGGATGGCCCTTCCGGCATTATCGATCCGTTTTGCCATTTGACATCCGTGACGCTGGAACAGATTCCAGGGATTGGTGGTGCTTACCGCATGAGCTGCCCTTTGCCGGCACGCTCGGGACGTCATGTGATTTACAACGTGTGGCAACGCGACGACAGTCCTGAAGCCTTCTATGCCTGCATCGATGTAGAGCTGGATGCCGAGACAGGAGATTTGTTGTTGAAGACCAGTTTTGAGGGTGCCGAGGTTGATCCACCCAACCTGCCCCCGACCGCACAGGCCAATGGACCCTATTTCGGGAATGTCGGTGAAGCGATTCAGTTTTCCAGCGCCGGCTCACAAGACGATGACGGAACAATCGTTGCGTTTGAATGGGATTTTGGTGACGGCAACAGCAGCGGTGATGCCAACCCGACGCATGCTTTTGAGAATGAAGACACTTACCAGGTCACACTTGCGGTCACTGATGATGACGGTCTGATCGATTCCAGTAACACCACCGCTCAGGTGGGTGAAGCCAGCAACGACCTGGCTCATCGCCTGCTGATTGGCTACTGGCACAACTTCAACAACGCGGCGGGCTACATACCCATCCAGGACGTGAGTTCAGACTGGGACATCGTCAACGTGGCATTTGCCGAGGATGATGAAAACGGGCTTCCCGGTGAAGTGGTTTTCGCTCCATTGGAGCAATCACAAGCCAGTTTTATCCAGGGCGTACAGTTGCTCCAGTCTCGCGGGCAGAAAGTCCTTTTGTCACTGGGTGGCGCCAATACCGAGGTGCGGCTGGAAACAACGGAAGCACGCGACAACTTTGTCAGCTCCATGGTCGACATCATCAATACCTATGGATTTGATGGCATCGATATTGACCTGGAAGGCGGGTCACTGAGCCTGGATGGTGGCGACACCATCACCGCACCGCAAACGCCTGCGGTGGTTAACATGATTTCAGCCATCCAGATCATCAAATCGAATTTCGGCCCGGATATGTTGCTGACCATGGCACCTGAAACGGCCTACGTACAGGGTGGATTCTCGACTTTCGGTGGAATCTGGGGTGCTTACCTGCCGCTGATTCACGCCCTTCGCAATGATCTGACCGTGTTGCATGTACAGCACTACAACACCGGCTCAATGTTCGGTGCCGACGGTGTGATTTACGAACCGGCCACGGTGGATTTCCATGTGGCCATGGCTGACATGATGATTACCGGATATCCTGCAGCCGGAGATCCGGGTAATTTCTTCACCGGATTGCGGCCTGACCAGGTGGCCATTGGACTTCCGGCATCTGTGGGTGCGGCTGGCTCAGGACACACCAGCGTGGCAGTTGTTCACCAGTCACTCGATTGCCTGATTTTTACCAGCGATTGCGACGACTATGTTCCATCCCAGGCCCATACTGACTTCAGGGGCCTGATGACCTGGTCGATCAACTGGGACAGTTTTGCTGATCAGCATTTTTCAACAGACCATCGAAACTACCTGGATCAGAACCCTTAGAAACGGAAATTGGTATGAGTTGCATTGCCGATGAGTCCGCCACGGACACTCCCTGTGCGCATTTTGAGTTGACGGCAATAAGAATAGGGCCAGAGCTGGAACTCTGGCCCTGTTTACCTTATCAGCGCCCTTGGTGATTGCGCCCTGATCTTCACAATTGCGACAGCCTCATCTTGAGGCGATCAATCAGGACCCGGGTTTCATCCTTGAGGCTCTCCATGCGGTCGACAGCCACTCGCGTGTTGTATACGCGATTATGCAGCAGTCCTTCAAAACGCTTCGAAGAGAACAAACCCTGGTAGTCACTCTCCATGGCGCTCCCACCCGACCCAGGGACCACATCACGATCGACATTGGGCCAGGCCAGGTAGTCATAGGTCACACCCAGGATCAGCTCCTCGCCATGCATCCGCTCAATTTCCTGCCATTCAATCATGACCTGAGCGTCGGTCTGCCACTGGTTCAGCATGCGCTGGATTTCGGGATCACCGATCAGGCTCAGGTCACCCGAAGCGATCAGCGACTCAGTTGTGCCCAGGATCGGGACGAACTTCGCATTCTGAATGCAATCGAGCAGAATTGGGCCAATTAGATTATCGTCGAGCCCCGGATCCGGCACCGGCGTGATCATCGACAACAGCTTCTCGCTGGCCTCAATGACCGCTGTCGCCTGTGCCTGGTCTTTATCAAGCACCTCAATATTTTGTCCATACTCGACGATCAGCCGCTCAATGACCGAGTGCTCTGCCTTGCGATCTGCTCGCTCGACACTCCACTCCTGCACCTGCAGACCAACGAATACACCAATCACGACGATCACGAAATCAACGCCGACCGCGAACCAGTTCTGGGAGCTAATATGTTGAGTGATGCGACGAAGGATCATGAAGCCTCGATAATTTCATAACTGGTACGAATATCGGCCAGCGCCGCCATTTGTGCAGACGCCGAGCAGTACTTTTCCAGGGTCAGCTCAATGGCGCGCTCGACCGCGGATTCCTTAATCGCCTTACCCTTGGCGACAAAGTGCATTTCAATGTCCGTGTAGTACTTTGGCATCTCTTCACGGCGTACACCGCCAATTTCAATCCAGGCGTCGCTGAGTTTCTGGCGGCCCTTCTCCAGGATCATGACAAAATCCACGCAGGCGCAACTTGCCATGCTGAGCAACAGTAACTCCATCGGAGATGCACCCACCTGCTTGTCGCTGTCGATCACCATGCTGTGACCGCTTTCGGCCGTGCCGATAAACGACATGTCGCCCGCCCATTTCACGCGATGATTTCGATTCATTGAAATTCTCTTTTGACCTGTTCTGGGACCCCTAGCATCCCCCATCCGGTGAGCATGCTCCACCGCTGGGAACACGCGTATCGCTATAGCCATAAATCCAGCCGTTACGACGGACGACAGTCTGGGGACGGGCATACCAATCGAAGGGCTCCAGCGTGTGGCCCATCGATTGCAGCAGTTGCCTGGTGTCCTCGCTGAGCCCCGGTTCGTACAAAATCCGATCAGGCAACCATTGATTATGAATACGCGGGTGGTCGGTCGCATCAGCAATACTCATGTCGCGGTCGATGACATTCACAATGACATTCAGCACGGCTGTAATGATGCGGGCACCGCCAGGCGCACCCGTTGACATGAAGGGCTCACCGTCCCTGAACAGCAGGGTTGGCGTCATCGAACTCAGCGGCCGCTTACGCGCCACAATCGCGTTTTTTTCACCACCAACCAGGCCATAGGAATTGGGAAAACCCGGTGATGCGGAAAAATCATCCATTTCGTTGTTGAGCAGGATGCCGGTGCCGGGCACGACAATGCCCGAACCATAACTGAGATTGATCGTGTAAGTCATGGATACCATGTTGCCTTCGCGATCAATGACGCTGACCTGCGTGGTGTCGGGGCTTTCCTCAAACAGGAACGGATCAGCAGGGCCCAGGCTGGACGATGACGTGGCCCGGGCAGGGTCAATCCCCACCATCAGGGAGCGCGCATAATCCTTACTCACCAGCCCCGTGACGGGCACCTCGGTGAAATCCGGGTCACCCAGGTGTTCTGAACGATCAGCATAAGCGCGCCGCATGACTTCGGCCAGGAAGTGTAACTGCTCCGCGCTGTCGCCACTGGGTGTGTACGGAGGCCGGGTTTCCAGCATGTTCAGCATCTGGATCAGGTGCACGCCACCTGAACTTGGCGGGGGCATGGAGTGAATCTCGTAGCCACGATAGGTTCCTTTTGCGGGTTCGCGTTCCCTCACCTGGTAAG
>DATFLY010000176.1:0-2586 GCA_035267185.1 Lysobacterales bacterium | reverse complement strand
ACACAGTTGCACCAGGTTGTCACCCCGGGGTTCGGTATGAAAGTCATGGTAAAAACCAATCACACCGTGGACTTCTGCCCTGGAGAGATTGAGGCCCTCGGCAACCATTGGAACAGCCTCTGCCGGAATGTGCCCCAGGCTATTCTGGAGCTCATGCAATATAGGCATCAGGGCGCCAAGTCGGTTCTTGTTGTTTTCCAGGGCGGACCCTACGATTCTGGCAATGTCATTCATACCGAAATGGTAGCATTAACCCATGACTTACGATTGCACAAGACAGTTTATCAATGGCCGCTGGGTCGAATCACGTGGCGCTTCGCACCCAATTATCAATCCCGCTGACGAGACCGTGATCGGGCATGTTGCTTACGGAACTTCAGAAGAAGTCGATCAGGCTGTTAAAGCAGCACGTGTTGCTTTTGCAGAATTTTCGAAGTGGACGGTTGATCAGCGAGCAGCATTACTGACAGACATTGCTGCAAGATGCGCTGAACGTCGTGACGAAATCGCCGCAGCGATTACCGCCGAAATGGGTGCGCCTAAAAAGCTGTCTGAAAACGCCCAGGCCCCTCTGGGAGCCGCACATTTCAGTGTGACTGCAGCGGCTCTGAAACAGTTCAGCTTCGAGAAAAAAGCAGGTGACTCGCTGATTATTCATGAACCCATCGGTGTTTGTGGCCTGATCACACCCTGGAACTGGCCACTCAACCAGATCGCCTGCAAGGTTGCCCCTGCGCTTGCCGCAGGCTGTACCGTTGTGCTCAAACCAAGTGAAATCGCACCGGTCGATGCAACCATTCTTGCCGAAATCATCGACGAAGCGTGCCGCAAGGCAGGTGCACCTGATGGTGTTTTTAACCTGGTCAATGGTGACGGGCCGGGTGTTGGCGCTGCCATTGCAGCCCACCCCGGCATAGACATGGTGTCATTTACGGGATCAACACGTGCAGGTGTTTTGGTTGCCAAGGCAGCAGCCGATAATGTCAAGCGAGTTGCGCAGGAACTAGGGGGTAAGTCTCCCAACATTATTCTCGAATCAGCACCCCTGGAAGCTGCAATCAAGCACGGTGTGCGCGACTGTTTTACCAATACCGGCCAGTCCTGCAATGCCCCCAGCCGCATGCTGGTGCCTGAAAGCAAGTATGAGGAAGCGATAAAGATTGCGGCTGAAGTCGGCGAAAAAATTCGAATCGGTGACCCTCAGAGTGAAAGCGCCCATATGGGACCTCTTTCCAGCGAAATTCAATACAGCAAAGTGCAAAACCTGATACAAAAAGGCATGTCAGAAGGGGCCGGGCTGGTTTGTGGCGGCCCTGGCAGGCCTGAGGGTTTTGACAAGGGATATTTCGTCAAACCCACCATATTTCGAGACGTGAACAACAACATGACCATCGCCCGCGAAGAAATTTTTGGCCCGGTGCTTGCAATGATTCCTTACTCAGACCTGGACGAGGCGATTGATATCGCTAACGACACGCCCTACGGCCTATCTGCGTATGTCTTCGGTGGCAGTGAGGAAGAAGCAATGTCGGTCGCGAAACGATTGCGCACTGGCATGGTGCATCTCAATGGCGCCGGCGTGGACATCAACATGCCATTTGGTGGTTATAAGCAGTCCGGCAACGGTCGTGAATGGGGCCAGGCCGGGATCGAGGACTTCGTGGAGACCAAGGCTGTCATGGCTTAATGGACTCTGACCTCTTTCAAGCCGGTTCTCAGCGAAGATAGAGCGCGAACACGAATTCCCGATCTTCCGATCCATTGGAATAAGTGTAAGTTTCACCTGGCACGGGGCGAATATATTGCCCGGTTTCCAAATCGATCAACCAGCCACTGTTTAGTATTGAAGGGTCACCTTCCCAGCTAAGCGTCACCTCATCGACATTGTCCGAGGCCCGCACCACGAAAGGCCACTCGCCGGAAGGCTTGATGGAAGGCAAACGAAAATCCGAGGTGTAACCCCAATCGACAGTCGGGAATTCCGAATGGGTAAAAAGGACGCTTAGATGACGGTCGCCGAATGGCGCCAGTTCCTCAAGATCATGTGAATCCAGTCCATTAATCGCTGTGTCGAGTTGTCCCAGGACGTTTCCGGAATCCCGCATTGATCCCGATTCTGCGATCAAACGAATTTGCCAGCCACCAGGGAAATTGGTTCCATCTCCTGGCGCTGCTGGTGACGCTGTCTCAGGAATCCGTAATTCGATTCCCGGTTTCATGGCATGAACCACAAAGCCATCATATTCACTCAGAGTTCCTTCCATCCCTGGTGTCACACCATCAAAGGCCTGGTAAGAACCACCTGTCCACTGATACATAATCCGGGACATTCGACAATTTGGGCCAACTGGGTCCTGGCCACACTCCAGTTCCGAGCCATCCAGTGGATCAGCCTGATCCAGTGACAAAACCTGTCCACCATCAATGACTTCTACATCAGCCCAGGAGACGCTTCCACTTTGCGCAACACCCAGGTGATTCTGCCGGCCAAGGACCGGATCAGTCACCAGTGGAATATCAGCCTGGGGAAAAACAAACCCGTCAACACCGATACTGGTTTGGTTTTGGGTAAACACCCAGTATCCG
>DATFLY010000175.1:0-22134 GCA_035267185.1 Lysobacterales bacterium | reverse complement strand
ATTGAGGCGATTGATGATTTCTACCGAAATCACAATGCCAACGTTCACCGTGGCGTGCATCTGCTCAGCCAGGAAGCCACCGACCTTTATGAGGCGGCCAGGCGGGATCTTGCCCGGTATATAAACGCGGACTCAGACCGGGAAATCGTTTTCACCCGTGGAACGACGGAGTCGATCAACCTGGTTGCCCAGTCATTCCTGCGCCCCACACTGCAACCGGGTGACGAGATTATCGTCAGCCGCATGGAGCACCATTCCAACATAGTTCCCTGGCAGCTTTTATGTGACCAGACGGGTGCAAAGTTACGGGTTGCAGAGATGAATGAGCGTGGTGAGCTTTTGATGGATGAGCTCGCTGGTATGTTGTCAGAGCGCGTCAAACTGATTGGCCTGGTTCACATTTCCAATGCGCTTGGAACCATCAACCCGGTTGCCGAAGTGTGCGCCATGGCAAGGCAACACGGAATTCCTGTGCTGCTTGATGGCGCCCAGGCCATGCCTCATGCCAATGTCGATGTACAAGCCCTTGGTTGCGATTTCTACTGTCTTTCCGGCCACAAAATGTATGGACCCACGGGCATTGGCGCATTGTGGGCAAAAAAGGAACACCTCGAGGCCATGCCACCCTGGCAGGGCGGTGGTGAAATGATTCGCAAGGTGACTTTTGAGAGCACCGAGTTCAATGATGTCCCCAGCAAGTTCGAAGCAGGTACACCAAACATTGCTGGCGCCGTAGGATTAGGCGCCGCAGTTCGATACCTGGAAAGCCTGGGTATTGAATCAGTGGCTGAATGGGAGTCTCACCTCTTAAACGTGGCCACGGCCCGTCTTGAAGCAATTGATGGACTGAAAATAATCGGGACTGCAGCAAACAAGGCAAGTGTGGTCAGTTTTACCCTGGAGGGTGTTCATCCCCATGACCTGGGTACGGTGATTGATCACTATGGCGTTGCGCTCAGAACAGGACACCATTGCGCCATGCCTGCCATGGCGTTTTTCGGCGTGCCGGCAACTGCCAGGGCTTCAATCGCGTTATACAACACTGAAGAAGACATCGAAATACTGGCCAATGCGATTGAGCAATCCAGGGAAATGTTTCTCTGACCCCATCATCGAGTTCGATGAATGAGCATTGATGTTCAACAGCTGTTCCGTGACGCAGTGGCCGCACACCGGTCGGGCGACCACAAGACAGCAGTTTCTGTCTGTGAGTCGATCCTTTTTGAAGCTGGAGCATCTGCCGAAGTTCTGAACCTCAAGGCTGTGGCACTCGCCGAAAGTGGCCAGATGGTGCTGGCTCGCCAGTCGATCATGGCTGCCCTGGAAATCTCCGAGGGAAAAACATCGGATGAAATGCGTTCAATCCTGTTTGTGCATGCCGCAAGAATTTTTTCGGCGCTGGATTTGTATCAGGACGCAGTCTATTCAGCCCGAAAAGCCGTAAAACTCAGGCCTTCAGACCCTTCCTGCGCTTATCAAAATTCGCGAATGGAGCTCTTGTCCGGCAACCTGGGCAGGGCGAGGGCGATCATCAACCAGTGCGTTGCGGATTTTCCTGATTTTACTGAAGCCCGAATGTTGATGGCGCAAATCGCCATGGAACAGGGCAATCTGGAAGAAGCAACCGATTGCTACCAGGAAATTATTGAGAAGCAGCCAAAACATGCTCGTGGATGGGCAGGGCTGGCCGAAATCGGGAACGTTGGCACGAATGACAACGATGTCTTTGCAGGGCTTACAAAAATACATGAGGCCAGCGTCGATGCAGAAAATGCTCCGGGTGACTGGGCGACTGCGACCTTTGCATTGGCTGATGCCTGTGCACGGGATCAACAATATGAAAAAGCACTCGGGCTTTATCACGCTGCCAATGAGCGTCTTGCGAAGGTAAACAACTGGGATTTGCCAGGCTGGCAAACACGCGTGGAAAATATTGTTGCCAATGCGGAACTACGTGTTGCGTCTGGTACATCTTCAAGCATGCCTCGTCCGGTTTTTATTGTTGGCATGCCTCGTTCAGGATCTTCCTTGTTAGAACGAATGGTCAGTGCTCATTCCACAGTCTCCGCCAGTGGAGAGCGTGAATCAATGTGGCATATTGAACGATACCTTGAGTACTCTGGCACAGGCACAGCTGCCAGCGGAGCTGGTTTGGTTGACCAGCAGGTCGAAGAAATGCGAGAGCTATATCGCTCTGGCTTTTCCGAGACCAGTGATGTCGACTGGTATTGTGACAAGGCTAATCAGAATTTTGAGCGAATTGGATTGATCAGGCGATTGTTTCCCGAAAGTCAGATCATCTGGATTGTTCGTCACCCGCTCGACACGATCCTGTCCTGCTACTTTCAGGATTTTCAACATGGATTGGGATTTACTAATTCACTGGATCACCTGGCCAGGGTATACATTGGTCATTGGCATTTGATGCGGAAATGGTTGGAGATTTACGGCAAGGATATACAGGTCATCCATTACGACAAACTGGTCAAACAACCAGAACGGGTTATGCGGGAAATCTGCACCAGGCTTGACCTGGCATATGAGCCCGCGATGATCCAGCCGCAACTGAATGAACAAGTGGTCAGAACTGCCAGCACACTGCAGGTTCAGCAACCCATCAACACCACGGCAGTTGGGCGATGGCGTCGATACGAAAGCCACATCGGGACGGAGACCAGGCTATTCCAGAAAGCCGGAATTATCGACGACCAGGAGCGCCTTGTATCACCTGTCATGGTCCGGCCTGGTTCCTAGTCCGTGGCAATTTCCAGCAGTGTAACTCGCTGGAATCCTCTGGGTAGTTTTCTTCCACGTTTTGCACGGTCGCCGCGGTAATGTTCAAGGTCTTTTTCTGCCAGGCGCAGATATCGCTGTCCGGCCCAGACCAGAATTTCTTCGCCCGGTGCCTTGACGGCAACACCCACCATCCATTCATCTCCGGCCTTCAACCGCTTCGGCGGGACGTTAATCAGCTTGTTGCCTTTGCCCTTGGCCAGTTCAGGAAGTTCGCTCAACGGAAAGGCCAATAAATGTCCTTCGGAAGTGGCACACACCACGGTTGCATCTTTCTCGCTGCTTAAAATTGCGGGTAACACCGGTTCTGACCCTTTGGGCAGAGTGATCATTGCCTTGCCGGCTTTCATGCGGCTATGCAGGTTTTCCAGTTTCGTGACGAAACCATAGCCAAAAGTACTGGCAAGAACCACTTTCTGATCTGCCGGACCGGACAGGGTAGCGATAAACCTTGCGCCTGGCGGTACATTGAATCGGCTTGTCAGGGGTTCGCCCAGGCTTCGGGCGGAAGGCAGGCTGTGCGCCGGCAAGGCGTAGGCCCGGCCAGTGGAATCCAGGAAGACCGCCTGCTCGTTGCTTCTGCCCCGGGCGGCATTGAGGTACTCGTCTCCGGCGCGGTAATTGAGAGTGGTTGCATCCATTTCATGACCCTTTGCTGCGCGTACCCAGCCCGATTTTGAAAGCACCACTGTGACAGGTTCGGACGGCACCAGGTCTTCTTCCCTGAACGCCTGTGCGGCATCACGCTCGACCAGCCTGGAGCGGCGTTCGTCGCCATAGGCTTCAGCGTCTGCGATCAGCTCCTTTTTCACCATGGTCCTGAGACGTGCCTTAGAGCCCAGGACGGTCTCAAGTGACTGACGCTCTTCATCAAGCCCTGATTGCTCGCTCCTGATCTTGACTTCTTCCAGTTTGGCCAGGTGACGAAGCTTCAAATCAAGTATCGCTTCTGCCTGGGTTCCGGTGAGGTCAAAACGTTCCATCAAAACCGGCTTCGGCTCGTCTTCGGTCCTGATGATGTGAATGACTTCGTCGATATTCAGGAAGGCGATCATCAGGCCTTCGAGAATGTGGAGCCGGTCGACGACCTGGTCCAGCCGGTGCTCAAGACGCCGTGTGACGGTATCGAGGCGGAATGTCAGCCATTCCTTGAGAATTTGCCTGAGATCCATCAACTGCGGTTTGCCATTGATGCCAATCACGTTGAGGTTGCCGCGGTAATTGCGTTCCAGGTCAGTGGTGGCAAACAGGTGATTCATTAATTGCTCGGTATCGACCCTGTTTGAACGCGGGACTATCACCAGGCGAGTCGGATTCTCGTGGTCTGACTCGTCGCGAATGTCTTCGACCAGCGGCAATTTCTTTGCCTGCATCTGGGCCGCAATCTGCTCCAGGATCTTCGATGGTGAAGCCTGGTGGGGTAAGGCAGTGACCACGATCTCGGCGTTTTCTTTCTCCCAGATCGCTCGCATCTTGATCGAGGCATGGCCGGTCTCGTACAACTTCCGCAGATCTTCCTGGGGCGTGATGATCTCAGCATCGGTCGGGTAGTCCGGCGCTTTAACATGCTCCATCAGATCCGCGACGGTGGATTTTGGCTCTTCCAGCAGTCGGATGCAGGCGCTGACGACTTCGCGAAGGTTATGAGGCGGGATGTCTGTTGACATGCCCACGGCAATGCCGGTGCTTCCGTTCAGGAGCACGTTGGGAAGGCGCGCAGGCAGGTGCTCCGGCTCCTTCATGGTGCCATCAAAGTTGGGCACCCATTCGACCGTGCCCATGGGAAGTTCTGCCAGCAATGTTTTGGCATAGGGCGTCAGGCGTGACTCCGTGTAACGCATTGCAGCAAAAGATTTTGGATCATCAGAAGACCCGAAATTGCCCTGCCCATCGACCAGTGGATAGCGGAAGGTGAATGGCTGGGCCATTAACACCATGGCTTCATAACAGGCAGAATCACCATGCGGGTGAAACTTGCCGATGACATCACCCACTGTTCGTGCTGACTTTTTATGTTTGGAGGCAGCACTGAGACCCAGTTCGCTCATGGCATATATGATTCGCCGTTGAACCGGCTTGAGACCGTCGCCAATGTAGGGCAGGGCGCGATCAAGCACCACGTACATGGAATAGTCGAGATACGCTTTCTCGGCATAATCCTTGAGTGGCATTTGCTCGTGATCGCTGAAACTGGTGGTAATTTCTGTCATGTATTCAGGTTCCCTTCTGTAACAACATCAGGATGATGGCGACACCAAATGGGACCAGGAGTCCGAACAGGGCCATCAGGACGGCCATCACCTGGAGTCCGCGACCCTGCCTGACTGCTTTGCTGCCGGTGATGACCGGTGTGTCTTTGACTACTTTCGCATCAGGTGGTGGTATTCGTTCAGATTTAACAATTTTGCCGGCCTGTCGGAACATTGGAATGGTTGCGCCCACCAGCGGGATGGCAAAAACGAAGGCCACAAGAAACATTATTGGTGGTTGCTCCGCGAGTTCAAGCATTCTTTCTTCGGCCCACTCACCCATTTTTTCACCATGAAAATGAATGCCGATTGCAAATGCCACAGCAATA
Source organism: Lysobacterales bacterium (assembly GCA_035267185.1). Classification (GTDB taxonomy): domain Bacteria; phylum Pseudomonadota; class Gammaproteobacteria; order Xanthomonadales; family SZUA-36; genus JAUIBE01. The sequence continues at coordinate 16,763 of DATFLY010000175.1, read as the reverse complement.
ACGACCGATACCAGAATCAACCAGAAAGCCCGTTTCCTGGTTTCAGGGTCTGCCGGGTGAATTTCGATCTCCTCGGAGGTTTTAGAAGCCTTCATCGGTCAACATTCACACCGTTGCCAGGTCACCCTTGGTCTCCAGCCAGGCTTTTCGATCTGATGCACGTTTCTTTGAAAGCAGCATATCCATGATCCGCTGGGTGGCGGCCCTGCTCTCGACTGTGAGCTGAACCAGCCTGCGGGTGTCCGGGTCGATGGTGCTTTCGCGAAGTTGCAATGGATTCATTTCACCAAGGCCCTTGAATCGGGTCTCGGAAATCTTGCCGCTCTTTTTCTCTGCAGCAATCATCTCCAACCGGCCTCGTCGTTCCTCGTCATCCAGTGCGTAATAGGTTTCTTTGCCCACGTCGATTCGGTACAGGGGAGGCATTGCAACGAACACCCGGCCAGCCTCCACCAGTGCTGTGAAGTGCTTAAGGAACAATGCACACAGCAGTGTGGCGATGTGCAGGCCATCGGAGTCAGCATCGGCCAGGATGATGACTTTGCCATATCGAAGGCCGGATATATCCATGGACGCGGGGTCCACACCGATAGCCACGGAAATGTCATGCACCTCCTGGTTTCCTAACACGGCGTCAGACTCGACTTCCCAGGTGTTCAGGATCTTTCCGCGCAAGGGAAGAATGGCCTGGTATTCGCGATTTCGTGCCTGCTTGGCGGAACCACCGGCCGAATCACCCTCAACCAAAAAGAGTTCGGTCATGGCCAGGTCCTGGGAACTGCAGTCTGCCAGTTTTCCAGGCAAGGCAGGGCCCTGGGTGATCTTTTTCCGGATGATCTTTTTGGCCGACTTCATCCGCTTTTGTGCATTGGCAATGGCCAGTTGCGCGATGGCCTCGCCATCTGCGACGTTCTGGTTCAGCCACAATGAAAATGAATCCTTGACCACACCGGAAACAAACGCGGCGCATGCGCGGGAAGACAGCCTTTCCTTGGTCTGGCCACTGAACTGAGGGTCCTTGAGCTTGACCGACAGGATGTAGGCTATGTTTTCCCAGGCATCATCCGGTGCCAGGCGTACGCCGCGTGGCAACAGGCTGTGGTGTTCGCAAAACTCCCGCAGCGCCTCAATCAACCCGGTGCGCAGTCCGTTAACGTGTGTGCCGCCCTGCGCGGTTGGAATCAGGTTGACATAGCTTTCCTGGACCAGGCCGCCCTTAACACCCTGCTGACCGTCTGGCAGCCAGCAAAGTGCCCAGGTCACTTCAGAATCGTTGCCTTTCAGGTTCCCGGTCAGGGGTTCTTCGGGCAATTTCTGGTAAACCTCAAGAGCGCTCTTTAAGTAATCGAGCAGGCCGTCCTGGAAACACCATTCTTCCTGTTCTCCTGATTTTTCGACCGCGAGGCGGACGGTCAATCCGGGGCACAGCACCGCCTTGGCGCGCAAAAGATGACGCAGGCGATTGACCGAAATATTCGGAGAATCAAAATACGAGGGATCGGGCCAGAATTGCAGCCGCGTTCCGGTGTTGCGCTGTCCCACACTGCCTACAACCTCAAGATCTGTGGACTTTTCACCATCGGCGAAGGACATGTGATATTCCTGCCCATCTCGCTTGATCCAGAGCCTGAGCTCACTGGACAGGGCATTTACGACACTCACACCAACGCCGTGAAGACCGCCCGAAAAGCTGTAATTTTTATCAGAAAACTTGGCGCCGGCATGCAGTCGGGTGAGGATCAGTTCGACGCCAGGCATGCCGTGTTCGGGGTGTACGTCGACAGGCATTCCGCGACCATCGTCGGCCACTTCAACCGATCCATCCTTGAAAACCGTCACACTGACCAGTCGAGCATAGCCGGCAAGGGCCTCATCGATGCTGTTATCGATGACTTCCATTGCCAGGTGATTGGGGCGGCTGGTGTCGGTGTACATTCCCGGTCGGCGTTTGACCGGATCGAGTCCTTCAAGGACTTCAATGTCTTTGGCGTCGTACTGCTTTGTCATATCTGGGGCGGGTTTGGAAAACCGGATATTGGACGGTTTGAAGATAACATGCAAGCCAGTCGCCTGCGGTCAGGGTAAAGGGACAGAGCAAGATACTCTGTCCCCTTGCTCTGACCCCTTTATCACTCAGTTATTCGGTTTCGAATCCGTCAAAGTAAAGGCCAACCGGATCGCTGTCCGTGGCGCTGTTGTTTTGCAGGTTTCGGTCAACCGTGGACTCTGGTGGTATCACCACGGCAGTGTTTTCCACCACGTCGCCCTCGACTGCGATGAGGTCGGCGGTTAATTCGTAAACAACGCTACTGCCGGCCGGTATATCAACGATGTCAATAATATCGCCAGTCCCGGATGCCATGCAGGAAGCTCCACCGGATGGCAGACACGTCCAGCTGCCATTGGTGACAGTCGATGGCAGCAGATCCTCAACCTCTGCACCAGTGACATCTTCAGAGCCCAGGTTTTCTACTGTGATTGTCCAGACCACGGTTTCAGTACCTCCCAGGAAGGCGACACCGTTACTCTTCGAGATCGAAAGGTCGGCAGACGGCGCCTCGGTAATGGTAATCATGAAAGACTGCGTATCGCCGATTTCATCATTGGGCTGACCGGTTGGTCCGTCATCGATCGGGCGTAATTCGATGGTGGCGATGCCGTCCGCAAATTCCACGGGCGTAAAACTCAGCGTGCCGGCAGGTGAGACCACCGGACCAGCAGAAAACAAACCCGGAGCAGAGTTGCTGACGATCTCGAAACTCACCATCTGCCCGGATTCATTGGCAGGCCCCGGACTGATGTCGGTCGCCCAGTTAGGAATGCTAATAGCGCCATCGATATCGAGCACCTCGACATCGTCACCCACTGTAAAAGAGGGTTGGTCGTTGACTGGATTCACCGTTAGCGTGAAATTCTGCGAGCTGAAGTCAACGCCGCCATTGTCCGTGCCGCCGTCATCATTGAGTGTCACTGTGACAATGGCAGAGCCATTCGCATCAGGCGCCAGTGTGTAGGTCAGTTCGCCCGTCATGTCGATGGCTGAGGGTACCGAAAACAGGCTGGGATTGTCACTTTCCAGTGAGAAACTCAACGCCTGGACCTGAAAAGGATCGCCATCGTCCATGCCAGTGGCAAAGTTGGTAACTGTCGTAATCGTGGCGTCCTCGCTGACTTCAATATCTCCTGACAATGTGAAAGTCGGCGGATCATTGACGGGTAACACGACGATGTCGAACTCAGCCATGGTTTCGTTATTGCCGCCATTGCTGGTCCCGTTACCGTCGGTGGCTGTCAACTGTACGGTTGCGGTGCCGCTGATTTCGGGGTTGAGCACCATGAAAAGGTTTGCGGTGCCGTTGGCCCATTCGAATCCCGTAATCCTTGGCTGGCTGTCAAACAACGCATTGTTGTCATTAAGCTCATCAAAAGTCATTTCGAAAAAACCCTGCTCAGGATCACCAGGGCCAATGTTGGTGAGATAGTCTTCGACGACGATCTGTCCGCCGTCTTCGAGGACTTCCACTGGGTCTGGACCGATGGTCAGGACCGGGGGATCATTTACCGGCTGAATAAAGACAGACGAAACGCCCGAATCGACAAAGAATCCATCGTTGCTGTCGATAAGTACAAAGTCACCGCCGTTGCTGTCCTGCGCCCCAAGAATGGTCACCAATGGCAGTGCGATATTGATATCTGCCAGGGCGCCACTAAATGTGAGCTCAGGTGTGCCATTACCATTGATGGTCACACCAGCCACCGGGTCGAGGTTCAGGTTGGCCAGTTGATCTTGGAGACTGATGGTGACCGTCTGGTCGTCGCCTTCTCCATCTGCGATTTCATAGCCAGGACCCAGGGCATACTCGACATCCTCGAAGCCATTGGTGGTTGGCGGTGCCGTGACTGTCGGAGGTGTGTTGTCCCGACCCGGCCCAAAAATCACGTAGGCTTCTCCGGAGTTGCCACCGTTCGGATCGGCTTCCCCGGCGCCAATGATCAGGTCAAGGATGCCATCGTCGTTAACATCACCTGCAAGTGATACTGCGTCTCCAATCCGGTCAGCACTGTCTTGTCCCTGAATGACAAGCCCCAGAGGTCCGGGGTCAGGTGCAATATCAGCCAGCTCAATCACCTGGGCGAAGTTACCCGCCATGCTGGTGTCGCGACCGAACAAAATGTACACCTCACCGCTTGCAAAAGCACCGCCGTTTGCATCACCGTCTGAAACGAAAAAGTCAGTAATGCCGTCGCCGTTGAAATCACCTGCACTGCCAACCTGCCTGCCTGCGCCGGTCGAAGCACTACCGGTGCTGCGGCCATTGAGCACAAAGCCATCTGCACCGGCTCCGGTAGCCAGTGTTGACAGCTCAAACTGACCGGGAAAATTACCGACCATGGCCGTATCCCTGCCGAACACAACGTAGGCCTGTCCGGCACCATTACCATTATTGTCAGCCCGCGGATCGGCAACAATCAGGTCGTCAATGCCATCGCCGTCAACATCGCCAGCCGCACCGACTTCTTCACCCAGGGTGTCATCTGCTTCAAGACCATTGAGTACAAATCCGTCAGCGCCGCCCCCGCCAGCCAGTGTTGATAATTCAAAAACAGTCGGAAAGTTGCCGGAGACAGAGGTGTTCCTGCCAAAGATGACATAAGCCTGTCCCGGATTTGCCGCATCACTTAAAAAATAGGCACCAATGATCAGGTCACCAAAACCATCAGCATTCACGTCGCCAACAGAGGCCACCGATATTCCGGCCCGGGCATTGGCTGAGCCACCACGAATAACAAAGCCGTCTGCGCCCGTGCCGCTGGCCAGGTCAGGCAGTGTTTGAGTCTGGGGGAAGTTGCCCGAGACGCCGGTGTCGCGCCCGAAGATGACATAAACCTCACCACTGGCAGAACCATTCACGTCCGTTCCGGGTGCTCCGACAGCGAGGTCATTGATTCCGTCGCCATTGAGGTCGAAATCGCCTGTCACGCTCTGTCCAGCTTCATCCTGGATGGCTGCGCCGTACATGACAAAACCATCTGCGCCTCCCCCGGTGACCAAATCGCTCAGATCGAAAGATGCGGGAAAGGAGATGCCAGGCTGCGTGGTGTCTCGGCCATACACAACATAGGCCGCTCCTGATTGGAAGTCGCTCTCGGCGTTGCCCTTTGCACCAATCAGGATGTCGTCAAGACCATCTGCATTGATGTCACCGAGGCTGGCCAGGGCAGTGCCGACCCGTTCACTGGCATCCACGCCATTGATCACAAAGCCGTCGGTGCCGTCCAGATCGGTCAGTTCAATGCCTGACGGAAATGAGCCAGGTCCGGAGGTGTCCTGGCCGAAGATCACGTAAACATCGCCTCTATCCAGATCTGCAGCGCCATAAGCACCGACCATGACATCATCAATGCCATCGCCATTGATGTCACCGGCTGAACTTACAGCCCTGCCTGTGAAATCAAACGCAACCGGTCCGTTGGCGGTAAAGCCATTGGTGCCATCAAGCTGTGCCGGGCTGAAAACAAGAGCCGATAAGGGTCCGGCGAGCACAAGACCAGCGCCAAAAACACAGCCCCTGAGAAATCTCAATTTGTAATTCCCGTTTTTCTTCACCTGCTACGCCTTCCCATGTTCACTTCCCACCTCGGTATCGGATTATATAGACCCTCGACAAAAGTCGGGGGCGCAAGTCCGGTTCGCTTCCGTTACAATATGCATCCAGAACTTACCCAACCTGAAGGTTCTGGAATGGCATCACTAATTTTCGTCACCGGCGGCGTGGTTTCCTCGCTTGGAAAAGGCCTGTCTGCTGCCGCCTTGGCTTCGATTCTGGAGTCCCGGGGCCTCAAGGTCACCCTGGTCAAACTCGATCCTTATCTCAATGTCGACCCCGGCACGATGAGCCCGTTTCAGCACGGCGAGGTATTCGTCACAGGTGATGGCGCTGAGACCGACCTGGATCTGGGTCACTATGAACGCTTTGTAAGAACCCGTATGACCCAGCTTAATAATTGCACCACCGGCAGGGTCTACAGCAATGTGATTGCCAAGGAACGCAGGGGCGATTACCTGGGCGCCACGGTTCAGGTCATCCCGCACGTAACTGACGAGATCAAGGAATGGGTCAGGCGAGCTTCCGAGGGGTTTGATGTGGCCATGATCGAGATCGGTGGAACGGTAGGTGACATCGAATCGCTGCCATTTCTTGAAGCGATCAGGCAGCTTGGTGTCGAATACGGTCGCGATGCAATGTTTATGCACCTCACCCTGGTGCCTTACCTGCGGGCTGCCGACGAAATCAAGACCAAGCCCACGCAACATTCAGTCAAGGAATTACGCTCGATTGGTATACAGGCCGATGTCCTTCTTTGTCGCTCTGAGAAAGAGCTCAATGAATCTGAGCGCGAGAAGATTGCATTGTTCACCAACGTCCCGACCAAGGCCGTGATTACGGCCCTTGATGCCGGAGATGCGGGGATCTACAACATCCCTTCAATGCTCCACGCTGAAGGGCTTGACGATATCGTACTCGAGCGACTCGGGCTGGAGGCTGGGCCTGCCAATCTCGATGACTGGAACGAGGTCGTCGATCGGGGCATGAACACGCGCCACGAGGTCACCGTGGCAATGGTCGGTAAATATGTTGAGCACGCAGACGCGTACAAATCACTCACAGAAGCGCTGACCCATGGCGGTCTGAGGCAACGGATACGCGTCAATATCAGAACGGTGGAATCTGAAGAGTTGGATGATGGCGATCTCTCCAGCCTGGAAGGTGCTGATGCCATCCTGGTGCCGGGTGGATTCGGAGAACGCGGCTTTGAAGGCAAGGTCAACGCCATCCGCTATGCACGGGAGAATGGCGTTCCGTATCTGGGAATTTGTTATGGCCTGCAGGCTGCCGTTGTCGAGTTTGCGCGTAATGTATGCGGCCTTGAGGGTGCGTGCAGCACGGAAGTCAATCCCGATTGTAAGCACCCGGTGATCGGAATGATTACCGAATGGCTGGATCGCTCAGGCCAGGTCGAACATCGCGACGAAGAATCCGATCTGGGCGGTACGATGCGGCTCGGCGCACAGAAATGCCGCCTGCGCAGGGATTCACTTGCCCACCAGCTCTACGGCGATGAGATCATCACGGAACGTCATCGTCATCGTTATGAGTTCAACAATCACTATCGGGACGAAATGCAAAAGCATGGCATGGTCCTGGCTGGAATTTCCATGGATGAAATGCTGGTCGAAATGATCGAACTTCCGGATCATCCCTGGTTCCTGGCCTGCCAGTTTCATCCTGAATTTACCTCGACCCCGCGGGACGGGCACCCGCTGTTTACCGGTTTCGTTGAAGCTGCGCTGGTTCGCCAGCAAGGTGAGCTACCGGCCAGGGTGGCGCGGTTATGAATCTATGCGGATTTGAGGTTGGCCCGGATAAACCATTTTTCCTGATTGCCGGACCCTGTGTCATCGAGTCCGAACAACTCGCCATTGATACTTCAGGTCGATTAAAGGAAATCTGCTCACGCCTTGATATCCCTTTCATTTACAAATCTTCATTTGATAAAGCCAACCGCACCTCGATCAGCAGTTTTCGTGGTCTCGGGGTGGAAGAGGGGCTGCGGATCCTTTCAAAGGTTAAACAACAAAACGATGTCCCGGTTCTGACTGATGTTCATGAAGACACCGATTTTGAAGAGGTTGCTGAGGTTGTCGATGTTTTACAGACCCCCGCCTTTTTGTGTCGTCAGACCAATTTCATCACAAAAGCCGCAAAAGCCGGTCGGCCTCTCAATATCAAGAAAGGACAGTTCCTCAGCCCCTGGGAGATGCAGAATGTTGTCGACAAGGCCAAAGCGGCCGGCAATGAGAACATCATGGTGTGTGAGCGTGGCGCCTCTTTTGGATACAACAACCTCGTCAGTGATATGCGCTCGCTGGCAGTCATGCGTGAAACCGGATGCCCGGTCGTTTTTGACGCAACACATTCTGTTCAGCTTCCGGGAGGTCAGGGTGGTTCATCCGGAGGACAGAGAGAATTCATCCCCGTACTGGCGCGAGCGGCGATCGCCGTTGGTGTCTCGGGTCTTTTTATGGAAACCCATCCTGAGCCTGACAAGGCACTGAGCGATGGTCCCAATGCCTGGCCTTTGGGACAAATGGAAGAGTTGCTCGATACCCTCAAGGCCCTGGATGAAATCAGCAAGCAAAAGGGTTTATGAGCCAAATTAAATCAATTCATGCCCGCGAAGTCCTGGACTCGCGCGGCAATCCGACACTCGAAGCAGAGATCACACTGGAAAGCGGCGCGTTTGGACGAGCCCTGGTTCCATCCGGTGCCTCAACCGGCGCGCGCGAGGCCATTGAATTGCGTGACGGTGACAAGAGCCGTTACCTGGGCAAAGGAGTGCTCAAGGCAGTGGCCAATGTCAACCAGATCATTGCGCCTGATCTTGCTGGTTTTGATGCCAGTGACCAGAAATCGCTGGACCATCGCCTGATTGAAGTGGACGGCACGAAAAACAAGGCGAGGCTCGGGGCCAATGCGTTGCTGGGCGTTTCGCTGGCAGCTGCGCATGCATCGGCAGCAGACAGGAACATGCCGTTGTGGTCATACATTGCGGACATGGAAGGCGCCGGTGACAGCCCTTTGCAGTTACCGGTGCCAATGATGAACATCCTCAATGGCGGCGCCCATGCGGACAATTCGGTCGACATGCAGGAATTCATGGTCTTGCCGGTGGGGCTGCCCTCATTCTCCGAAGCACTGCGTTGCGGGGTTGAAATTTTTCATGCCCTGAAGGGCGTATTGGCAAGTCGGGGGCTGGCAACGGCCGTTGGTGATGAGGGTGGGTTTGCTCCGGACCTTCCATCCAATGAAGCCGCTGTCGAGGTGGTCCTTGAAGCCATTGGTGAGGCGGGCTATAGCGCTGGTGAAGACGTTTTCCTGGGGCTTGATCTCGCTGCATCTGAATTTTACGAGGATGGTGAATACCACCTGGAATCGGAAGGCAGGCGATTTGGGCATGAAGCCTTTGCTGATTATCTTGAAAACTGGGTGCGTCAGTACCCGATTGTGACCGTTGAAGATGGCATGGCCGAGGATGACTGGGCCGGCTGGGCAGCGTTGACAGAAAGGGTTGGTGATGTATGCCAGCTGGTTGGTGATGACTTGTTTGTGACCAACACTGAAATACTGAAACGGGGCATTGATGAAAATATCGCCAACTCGATCCTGATCAAGCTCAACCAGATCGGCACCCTCAGCGAAACGCTCGATGCCATCGAGATGGCGAGAAATGCCAATTACAGCTCTGTGATCTCTCATCGCTCAGGTGAAACGGAAGACACCACCATCGCTGACCTGGCTGTGGCGACAAGCGCGACCCAGATCAAGACCGGCTCATTGTGTCGTTCCGACCGCGTGGCGAAATACAACCAGCTGCTCAGAATTGAACAGGCGCTGGGCAATCGTGGTCAATATGTCGGAGCTCAGGCTTTCTCACACATTTCTAACTGGAAAAACTGACCGGAAAATGCGCATCCTTTTTGTCATCCTGGTGATTGCCATCGTCCTTCTGCAGGCGAAATTGTGGCTGGGCGAGGGTGGCTATACCGATGTTCAGCGCTTGCGCGAGCGCGTGGCACAGCAGGAAGACGAAAATGCCAGCCTGCGTGAGCGCAACAATCAGCTCAGGGCTGAAGTTGAAGACCTGAGGGAAGGCCTGGATGCCGTTGAGGAACGCGCCCGAAGCGAATTGGGCATGATTAGGGAGGGCGAAGAGTTCTATCTTGTTGTGCCCTCTCCTGAGAATGATGAACAGGCGGAACAGCTCAGCCAGAAGCGTAATCGCTGAGAAGCGATTCCGGGACACGTCGGCCCATGAAGAGCAAGGTTTCAATTCACGCACTGATTCCCGCTGCCGGCCTGAGCGAGCGTTTTGGTGCTGAATTACCCAAACAATATTCCAGTTTGCTTGGCCAGTCCGTGCTGGCTCACAGCATTGAGGCCCTGAGCCATCATCCGTCAATCAGGAACGTGACCGTGATCCTGGCTGAGGACGATGCGCGTTTTGATTCCCTGGTCCGGCCTTTATTTCCGGATGTAAGTACCGTGACCGGTGGGGCAAGCCGGGCACACTCGGTGCTCAATGGGTTGCGCCACATCCAGGCTCAGGATAATTCTGCCGATTATGCACTGGTCCATGATGCAGCCCGACCATGTATCGGGCAAAGTCAGTTGGATGACCTGATTATCGCAGGACTGGCGTGTGATGACGGCGCCATCCTTGCGATACCCGTGAGTGACACCATAAAAAAGGCAGATCAGGATAACCTGATCGAGCAAACTGTTGATCGAAACCATCTGTGGCAGGCTCAAACCCCGCAAATGTTTCCGGTGCAACGACTCTTGGATGCACTTGAGGCCTCACTTGACGGGTTGGAGCCACCAACCGATGAATCATCAGCGATGGAGATGCAGGGAGCCCGGCCACAACTGGTTATGGGTTCATCATCAAACATTAAGATCACCACCGCACAGGACCTGATCATTGCCGAAGGCATTATCAGCCGTGGAACAGGAACAGCAAATCAGTCATGAGGACCAAATGACAACCAGGATAGGGCAGGGATTCGATGTTCATGCATTTGGCCCGGGAGACCATGTGATGCTGGGTGGCGTTCGAATTCAGCATGAACGTGGGATTGAAGCACATTCCGACGGTGACGTTGCTCTGCATGCGCTTTGCGATGCTTTGCTCGGTGCTGCCGCGCTGGGTGACATTGGAGTGCATTTCCCTCCGAACGACCCGCAATGGAAGGATGCCGACAGCCTTGAACTGCTCTCGGAAGTGAATGACCAGCTGCATGCCAATGACTGGGCACTGGGAAATTGCGACATCACAATCATTTGCGAGAAGCCAAAAATTGCGCCTCATATTCCGGAAATGAGACAAGCGATTTCTACTGTCCTTGGGGTAAGTGAGGAAGCAGTCTCCGTCAAAGCAACCACCACTGAAAAGCTGGGTTTTTGTGGCCGGGGTGAAGGCATTGCTGCGATGGCAATCGTCCAGATCGAGACAGCCTGATGAGTGTTTATCGTCTTAAGGGAACCGCGGGCCAGGTGACCAACAAGGCCTGGCCACTTGAGCAGAAGGTCGTAATTGGTAGCGACACCGGGTGTGATATCCACGTTGAAAGCGAATCGATCGCGCCACGACATGCAGAGCTGGAAGTGGGCGAGGGCAGCATCAGCATCCGGGCGCTGGCAGATGATGCGGCGTTGTTTCTCAATGGCGCTGAGATCAGAACAGCCAGTCTTGGCAGTGGTGACGAAATTCGCATTGGTACCTGCCGCTGGCTTTTGCAGGCTCCAGGCTTGCGCCCTCAAAAGGTATTGACCGAGGAAGCTGTGCGCCGCAGAGTGAACCTGATGCCATGGCTGATTGCCGGCGGCCTCTCTGCCCTGGGTCTGCTGGCCTGGTGGCTGGGTTATTTGCCATTCTGACGATGCAGCCAGACATATCGGGGCGCGATTAACAAAGCTGGTATTACACTGTCACCTAGAGCTGACCAGAAAAGAGCCTCGAATTTTCAACCCGCTAACCAATTTAATGACTGGAACGCAAGCTGTTGCCGAGAGCCTCTAAATCATGTGGCAATTTTCCCTCGCCCCCACCCCAGGTCGCGCGAAAGATCTCGAAACCGACTGATACCTCCAGGTAGCAGGTATAAGATGCAGGCTCGTTCAGCGTGTCAATCGAATCCAGGTCGAGTTGCGCCAGCGTTCGGAATACTTCCTCGGCAAAGACCGGATCAGGCTCTGTGAAAGAGAAGGTGTCCTCTGAATGATCTACAGGTGAAAAAAGACTGTGAGATATGCGGCCGTCGCGATATACCACGCTAAGGTCATAGCGCACGGCGACACCTCCACCACAGCCATAGGCGAAATAATCTTGCGACCAGTTTGCACGATTGGAAAAGTCTATTGCATTGAGAATAGCGACTTCTTCTTCAATGCTTTCCGTTCGGGTCATCAACATACATGAGTTTGACACGAACATTTGTTCTTCATCCGATCCATGCGCGTAGATGACAGCGTTTTCACCCCGATCGAAGTAGATATCGCACAATGATCCGTTGAGTCGAATTTTGACTGACGTTGGCACAGTAGCAGGTGCCACCCACCATTGAATGGGTTCGAACTCAATGAATCCGTCAGCAGATTCAGCCCACGGGACGATATTTGTAACCCGCCCAAGGAATACATAATCGGCATTTATTGTGGCCAACGGCACCGATACTGCCGTGTAATGCGAGACAGGTGGACAGCTGCAGGCGAAGACATCTTCTGCCAATGTCAATCCGATACACAGCAGAGCAATGAGTGACAAGGTGTTTTTGATCGTAATCCAGGTCTTGATCATGGCGGATGAAATGTCCTTCCCCGTGGCTTGAAAGGAATGGTTGGATTATACGAAACAGCTCTGTGACTGCAATTGAGTAATTTAAAATCATCAGGAAATCAGACAGCAGGTCTTGACTTAATCCCGGGAATTGCCCGGTTCCCGGACAACAAATGTTTCAGATCAACGCCTGTCCAGACTCGTTTATGGGTTACCTAGGAAATTCTGTAATTTGTTGACTATGCTTGTAAGCAATGCAAAGAATGTTTTTCATTTTAATGATATCCGGTTTACTCCTGTCGGGTTGCTCGAGCGAAGTTGAATCACCGGCCGGGACAGAGATACATTCGCCAATTTTGGACCCGGACTGTGAAATTCTGTCCATTCATGAAAACCGGCCGTGTACCCAGGAAGGGTTAAGCTGTGGCGGTCCCTGCGATGATCCTTGCAGTTTTTGTAATATCTATTCCTGTAGCAACGGCATCTGGACTCGTATCGAGGTCTTTCCTGAAAATTGTTTCGGATGTGGGTTAGATCAAAGGTGTTTAAGTGGTGAACAGTATTGTTCAGGACCTGGAACAGCCTTGAATGAAGACGCCCAGGAATACCAATGCCGAAATATTCCAGACGCCTGTAAAGACAACCCCACCTGTGATTGTCTAAACGAACAACTGGGAATTGTTGCTTGCGAAGAATTTGACGGAGACATCCAGATTGAGATCAACGAACGTGAGAGCCTCAAATCTGAATAGCTATAAGGGCATCGTTGGCGAAGCCAGTCGAGTGCATCCCTTACTGGCTGCTGCGGTGATTAAGTGCATGTCAATGAGGCAAAAGGGGATCTCGCAAGCATGATTTTGGCTTTACGATAATGCTGCGATAAATGCATCTTTAGGAAGGAGAGTGGCAATTTCCAGGAGAAGCAAGCCAGATTATTCTTCAATTGTGCTGGTCTCTGGTTACTGTGGGCAAACCAGATTCCTGGAACATCTGGGTTATCCGATCCGTCAAGTACCCATTGACGTCGACGAAACACGACTCGCCGGCGAACAGCCAAAAGACCATGTCCTTCGTATTTCCGAAAACATGGCTCGCTCTGCATTCGAGCAGTACCCCCGGGCCCTGGTAATCGGTAGTTATCAGTCAGCAGTGTGCTTGAGTCCGGAAGGCCATGATTCAGGAATGAAAACCATCGGCTCGGTCCCTGAGTCACTGCTTAGGAAATCCATATATGAAAAACCAGGAACAAGTTCACGGGCGCGGGCGTTCCTGTCTGATTTTAGCGGGCGGTCAGTCACGATCTACACGGCTGCCTGTGTGATCGGTATGCAATGGGATGTTGAAGTATTCTTCGGGGCCGGAGATAAGTCTGAACTCCACTTTCGAGAATTGAACGACAAGGAAATTCGACACTATGTGGAAATTGATAATCCCGTTGATCGTGTTGGCTGCCTGAAACTCGAATCATATGGTGCGTCGTTGCTGCGCGAAGCGGAATTCACAGACTTCTCTCTGCCTTTCGGGTTGCCTCTGATTTCGCTTACAGATTCCCTGCGAAAACTCGGAATAATTGGTTCTGATTGAAACAAATCCATTGGTTGCAATTGACTGAAATCGGGCTTCAGGAAGGAAGTTGGTGTGAGAGAACGACAAAGTACATCCCTTCAATGGCGGAAGGAGTGCAGAGAACTGAAGAGTGGTCGGAATTTGCGGATGATTGCCTGCTGCGAGGATCCATGGTTAATCCGCGAGATTTCGAATCTTGATTTGCCTGGCGATTCGTATTCAAAAAATATGGCACCACTGGCTGTACAGACAAAAATGGAAGCTGAAGAAGTTTGAAAAGCGTTGGTGGGACGACTCAGGCCGGGCCAGGAACGGTTTATTGAATGGGCGAGGAAGCCTCAGGTGCATCTCAGAATTTCAAAAAATGTGAATTATACTTTCTCTATCCCACCTCTAATTCGGAGGAGTTAATGAACAACAGAATCATTCGATACCTCATTGAGCTGGCGATTTTACTCTTGCTTTCCTCCGGGGCGGTGGCGCAGCCATACACACTCGATGAAGAAATCGAGGTGCTGGAAGTGACGTTGAACCCGGATCCGGTTGATAGTGGCGGGTTGTGGGGTGGGGTAGTGGGAACCATGGGAGATACTCCGCAACTGCTGTTCGTCAACAATCTCTCCGCAAAGCGCGCAATCCAGGCATCACTGGTGCCCCTGAATGAAGGCCCTCCCGTCAGGCTCGAAATCGCCAAGAACGTTTGGAATGACGTTCAGATGTCCTGTGATGCCAATCCTGGAGAAAGTTGTTACCTGGATTTTCAAACGTTTGACGACGTCGGGTTTCGAATCAGCGGTTCAAAGGGGAGTTCGTGGTTACTGGCGGTTTACACCAGTCCTGAACTGGACCTCGATGAGATTATGCCGTCTCCCACGTTTGAAGCCAGCAAATCTGACGCGGAGCGATTGGCAACAAGCGGAACTGCCGGGAAAACAGAGGCAGGTGAAGAAGGCAGCTATTTTCTGCTTATGATTATTGTCACCCTGCTGGTGGTCATCGTGGCGCTTTTATTACTGATTCTGAAACGTAATAAGGGTGCTGTCGTCATGCTTGTTATGGGGCTGGTCGCTGTCCCGATGCAATCGATCAGGGCAGAAAATATTTATTACGGAGGTTCGGCCGATCAGTATTACCGGCCACCCCCTCCGGGTGCCGTGCGTCAGTTGGACGATTATGAGGCTGAAGCATACCGGCGGCAAAACCCGGGAAATCGAACTGATACGCCGTACAAGGACATCTCAGCGTTTGACAAGCGGGTTCAGGGAGAGCTGGCCAAGGTCAACAGTCGCTACAAGGCGTTACAATCGATGCGCAAGCTCGCCGAGTCCTGGAGCAATCTTAGCAGTTGCAGCAACATTTCCAACCCGCCCGGAGCTCCGCGGTTGCCCACGTTTTGTGAGGGCGAAGAGGGCTGTTTAGCTTGCTATCAGGATGCCCATAACAGCTTCAACCACGTGCGCGGGGTTCTTGAGCAGTTGCGTGTGGTTTACAAATGCACGAAAGATTTCACCAACGACGCGATTGCCTTTGGCGACAATGTATCCGGGTTACACGCTGTGTCAGGACTCGCATGGCAGGATGCTCGTAACGAAATCCAGCAATCTGTGAAACAGTTAGGGAAAACATACGACAAGAAGCATATGGAATTCATTGGCAACCTTGAGAATGCGCTGTTGAAGATGGACGCCTGCGAGTATGAATACGGCCTGGAGGACTGGTACGATCGCTTTGGGTTCTTCTACCTTGAGTTCATGAACGACAAATACCGTCGCATCGACTGATTCAAGTGTGTTGCAGCAGACAGACTCAGTTTCGATTGGCACTGGGTTGGCTTCTGGCCGGGTTGGTGGTTCTGGCGCAGGCCGATGTGACCGGAAGCCTGGAAGGGACCATCTACGACGAAGGCAGCGGAAAAGCAGTGGGTGGTGTCAAGGTGATGATCAGCCCCAAAGGCCGGTCTCCCGCATTGCCGCCCGTCTCACCCGCCATGAAACCTGTAATCAGCGATGACGAAGGCCGGTTTTCTTTCAATGAGCTGCCGCCTGGCGAATACACCCTCAACGCCTTAAAAAAGGACTACTTTTTCTTCGGTAAGGATCAACTCATCACCATCCAGGCTGGGGGATCCGTCACCCATGTCATGGAATTGCGATCATTCAGGCCCAGTGAGCCGGAAGCAGACGGATTCGGGTCGCTCTCGGGTGTGGTGCAGTTGACGCCAGGCCGCGAACCGGTTGTCGATGCGGTTGTGACTTTGCATCCACAGGACTCCGACAGTGGTCAGGGCCTCGATGCGCGAACACGGACGGATGGACGCTTCGAAATCGAGGATATTTCCAATGGCCGGTACATTCTGCGGGTCAGTAAACCAGGATTCACGGACGCTCGAACCAATGTGATTATTCGCGCCGACCAGGTGACTACTAAGACTGTGCGCATCACTCCTGATTCCGGCGCGATTCCTTTCGGAAGTCTGGCGGGGGTTGCGTTGAACCTTGAAACGGGCGAGCCGATCCCGGGAGTAAGGGTGAGCCTTTCACCCATTGGTCAGGCTGGCTATATCCGTTTGCGCGAGCTCGGCATTACGCTGCCCACCATGGAAACCGGTGATGATGGGAGTTACACGATATCGGATATTCCCGAGGGCGAGTACACACTAAGCGCAGTTCTGGCTGGCTACGAATGGGTAAAGGATAGTGCGAGTGTGGAGGTCAGCGGAGATAAGGAGACCCGTCGCCAGCTGGACCTGAGGGCGCCGGTGGATGACGATCCGGAGTTTGTAAAGCTGGAGGGTCATG
>DATFLY010000174.1:0-2960 GCA_035267185.1 Lysobacterales bacterium | reverse complement strand
GGGCCGCGTTCGTCGTACTCGATGCCGTCTGCAAGGTTTCCATTGGCCGTTGAATGCCGGACACGGGCAATGATGCTGCCACGGTCACCATCATCCACGCGAATGCCATCAAAATCAGCAGGACAGCCGGTCAGGGCAACCGGAACATCATCGTCGCAACCCTCAGCCTCATCAATTTCAAACAGCCAGTCAGCACCTGTCGTTCCGTTTCCATCGATGTGGCTGTAATCAACGGTCAGCATGATGCTTGCGCGTGAATCATACGGATGTGGGTCCGTGCAATCCGGATGTGGAATGTCATCCGTGTTGTAGGAACCGGTTGAATCCTGGCCGTCAACAAACAGGCCGTGGAATCGTGCACCGGTGATGCTGACATCATAAAGTGAAACCTTAACGTTTCCACGCGCATCCTCCGGAAGAAAGACGCCGACACCGTTGTTGCAGCTTTCTTCAAAATTCAGTCCGTAAATGGCAATGTCGGCTGCAGAGTATGAAGTAAACAGCCCACCGTCCCAGGTGGGTGCATCAGCACAACCGCCAACCAGGTTGCTGCCGTTACCAATCAGCATCAGGTCCTGCGAACCTGTATATGCCTCAATTTCGGTCAGAAGCACAATGTTCAGGCCGGAATTAAATTCGATGGTGTCTATGTCGGAATCAGCATTGGCAGCTGCGATTGCAGCACGGTAGGTTCCAGGGCCGCCATCGGCCGAACTGGTTACATTAACGGTGTTTGCCAGTGCAGTACCGCTAAGGGAGGCAATGATGGTTGCAGTCAGAATTTTCTTCACGAGCATTGGTGGACTCCAGTTGTTTAATCGCGTGTGAACTCAGGAGCACCCCAATTTATGGCTGCTTTGTTACGGAATAAGGAAGGTATTGTTACAAGCAGATGAAAGCACTGTTGATGCACCCTTACCGTATGTACCAACTTGTATTCATCGCCATCTGTATGACGGGTCTTGTGACCCCCGAAGAAGGCATGCAAAAAACCCTGCCAATCCTGGCCATCAAAAATCTCGAGGTGAGTCAGTTCATTGTGCGAATGGAAATCGGCACCCTGGTGTCGGGATAATTGAAGAATTGAAGAGACTACAGATCGGCAATGGGTGTGTACTGCCAGGTCGCATCGTCCGGTAACTCACGCCGGCGTTGATCAACGACTCGCTTGAACTCGGCTGAATACGGCGAAACACCGCTTTCCCACCAACGATCCAGCATGGGGTGAAGCAGGAGGCCAGCAATCGTCGATTCGTGTTGCGTCCAGGTTTCGTGGCTGAGAAATCCCAGATTGCGCTGGCGGTAAAGGTTTTCGACCACGAAACAATATTCGGCAACGAACCAGATAAATCGCCGCTTCTCTGCAGCAGACAGGGTATCCGGATCTGTTAGTCCTTTATCCCATATGTCTGCAAGGTCCGGACTGGAAGCCACCCGCGAGTGAAACTCAGACCACATACGTCCGGTTTCAAGCTCAGTGGCAGCACTGATGGTTTCGGTGTTTTGCCGAATTTGTAGCGCGACATAGACCAGGGATACGATGATCAGGATCACCCCGATCCATTCGGCGATGGCGCTTGCTGCTTCCCAACTCATAGACCTGCCTCAAACTCCTGCGCGGACAAAACCGCTACCCACCCGAAATGGCCCCGATGATTATGAGCGGTTCATTGCCTGATGTGATCGCCTCAGGCAGGGGCGTATCGGGTGGCGCATGAGAAATGTCTTCCTGGCACACGTAAAAACGAACCCTGGGACGCCGCTTGTGAGTGCCGTGTTCACGAACCGTGCCCTTGAGCATCGGATAGGCGTTTTCCAGGGCATCAAGTATGGTCTGCACTGATACCGGACCCTCA
The DNA here is from genome assembly GCA_035267185.1 of Lysobacterales bacterium. GTDB lineage: Bacteria > Pseudomonadota > Gammaproteobacteria > Xanthomonadales > SZUA-36 > JAUIBE01. Next base: position 1,104 of record DATFLY010000174.1, on the reverse strand, counting down.
ACTGATAGCGCAACCTCGCCATCCACTCGCGCCAGGTTTTTCAGGTGATGAGGCAGCACTACCCTAACCTTCATTGACTCAGTCAAGCGCCTGAACCTCGACTGATAACACTGGCGGCAAGTTGCGCACTATCGGTGCCCAGTTGTCGCCTTCATCGGCAGACACATAAACCTGCCCACCGGTGGTGCCGAAGTATATTCCGCAAGTCTCATGCTCATCGACCGCCATGGCATCGCGAAGAATATTCACATAGCAATGCTCCTGGGGCAAACCATTTGTTAAGGCTTCCCATTGGTTCCCACCAGAACGACTTCGATATACACGCAATTTTCCTTCAGGCGGATAATGAAGGGAGTCACTTTCAATTGGTACTACGTAGATTGTTTCGGGGTCATGAGCATGACATGCGATCGGAAAGCCGAAATCACTGGGCAGGTTTCCGGAGATCTCGTGCCAGTTTTCACCACCATCATCGCTGCGCATCACGTCCCAGTGTTTTTGCATAAATAATACATTCGGGTTTTTGGGATGAATCGCGATTCTGTGAACGCAGTGTCCGACTTCTGCGGTCGGGTCGGGAATATACTCTGAAACCAGCCCCTGGTTGATGGGCTTCCAGGTTTTGCCCGCATCATCACTGCGGAATGTGCCGGCAGCCGATATGGCAGTGTAGATTCGATCTGGATTGGTGGGGTCCAGCACAATGGTGTGCAAACACAAACCGCCCGCACCCGGTGCCCAGCCGGCTCCGGACTCATGGCCTCGCAGGCCGGCCAGCTCCTGCCAGCTTGCGCCACCATCGGTTGATTTGAAAAGCCCTGCATCTTCTACACCTGCATATACGGTGTCGGGATCATCCAGGGCAGGCTCAAGATGCCAGACCCGCGCGAACTCCCAGGGGTGCGGCGTTCCGTCATACCACTGATGCGTGGTCAGTGGTTTGCCTGTTTCTTCCGAGGTGTCGTAGACGAACTTGTTGCTCTCACCCTGCGGCATGCCCATCTGATCCGGCTCAATCCCATCGGGTGAGCCGGGCTGAAACCAGGTCTTACCGCCATCATCAGACCGATTGATGATCTGGCCAAACCAGGCACTGGTCTGGGA
>DATFLY010000173.1:0-2945 GCA_035267185.1 Lysobacterales bacterium | reverse complement strand
GTGCCAATCACCCTGTTCATCGATTGCAATGGCGATCTTCATCCCGAGAGCCCGGACCTGATGCTTCAGGCGGCAGACCTGGTGGAAGCGGAAGGCATCGATGCATGGTATGCCGATAACGTGTTTGAAAAGCTTGGGGTTGATCCGGACCAGTATGATCGGGTCACCGACATCCTGGATGTCTGGTTTGATTCGGGCGTTTCGCATGCCTGCGTCCTGGATGATCGTGATGAATTGCGCCGTCCTGCTGAAATGTACCTGGAAGGTTCGGATCAGCATCGGGGCTGGTTCCACTCGGCCTTGCTGACTTCGGTGGCCATGCATGGCGTGGCGCCCTATCGGGAAGTGCTGACGCATGGTTTCGTGGTAGACGCCGAAGGCCGAAAGATGTCGAAGTCTGTGGGCAATATCATTGAGCCCAAGACCATCATGAACACGCTGGGCGCGGATGTGATGAGACTCTGGGTTGCCGCAGCCGATTATCGGGGCGAGATGACGGTATCAGACGAGATCCTGCGCCGTGTGGCTGATGCTTATCGAAGAATCCGCAATACCACCAGGTTCCTGCTGGGCAACCTGGATGGTTTCAGTCCTGAATCGGTCATTTCGCCTGATGAGATGCTGCCTCTTGATCGCTGGGCTGTCGACCTGGCTTATGGCCTGCAGGCTGATATCGAAACAGCCTACGACAATTACCAATACATCACGGTCTATCAAAAAGTGCAGCATTTCTGCTCACTGGATATGGGCGCTTTCTACCTGGATGTCATCAAGGACCGGCTTTACACAACCGGGCGTGACAGCCAGGCACGATTGTCGGCCCAGACTGCAATGTTTCATATTCTCCAGGCCATGGTCCGCTGGATTGCACCAATCCTGAGTTTTACCGCTGAGGAAATCTGGAAGCTGGTACCCGGTAACAGTGGAAAGGTTGAAGACAGTGTGATGTTGCAGACCTGGTACCAGGGTCTGTTCGAGATGAATGATGCGGTACAAAATCGTGAGCGCTGGCAGCGCATCATGTCCGTGCGCCAGGCTGTCAGTCGCGAGATCGAGGCTTTGAGAAAAGCGGGTGACGTGGGATCTTCCCTGGCGGCCGAAGTGACTGTCTGGGCTGAAGGCAGCATTCTTGATGACCTTCAATGGCTTGGAAATGAGCTGAGATTTGTATTGATCACTTCAGAGGCAATGACAGATTCCCTGGCAAATGCGCCACAAGATGCCAACACGATCGAACTTGATAGCGGCACTATTGCGCTGGAGGTCAGGGCCAGTGCGTATGAAAAATGCGTACGCTGCTGGCATTACCGCGAAGATGTCGGTTCTGATCCATCGCACCCTGAAATCTGTGGCCGGTGCATCGAAAATGTTGATGGTCCCGGTGAAACCCGGAAGCGGGCCTGAGAGATCTTCACCCTGAAATGAACCATCAAGCCAACCAGGAATCAGCATTGAAACGTGCCATGTGGCCGCCTTATCCCTGGGTCTGGCTGGGTGTGACAGGGCTCATAGTCTATTTTGACTGGGTCACCAAGCACATGGTCAGCGATGCGTTGACGCTTTATCGGCCAGTAGAGATATTTTCGTGGCTGAACATGACGCTGGCTCATAACTATGGCGCTGCATTCAGCATGTTGAGTGATGCCGGGGGCTGGCAACGCTGGTTGTTTACCATTCTTCCGGCCGCAGTCAGCCTGTTTCTGGTGGTCTGGCTGTTGCGCCTGTCGCGGACCGAGTGGTTGGTTGCACTGGCGTTAAGCCTGGTGCTGGGCGGTGCGCTTGGTAACCTGGCTGGGCGGATAAAGTATGGTTACGTTGTGGATTTTGTCGACGTGCACTACGCAGGCTGGCACTTTCCGGCGTTCAACGTGGCAGATGCTGCCATTACCTGCGGTGTTATCCTTCTCTTGTTTGATGCCCTGGTGTTGCAAGTGAAGGCTCGCAAGGAAAAGACTGGAGACTGATGGATATTTTGCTGGCAAATCCGCGCGGTTTTTGTGCTGGCGTCGATCGTGCGATTGAAATCGTCGAGCGTGCACTGAAGATGTTTGGCGCGCCGATCTATGTTCGCCACGAGGTGGTTCACAACCGTTTTGTCGTGGATCGCCTGGCCAATGCCGGGGCAGTTTTTGTCGATGAGCTTGAAGAAGTCCCGGACGATTCAATCGTGATTTTCAGTGCCCATGGTGTTTCGCAGCAGGTGCGGGCTGAAGGCAAGGATCGCGGACTAAAAGTATTTGATGCCACGTGTCCCCTGGTGACCAAGGTGCACATGGAGGTCACGAGGTACTGCAAGCAGGGAAAGGATGTCGTTCTGATTGGTCATGATGGTCATCCTGAAGTCGAGGGCACCCTGGGGCAATGGCTCGATAATCCACCCCGCGATAACCAGATGTACCTGGTTGAAGATCCTGAGGATGTCGAAACGCTCGAGGTTCGGTATCCGAACGAAATTGCGTATGTTTCGCAGACGACATTGTCAGTTGACGATTGCCGTATTGTCATTGAAGCCCTGCGGAAGCGATTTCCCGCAATCGAAGGGCCCAGACACGATGACATCTGTTATGCCACTCAAAACCGACAGGATGCAGTCAAAGATCTGACCGACGGCGCTGACCTGGTATTGATCGTGGGCTCGATAAACAGTTCTAATTCGAATCGATTAAGAGAGCTCTCGGAAAAGAGAAACATTCCTGCTTACCTGATTGATGGCGCCCAGGATATCCGTCAGGAATGGCTGGATGGAGTCAAAGTGGTAGGCGTCACGGCAGGCGCATCTGCTCCCGAAAGCCTGGTTCAGGGCGTGGTGGAGTCACTCAAGGCCAGTGGCTCAGGTGAAGTCAGGGAAATTGATGGCATCGCCGAGACCATGGAATTTGCCCTGCCCAGGGAACTGCGAATCACTCTTAACGGCTGAATCAACGGCCGTTCCAACATTTGTTGAT
>DATFLY010000172.1:0-14011 GCA_035267185.1 Lysobacterales bacterium | reverse complement strand
CTGCTCCTCACGCAAAAGAAGCAGGTTTATGGCCAACTGAGCATGGGCACGGGCGAATTCGGGATCGAGAACGAGCGCACTCCGATATTCAGTGACTGCCGTTTCCAACGCCCTCCGGGTCCGCTGATTCAGAAGATGATTGCCACGAAGGTAGGCAGCGTAAGCATCCGGGTTGGTGTGCAGGCGCGAATCAATCACATCGATTCCCTGTGATAATCCGAGCTCTTCTTTAAGTGCATCGACAATCGCGCCGGAAATCTCATCCTGGATCGCAAAAATATCGTTCAGATCACGGTCATAGGTGTCGGACCAAAGATGGGCGTCCTGATCGACCTGGATCAACTGGGCTGTCACGCGAACCCGGTTTCCAGCCTTGCGCACACTGCCCTCCAACACGTGATTGACCCCCAGCTTTTCGGCAATGGTGGGAATATCCAGGTTGTCATCCCTGAGTGCAAACGAAGATGAGCGCGAAGTGACTTGAAGGCCTTCAACGCCCGCCAGTACGTTCAGTATTTCTTCCGAGATGCCATCGGAGAAATAATCCTGTTCCGCTTCGGAGGACATGTTGACAAAGGGCATCACAGCGATTGAGGTCACACCAGGCTCAACCGCTACTTCTGCCGTGGCCGCTGGACTAACCGGTTCGGGCGACAACAAAAACCGGTCTGCCAGGAGAACACCGACCACAAGGACAAGCATCCCGATAATTATTCGATCGAGTTTGCGGCCGGTTTGCGGCGTGACGGACTCCTCAGCGTCGACCTCGGCGGTCGTCTTGATGCCCTCCGGTGTCAATTCGTAAGCCCAGGAAAAAAACACTGCAAGCGGAAAGCCCAGCATGACAAGAATGGTCACCACGCGGGTGAACCAGTCTGGCAACAGTAAGGCGGGCTGCATGATATCCGCGACCTGCACGATCAACCAGGCGACAATGGCATAGGCCACCGACACGCGAACAACATTCCGACGCTTCAGTTCTGAGAAGAGGCTGGACACGATCCCATTGAATTTGAAATTATTAAGGGGACGATACCATTTTTCGCGCCCTGAATGATGAAACACAGCCTAAAGGGTGCATTGTGTCACTGACTTCATCAAACACTGGCATGACGTCGCAGCACGGGGCTGAAAAGGACCACTAATTTGCGGAAGTGAATTAAACCAAGTTACCAGTCGATTGCGTGTGAGTAAATTCCTGTCATTTTGAAATGGATTTCAGGATCAGCTTCCGTGATTTCCTGGTCAAATCATCTAAGCACTCCGCAACCCATCAGTAACGGCCTGTCGTTTTTCCGCTCATTTTTCGCTTAGTCAGTCAGGAACGTTTCCCGGCCGGGTTTCACAAAACCAGGCCACGAGATGGACCACTGGAGCTTCACAGCACCAAAACCATTCAAATATTCGTGGAGATGAAAAATGACGACCATCATGAAAATCTGTATCGCCGGTATGCTGCTATTTGTTGCAATCGAATCTGTGTATGCGGGCAACATCGATAGAAAGACACCGATACCCTACCAGGTGGATTTCGTACTGCAATGGAACGACGGTAACAGTTCGACCAATTTGCAAACTGTCGGGGATGAAGGTGTCCCGCAAGGGATGCATCTTGTATTGAAAAATGCCAACTACCTTATTGCTGCGGGTGTGGATGCAACCGGGCATTGTGTACTCGGGCGTTCGGGCGGCGGCCCGGAACTCGCCTTCCTGCCCGCTCCGGTTCACTGGGTTGAAAGCCCGGCAAACGGCATGTTGATCGGGTTCGGAAACGTCTCCCCCGGGATCATCGTGGATGAAGGCGACTACATCGTGACATGCAACCGCTCAACAGAGAATGGATCAGGCTCGGCCAGGGTGAAGGTCACTGGAGTTCTTATGCCAAACTGAATTCCTGCTTTCTCGTCAATCGTGTAATCAGAAAGAAGAATACCGCCCGGCGCATCCCGGGCGGTTCTTCATGTGCGCGCAGGAAGTCACTATCAGGAAGTCTTGGGTACGAGATAAAAGCGGAGTAACGAGTAGAGAATATTGAGGGAGATTTTGGTGCTGACAGGGTGACTCGAGCACCTGACCTACGCATGACAACCAGCGCCGGCACGCCGGTCGCTGACAACCAGAACAGTCTCACCGCTGGTGATCGCGCAATTCTCGACAATGGATCGGCTCGGCACCCACTATGGGAAAGGAATCAGAGCCTTATTTGTTTAAATCCTCTTTGACGCAGGATGGATTTTAAGCAAATTGTGACCTAGAGTTAGATTATCCTGCTTGATGTCGAACAAATCCTGCAGGTAGTCCAGCCGACCCTTATCTCAACTCGGAGTGACTCAACCATGTTAAAGCACCTATTCGCCGTTTCCGCAGCCACTGCGATGCTTGTCGTCACCCCATCGATCGCAGCTGATCCACTCACTGAAGCAGCAAACGCTGGCCAGGGTCGACTTGACCTCTACACGATCGAAACCACTAATGATGTGGCTGAGGCCATGCGCGCCGCAGGCCATGACATTACTCATTCCGAAGCCACCGAAGGCGGGTCCCTGATCATCGAGGTGGTCATGTCACCGGGCGAAGCCAGGAAGGCTAGCCGAGCGTACGACCTCGACATGTCACTTAAACGGAACCGCAGCGGTCAGACTACGGCTGAGGCTGCTTCCGCAGAAGCCGCAAACGGCCTGAATGTGTGGCGATCGTGGAGCGAGGCCGGTGGACTGCGCGACGAGATGCTGTCCCTTGCCGATCAGTATGATGACTTGACCCAGTTGATCACAATCGGTCAGTCCGTCGACGGTCAGGACATCTATGCGATGCGCGTGACTGAGAAAGCCGATACCAAGCGTGAAGGATCCCGCCCGGCGGTGCTCTACATCTCCGCTCAGCATGCCCGGGAGTGGATCGCACCCGAGGTCAACCGGCGCCTGATGCGTTATTACCTGGAAAACTACGGAATCGACGATCGGGTGACCGGGATCGTTGACTCCACCGAGCTTTGGTTCGTCATCGTTGCAAACCCCGACGGATACGACTGGACCTTTACCGACGGTAATCGCTTGTGGCGTAAGAACCTGGCCGACAATGACGGCAATCATGAGATCACCCCAATCGATGGCGTCGACCTCAACCGCAACTTCTCTACCAACTGGGGTTACGACAACGAGGGATCATCCGACAACCCGACCAGTCAAACCTATCGGGGTCCTGCGCCGCAATCCGAACCAGAGACCCAGGCCATGGACAGCCTGATGGGCAGGATCGACTTTTCGTTCATGGTCAACTACCACTCAACCGGTGAGCTGATCCTGTACGGGACCGGCTGGCAAGTGGATACGCCAACGCCTGACGACCTGGTCAATATCGCTTTGGCGGGTGACGATTTTATGCCTGCAATTGATGGCTATGACCCCGACCTGTCGGCAGAGCTCTACATCACCAACGGCGAGACTACCGACCACGCGGGTGGCGTCCACCAGATCATGGCCTACACCCCTGAACTCGCCAGCTGCTTCACGGCCTCTCAGTATTTCAGCGACGATGAGTTCGGCCCCACCTATTGCCAGGATGAAGGGCGTTCATCTTTCGAGTTTCCCGATTCCGAAGCGCTGGTACAGTACGAGTTCGAACTAAACATCGATTACGCCCTGGCAATGGCCGAGTCGGCTGCCGACCCGGCCCACCCGGTATCGCCCGTTGGCACCCCCGCACCCGGCTTCCAGGTCAATACATTCCCCGAAAGCTGGGGCGCTGAGCAGGAGGTTGCTGTTTGGGCTCGCCGCAGTGCGAAGCAACTTCGAATGCACTATCGAATCAACGGTGGCGCCATGGTCGTGACCGCCGCCACCGAATGGACCGGCGGCGAAACCTACGGTGACGAAGGCAACATCTGGTACGCCGAGTATCGGGCTACCGTTGAAGGCGCCACGACAGGGGATTCGGTTGAAGTCTGGTTCACCGCGATCGATGTGCCGTCGGGCGGCGGTCCAATGTCGGCCCAGCGCATTGAATCGGCGCACTTCACTTACGACGTCATCACCACTTCGGGCGCCGACGTGCTGATCGTTTCCGACACCAGTCCGGGAACCGCGCTGGGCGGTAACGCGGACCCTGATTTTTATACCAGTTACTACACCGACGCACTGGACGCCAACGGTGTCAGCTACGATATCTTTCATATCGGCAACACCGACGTGCCTCACCACATGGGTGTTCTCAGCCACTACGACCTGGTCATCTGGTTTACCGGCGATAAACTCGTTACTGATTACCAGGGCGGATTGAACACGACCCTGCTGGCGCATGAAGTGAACATGACGATGCGCGATTACCTCAACGAGGGCGGCAAAATCCTGGCCACGGGCAAAAACCATGGTTTTGAGGAGTTCTTCCCGTTGGACTACGGCGAGAACAGCGACCCGGCAATACCATGCAGTTCAGGCGACTGCCTGACCCTGAGCAATGACGTCTATCAGTATTGGTTTGGCGCCTATACACGCAACCGCCGTGGCGGTCTTGCCGATGACGGTAACGCCCTTGACATCACCGGTTTGTCCGGTGCCTTCGAAGGTTACAGCTTCGGGCTCGATGGCGGCGACTCAGCCAACAACCAGGGCAGCTCAAACGGCACCAACACGACAGGCACAGGCACCGCTTCGTTTCTCCTGACCTCAAGCGTGTTGCCGGAAATGGAGTATCCCCAGTTCGCCTCCGATAGACTGGCGGCATGGGGCGCTCCCGCAGGCCTCCCGTACGAACCGGTCAGCGGTGACTGGCAGATGAGTTCGGGACATGATGATGTGTCTTATAAACGGCTGGCCACTACCATTGACCTGAGCAGCGCAACGAGTGCTTCGCTGGAGTTCTTAACATCCTATGCCATAGAGACCGACTGGGATTATATGATCGTCGAAGTCCACACTATGGGCATGGACGACTGGACGACGCTGCCCGACCTCAACGGCAACACAGCTCAGGGTACCGGACTATCCTGTCCCTCAGGTTGGGTCGACGAGTTGCATCCGTTTCTGGCCCGATACATGGACGATGCCTGCAACCCCTTTGGCACGACAGGCGACTGGCACGCCGCCACCGGCGCATCATCAGGTATCGAAAGCTGGTCTATCGATCTGTCGGCCTGGGCAGGCTCCGAGATCGAGGTCGCGATCTCGTATGTCACTGACATTTCCACCGGCGATTTCGGGGTCTTCCTCGATGACGTCGAGATGACCATCGACGGCAGTGGCGCCATTGAGACCTCATTCGAAGACGGATTGGGTCCATTCACTGTACCCGGTGCACCGGCGGGCAGTGCCCCCAACCTCAATGACTGGCAGCGAGTCGGCACCCTGTTCGAGGTCTCCAGCATCATTGCGACCGAAGACACGCTGTTGTTCGGCTTCGGCTTCGAGGGCATCCAGACAGCTGCCGAACGCAATGAGGTTATGGCCCGGGCACTGGAACATCTGCTTGGTGATTGAGTAACACTCTCCTGACAAAGAGACGACCTTAATCCGGTAATTGCATCAAGGTAAATCTCCTGACATGGCGTGGAGATTTACCTTGATCGCACCGGGTCAAGTTCAGGGACAAAAGGTTTCAAAGCTGCGGCGCGCGGAGCATAGTTGGGTCGGCCCTGCGCTCAACCTGAACCCACACCTGCATATGCTGTTCCTGGATGGGGCGTACCGGTTTGGCGGTACCAATGCGCGCTTCCACCGCGCCCGCCGCGCGCGTCCCGACTGACGAGGCGGTTGTCAGCTCAAGACAGCTTTAAGGATTGGGATGCCAAACCCAAGGGTCGCGCTTGGCCTGTGAGTTGCGTGGACCGATTTCAGGGATGAAAAGCGAACCAGGAATGCACGACAAGTGACAGCAGGATGACGCAAATCGGGTTAGTGACAGGGTTGTGAATGGACAAGTTCGGGCCGGTGTACTCTCCAATATGCCAAAAAATGTGCTTTATACTTCCTATCCGCTACTCATCGCCATTTTCATTCAGCGCCGCGTTCAAACGGGTGCGGGGTGTCAGTCCACAGGTTCATCGGACTCAGGCTCACGCCTAGGCGCAGGACGCTTTTGGCCAGTCCATATCTGCCAAAGTTGTGGATGCCAAAGTCGTGGACACCCATGCAAATTGAATTTCCCTGCCGGACTGGAGGTGGCGTGCACGCTGGAGCCCCTCATCGGCAGGCGCTCGCCAATCTCGTTCTGAGAAAAATCTGATGGATTTATCAGGCAACCCGGGTCCTTCCGGAGGAGGCTGATCAACACGCTGCTGGTCAATGAACTACCCGCATGGCGATTTTTCTGGCTGGTCGTGGAATGAATCATCCGGCGCAATATTTGTGACAGGCCCAGCACCAGGGTGACGGTTGCCTGCAAAACAGCGACTATGCACTTTTTTAAACCGTTTTTGGCAAGAGCTCAAAATCCTATCGCCTTGTACAGCCGGTGATATCGCGGGTCGGATTGTAGAACGGTCAGAAATGGCGAACTGTGAATCAGAATTGCATTGGGCTCGCGTTGAGTTACCGATCGCTGCAGCCACTCGAAAGCCTCATCGTTGCGATCCCGCTTGGCCAGGGCTTCTGCGACCAGGAATGCCGCCTCGTCAGCATGTTGATCCATGAGTTCGGCCAGCGCCGCATCTGCCTGCTCAGCCATTCCATTGACAGTGTTGCACAGTGCCAGGCCTGCCAGCCGATACACCTGTGATGAGTCCACCCCGAATTCTGCGCAGGCCTCATCCGCACGGCCCTGCGCGAATAGTGCCACACCGATGTAATAGTGCCCCCGCGGGTAATCACCAGAGAGTTCAAGCGCGGTACGAAAGCTTTCTTCTGACAACATAAACTGGTGTCCGTGGTATGCAACATAGCCAAGGTTGTGATGGGAGGTCGGCCTCAATGGATCGATCTCAAGGCTGCGCTGCTGATATTCAATAGCTTCCTCAGGGCGGTTCAGCGCAATCATCAACAGTCCCATACCACTCAGTGCGGGTGCCGAATTGGGTTCAATCTCCAGGGCGCGTCGAAATGCAGTTTCGGCGGCGGAAAAATCCCAATTGAAGGCCATGTTGATGAAACCTACCATGTAATAAGCGTCGGAAAGGTTCGGATCGAGTTCGAGCGCCCTTTCGAGCATTGCCATTGCATCAGGCAAGCCTTCCTCCCGTGATCGGACATCGCTCAGGATTTCGTTGATCGTCACTGCACCCAGACCCAGCCATGCCGGCGCCAGTTCCGGGTCCAGCGTGACCGCCTGATTGTAGTATTCCCTGGCCTGATCAAGTCGCGATTCACCCAGTTGGCTGGACAGATAGTTCCCCCTTAGATACAGGTCGTAAGCCTCGCTGCTGTTCGGCGGGGTTCGTTCTGCGACCACGCCGTTAAGAAGTGTGATTTTCAGTGCATCCACCACCGAGTGCGCAATTTCGTCCTGGACGGCAAAGATATCGTCCAGGCTGCGATTGAAGCTCTCCGACCAGATGGAACTGCCGTCACTGGCGCTGATGAGCTGCGCCGTTACCCGAACCATATCTCCCGACTTGCGCACGCTGCCGTCCAGGATGTTGGCTACACCGAGTTGCTGTCCCACGTCCCGGAGGTCCTTGTTCTTGCCCTTGAATTGAAATGAAGAACCGCGGCCGATCACCTTAAGATCCGGAATCTTTGCGAGCAGGTTCAGTAGTTCCTCTGACATGCCGTCTGAGAAATGTTCGTTGGCGGGATCGTCGCTCATGTTCAGGAAAGGCAAAACGGCAATTGATTTTTCAACCGGGGCGACGTCCGGGGAGGGCCTGGCCATCGGATCCGGGACTTCTTGAGGCCGCATTTGGTTCGTAAGGGCAAAAACGACGATCGCAAGCAAAAGGAGCGCAATGACCGCGAAGTTCAGCTTTTTTCGGGTAGCTGACGCCGATGCCCGAGGTGCGCCGGTATCACGTTTGAGCCCTTCCGGAGTAATTTCGAATGCCCAGGCAAAAAACAGGACCGGCGGAAATCCGAGAATCAGAAGGCCGGCAACAAGGCGGATGGTCCAGTCGGGTAAAGTTAGCGCAGGAAAAAGCACATCGGCGATCTGCAGCAATACCCAACTCATAAGAAGGTATGCAACGGCTACTTTGAAGACATTACGTCGCCTCAGCTCTGCAATCAGTCCTCTCTGCTTTTGATCATCGGCCATCGTATCTGGACAATTCCCGTTCGCTCACTTGCCAGATTCTAGCCCATCCGAACTTCAAAAGATTCACTGAAGGCGGTCACTCACTGGGGTCGGACTGACATAAACAACTGCTAGACATTGGTTATGTCAATTAAATAGAGTGTGACGAATTGAAATTATGGTGCCGACAGGGTGACTCGAACACCCGACCTACGCATTACGAATGCGTTGCTCTACCAGCTGAGCTATGTCGGCTCCGAAACGGGCGGCCAGTATATTGAATCGACTCGTTTCAGACAATAGCAGTGAACTGGAGAGTCACTGTTTTCCTACATAACAACCATACTCTTTCTCTATTCCTGCAGGCTTCGGTGCGACAAAATGACAATGTATTAATGGTCAACCTGAATCAGGTCGAATATTCTGATAAAATGTATATACTTAATGTATATACAATGGTTATTACATGATCAAGGCACGTATTTTCAAAAACAACCAGAGTCAGGCCGTACGGTTACCAAAGGCAGCAGCACTGCCGGATGATGTTGAATCTGTCGATGTTGTGATCATTGGCAGGTCCCGCCTGATCTCTCCAGCGGGCGAATCATGGGATTGTTGGTTTGATGGCGAAAATGTGAGCAGCGACTTTATGCCACAAAGGGAACAACCAGGAGAACAGGTCCGCAGCGATACATTTGAATGATCAAATACCTCCTCGACACCAATATCGTCATTTACACCGTCAACAATAAGCCAGATTCTGTCCGGACAAGGTTTCGCAAGCAGGCTGGAAGGATGTGTGTTTCCTCCGTTACGCTTATGGAATTGGTTTTTGGCGCGGAAAAATCGCAACAATCCGAGCGAAACCTGGGTGTCATTGAGGGGTTTTTCGCCAATCTGGAGGTACTACCTTTCGACACAAATGCCGCATACCAAAGCGGGCAAATCAGGGCAGAGCTTGCCAAAAAGGGAAAAAACATTGGTCCCTACGACCAGATGATTGCCGGGCAGGCGCGTGCGCTCGGACTGACTCTTGTTTCCAATAACTTGTCTGAGTTCAAACGAGTTCCAGGTCTTCGACTTGAAAAGTGGGTTTAGAAAATCATTTTCAATTTGAGCCAAATCCTGACTCAAGCGCCTTAACCATCGCCTTTTCACGGTTCTTTACACCCAGCTTCGCAAATAGTTAAGTGATGTAATCGCGGACAGTCTTCTCGCTGACAAAGATAAGCCTCACTTATTGCCTTGTTGGTCTTGCCGGACACAAACGGCAACCTCACACGCTTGACTTATATATTCCGTTAGCTAATACTTACGGTTAGCTATGACTTACCATCAATCATTACAGGCATTGGCAGACCCCACCCGAAGAGCAGTTTTTGAAAGACTTCGCAAGGGCCCTATCGCGGTCGGAAAACTGGCCGCGAATCTTCCCGTATCGCGGCCGGCGGTTTCCCAGCATCTCAAGGTACTCAAGAATGCAGGCCTGGTTTCGGAACACCAGCAAGGCACCCGGCGAATCTATCGCGTCGAAACCAATGGCCTGGTCGAGCTGCGCCAATACCTGGATACATTCTGGGATCAAACCCTTGAGAGCTTTAAAAGCCATGCAGAATCACGGAGCGACAAAGATGAGCAAGGTTGAATCAATCCAGCCGTACCTGGAACCTGTTCGAAAAACGATTTCCGTCAACCGACCCTGCGAAGATGCATTCCGGATATTTACGGCTGAAATCGCTGCCTGGTGGCCCACTGTGCCCTTTTCAGTCAGCCAGGAAAGCGCAAAGGATGTCATCCTGGAACCCAGGGTTGGTGGGTTGTTGTATGAAGTCAGCGAGGACGGTTCGACTTTTCCGTGGGGAGAAGTGCTGGTCTGGGATTCACCCCATCGCCTGGTACTGACCTGGTATCCCGGGCGGGAGCCCGATACCGCCCAGGAAATTGAGATCACATTTTCAACCGAAGCGAATGGCACGAGAGTCGACCTTGAACACCGCAATTGGCAGTCACTTGGCGCTGAAGCGGAATCCATAAGAGGACGCTACCAAAACGGCTGGGACGAGGTTTTGGGCCAATGCTACGTCAGTGCCTGTAGAAGTTAGGGAACGATCAGTCAACGAGGATTGCACCATGCTTTTATATTCGACATTTACACGCCTTCTGATCACTTGCCTGATCTTTTCTTCTGCATCCGGACTGGCCGCCAAAGAGGAAGACCTGAAGCGATCAAAGCCAATCGACGATTCACTTTTTGTGGCGTCAGGTTCCGATTTACGATCGCTCACAGTTGAACGAAAAATGAGTGCATCGCCCCAACAAATCTGGGATGCCTGGACCAGCGAAGCCGGCTGGAAAGCTACTTATGCAGCTGGACGCCTTGAGGTAAGAGCGAACATTGAGCTTGCTGTGGGTGGCAGCTATGAATGGCTTTTCGATGGGGAAACCGGCAGCAACGGCTGCCAGATATTGAGTTACCTGCCGCCCCGAATGTTGTCATTTTCGTGGAATGCACCGGTTGCACAACCATTTAGCCGTGCCAAGCGGACCTGGATGGTGATCGAGATAGAACCTGGAAACGATGGACAGTCATTGGTTCGGGCAACTCAACTGGGCTTTGGCACCGAGCCACACTGGGATGAAACATATGATTACTTCCAGGGCGCCTGGGCATATGTACTGGACACCATGGCACAAAGTTTCGAAGACCCATAGTCTGATCATCCCGGGTCAGTTCGACCTGCCTTATGCCAAACGGTCTCTTTTCTGACAGAGATTTCGTTCAATTCCCATAGTCCGAGGGATATCCATCGGGCACGATTCCATTGCGCCAATCGGCATCTCTAAAACCAGGAGGTTTTGCAATGGAAGGGAGGAATACAGTATTTCGAGCTGGATCGAATGGATTCTCGTTTATCGAACTGATGGTTGCCACGGCAGTATTTTCTGTCGGCATGGGTGGCATGGCCGCGCTGATGTTATCCGCTTCGGGCGGTATGGCTGAGGCGGAATACGAGAGCATTGCCCATCTTCAGACTGATGCCATGGCTGCAACCCTGCAGCTGGGCCCATTGGCGTTGGAACATCTGGCAAATCCACCGCAGACAGCACCTTTGTGTTTCGAAAGCAATGACTGCACGGGCCCTGACTGGACCATGAACCAGTACCTGCTCTGGCGTGCCCAGGTAGCGCGTGAATTGCCAGGCGGCCACGGTGTGGTGTGCCGGGACTCAACACCCAATGACGGAAATTCAGAGTCACCCTCCTGCAGCGGTGATGGCCCGGTGGTGACCAAGGTGTTCTGGAAAGAGCCCCGCCAGCAAAACGAAGCTGAAGCTGGAGCACGTCGTGCCGTGGTCCAGATCCCAAGATGAAAAAGCAACCAAGTAAAGGCTTTGTACTGACAGAGCTGCTGGTCGCCGGATTGCTCTCCGCATTCCTGATGCTTGGGCTGATTCAAATGGCTGCGGGCGCGAGCCGTGGACTGCTGTTGATTGAGTCGCTGTCTCAAACCCAGCAGGGCGGTCGTTTTGCCATTCAACAAGTACGTGAGGTTGTGATGCCGGCAGGTTTCAGACCTTCGCCATGGCTGGGAGGATCAGCAGTGACGGGCCTGGTTTCTGGCTCAGGCGATGGCGGACCCGGCGGCAATGATGTCCTGGTTGTGGATCAGTATTCGGATCTTAATTGTTACGGCAATACCAACGGCACATTGGGAAGCGACGGCAGACCTGCGTTTTACCTGAAGCAGTCGAAACTGGAAGTCACCTCAAGCGGGAACCTTGCCCACACCTGTCATTATGGACCTGATGATGGAGTCATGGTCAGGCAGATCAATCGACAAGGCCTGGTATCCGGAGTTGATTCATTCCAGGTTTTATACGCGGAAGACACTGACGGGAATCGCCTGGCCAATCGCCAGGTTCGTGCAGGTCACTGGGCAGACCAGGCCAATGTTGTAGGAATACAGGTTGGACTTCTGGTCTCTACAGAAAAATCGTTAACCAATCAGCCCAGCCAGACATTCACCGTCCTGGACCAATCACTAAGTACTGCAAATGACGGTAAATTGCGACAAGTCTGGACGGCCACCATTCCCCTGTTTTCAAGGCTGCGATGAGGGCGAGAGTCACTCCGGCGAATCTGACCCTGTCGCGGGGCGTCGCCCTCATCGCTGGCCTGTTGCTGATGTCATCAATGATGATTCTGGCGTTGGCCGTCGGCACCGGGTTGTTGTTGGAAAAACGAATGGCAGCAAATTTCTCGGATGGCCAGCTGGCGATACAACGTGCTCAGCTGGCAGAGAACTGGGGCGGATACTGGCTTTACAGCATATTGGAAAATCCGATAGACCCATTGTGTGTTGAAAGCTGCGGTGCCGTTCCCCCTCTTTTTGAATCAGGACAGCTGCCTGCGGCGATCGAAACCCGGCCACAGGCCTGGTGGCACCAGAATGGCCAGGTTGCAGGCATTACACCGATATCCGGGCAGGTAAAAATGGACTACTCGCTTCCAAATCTCGAACAGCCCCGATGGCTCATTGAAGAGGTACATTCTCAGGCACTTGAGGGTATATTGGTTGAACCGGGTGAACCAGAACCCAGGCTTGCTTACTACAGAATCGTGGGTCGCGGCACAGGTCGATTACCAGGTAGCGTTGTGGTGACCGAAGCGATCGTTGCACGACCATGGATTGATGATCTTACCGCATCGCCTTTCCCGCCAGATAACGAATCAGACTGGTTATGTCACCAGGTGCCAAACGACATCCCATGTGGAACACTGGGTTGGCGGCAACTTCGTTGAAAACATCTGGAAAGCCAGACCATATGGGATTTACGCTGATTGAGCTTGTCACAGTGATTGTCATTGTGGCAATTCTCGTATCGCTGGCAGTGCCTTCATACAGAAACCACATGCTGCGCATCCATCGAACCGAAGCGATCAGTGCCCTTTTCGATCTTGCTGCCTGCCAGGAACGCGTTTTCGCCATTCAGGGCAGATATGACACCACTTCATGCATTCCTGAGTCACTGGAACACTACAGGTTGCGAATAGAACCTGCGCACGCGACGCAAAGCCTGGTCTACAGTGCCTGGGCCGACCCCACTGGGTCACAGGTGTCGGATCAATGCGGTAGCCTGGGGCTTGACCAGACCGGTTTACGCCAGGCCAGCGGTCAGACCAGCAACATCAATAAATGTTGGAATGGCCGGTGATTCAGCCGTTAAGAGTGATTCGCAGCTCCCTGGGCAGGGCAAATTCCATGGTCTCGGCGATGCCATCAATTTCCCTGACTTCACCCGAGCCACTGGCCTTGAGTGACTCCACCACGCCCTGAACCAGGCTTTCGGGAGCAGAAGCGCCTGCTGTGACACCTACCACTTTGACTCCATCCAGCCATTCCTGGCGAATATCCTGGGCGCCATCAATCAGATATGCAGGAATATTTCTCTTTTCCGACAGCTCCCTTAACCGATTCGAATTAGAACTGTTTATCGAGCCCACGATCAACACCAGGTCAGCGCCCTCGGTCAGATCTTTGACTGCATCCTGGCGATTTTGGGTGGCATAACAGATATCGTCATGCCTGGGGCCTTCGATTGCTGGAAATCGCTTTCGCAGGGCTTCAATGACAATACGGCAATCGTCAACTGACAATGTCGTCTGAGAAACATAAGCAATTTCGTTTGGATACCGAACCTCGAGCGTCTCGACATCCCCAGGATCTTCAACCAGGTACATCTGGTTATCGCGGGGTGGATTATCGAGCCATTGCCCCAGGGTGCCCTCGACTTCAGGATGACCATCATGACCAATCAGAACGACATCCTTTCCCTGCTTGCAGTACCTC
>DATFLY010000171.1:0-44362 GCA_035267185.1 Lysobacterales bacterium | reverse complement strand
TTTGGCTGGGGGAGAGGGATTCGAACCCCCACTGGCGGAGTCAGAGTCCGCAGTCCTACCATTAGACGATCCCCCAAAACACTCTGTATTTCTTAGAGATTCTGAGGCGCCGTTTTTGTGCAAATCAAGGCGCGTGATGCATCGAGCAGCAGAGTTACCAAACCAGGTAATGAGCAGCGCAGATGCGATCGCAACGCAAAGTTGCGGAAAACAAGGCCCTCAGAATTATCGTTTGCTGTACTGCGTTGCTTTACGGGCTTTGTGCAGGCCAACTTTTTTACGCTCAACCTCACGGGCGTCGCGGGTCAGAAAGCCTGATGCGCGCAATGGCTTGCGCAGCTCTTCGTCGTATTCAAGCAGTGCACGGCTGAGGCCAAGGCGAATTGCGCCGGCCTGACCTGAGATTCCGCCGCCTGATACGGTGGCGCGAATATCAAAGTTTTCAACCATTTCGAGTTTTTCCAGAGGCTGACGCACGATCATGCGTGCTGTCTCACGTCCAAAGAACTCATCGATCGGGCGATCGTTGATTACGATTTCGCCCTTGCCTTTGGTCAGGTATACACGAGCGGCTGATGATTTACGCCGACCGGTTCCATAATATTGTTCGGTTGCCATAATGCTTTCCGTTTAATTCCCAGCTATTAAGCTTGTCGGACTGGATCAGATATCCAGTTCTTTGGGCTGCTGCGCCGCGTGCGGATGTTCCGGACCGGCATAAACATGCAGCTTTTTGAACATGGCGCGGCCCAATGGGTTACGCGGCAACATGCCCTTGACTGCACTCTGGATGACACGCTCAGGGTGCTTCTCAAGCTGGTCTCCCAGGGAAATCGACTTGAGATTACCAATGTAGCCCGTGTGACGGTGATACATCTTGTCATTCAGCTTATTGCCGGTGACTTTGATCTTCTCTGCATTGACCACAATGATGTGATCGCCAGTATCCACGTGTGGCGTGAATTCGGGCTTATGCTTGCCACGCAGGCGGCTTGCCAGCTCTGAAGCCAGGCGGCCAAGTGTCTTGTCTGTTGCATCGACAACGCACCAATCGCGTTCGACGCTTTGCGCATTTGCGTTAAAGGTCTTCATGTTACTTACTCAGATTATTCTGTCAGCGACAAAATGTCGCAGGTGAAGGGCGGGAATTCTACTTACATTGTGCCGTGGATTCAACCATTTAATGGTGTAAATTCGTCCCGCAGATTTTCAGCGGCTTTTCTGTCAAATTTTCAGCCTTTCCACGGGT
This sequence comes from Lysobacterales bacterium, assembly GCA_035267185.1. Taxonomy (GTDB): domain Bacteria; phylum Pseudomonadota; class Gammaproteobacteria; order Xanthomonadales; family SZUA-36; genus JAUIBE01. The sequence goes on along the minus strand of DATFLY010000171.1, from coordinate 43,113 downwards.
TTACCTTTTACGAGGTGAGATTCGATGATCTCATCGACATCTTCCTCGTCCACATAGGTGTACCAGACGCCATCCGGATAGACCACGCAGGCCGGTCCTTCCTCGCAGCGATCCAGGCAGCCCGCCTTATTCACACGCAGTTTCCCCGGGCCGGTCAGGCCGAGCGCTTTTGCCTTCTTTTTCGCGTAATCGCGCATCTGCGCAGAACCACACATATTGCACGAGGGCCGGTCCGCGCCCGGCCCCCTGTCATTAACGCAAAAGAAAATATGTCGTTGATAGAAACTCATGCCTTGATCGTTCAATCAGAAGTTATAAACAAGATTGGTTGTGAACTGGGTATCAGTGTCATCAATCGCACCAGGTGGCAGCTCGGTGTTATAACGCCACTGGAATGCTGCCTTGACCGCAAACTTTGAGTTTATCGCCACGCCCAGCGCGGTGGTGTTTTCGTAATACGTATTGTCACTACCAGCCTCGACCAGGAACAGATTCGTAAAGTCAGTCGTATCACTAACGGCCCAACTGTAGTCCAGCCTGCCACGCACAATGGCCTCATCTTCGTCTTCGCCAGTCAGCGCAACTTGCTGCAACCTGTAACCGACACCAATTTCACCCAGCAGGAAATGGATGCCGTTGTCGATCAGGGTATAACCATAACCCACTGACATCGAGGTGGTCGTGTCGTAAGGTGCAAAATCGTCATTGGTATAACGCAAGGCACCAAACACATAACTGCGGTCGCTGAGCTTGTAATCACTCTGTCCACCGAAAGTGTAGCGTTCCGCATCGGTGACGCTGTCTTTCTCCGAGCGCAGCGCAGTTGCCGTAATGGTGTGGCGCCACACATCTTTCTCGTAACCAAAGGCCAACCCGAGGTTCAGCGTTGATGTATCAGTATTTCCGGAAGTCTGGACATAACCAAACTCGCCGGTTCCGGTCCATCCTTCAGTCTTTTCTTCCTCAGGTTCTTCATGCGACATTGCCGGCTGGCCAAAACCCAATAGCGCCGCGGCGGCAATGCCAACCAAAATCTTGATTCGCATCAATTTCTCCTTACTTTAATAAAAACAAGGGAGTAGCGCCAAAATAGGCGAGCCTCCCCGACAAAGCGCGCCAGTATACTTGAAACCGAATGAAATTGGTGTCAACGACAATACTGTTTTCGATAAAATGGGGGCAGAATCAATCGAAAACACAAGCAGCTACTTATGAAACAGACGAGTCTCAGAAAATTCAGTCCCGTTGATCGCCTGATCACGTCGATTGATGAAGCGTTGCGGATTTCAACAGGCGCTGCACCCGACCCACAGAGGAATAACCCCGCGGGAGACTCTTCAACTGCCGAACTCAGTGAAGATGAACGCAGGCATGTTGCAGGGCTGATGCGGGTCAACCACGCCGGCGAAATTTGTGCACAGGCTCTCTACGCCGGCCAGGCTGTGACAGCACGTGATCCTCAAACTGCAAAGAAGATGCAGGAGGCCGCTGACGAGGAAATTGATCACCTCGCCTGGTGTGAAGAGCGATTAACCGAGCTGGATGAACATCCCAGTGTTCTCAATCCTTTCTGGTACCTGGGGTCATTTGCGATCGGTGCGATGGCGGGAATTGCCGGGGACAGATGGAGCCTCGGATTCGTCAAGGAAACCGAGCGCCAGGTTGAAGCGCATCTTGAAGACCACCTGGGCCAGCTGCCTGAGACTGACGCACGCAGCCACGCCATTCTTGACCAGATGAAAACCGATGAGGCGCGTCACGCTGAAATGGCTGATCAAGCCGGCGGTGCGGATCTGCCACAGCCGATTCGAAGTGCAATGACCGCAGCCTCGATGGTGATGAAATCACTCGCCTATCGCTTTTAGTTTTTTTCGTATCAGCGGTTTTTCACTTTTCCGTCATCCCGGCCTCCGAGCCGGGATCCACCAGGCGAAGCACCTGTGCCACATCGTGGTTCCCGGATAATCCTACGCGCCACGGCTCCACTCGTGCCCTTCTTGGCCTTCGGCCAAACCGTACACTCGATTCCACCTGCGCTCGGATTTCCGGAATGACGTTAATCGCAAGGCGATTCGGACAGCGCTACTCGCGCTTCCGGGATGACGAACTGGATGCGTAATCAGGAAAGCAGTGTTATCAGCCCAGCCGCCGGTAGACCCGAACGAAGAACTCTTCCGCCGCCAGCATTGTAATCAGCACAGCGATGATCAGCACGACACCGTGAAACGGGCCAGCAAAAACAACGTGATTCCCGAAGACAAAATCAACCGCCCAGAGAATCACGAATTTTGAGCCGAACAAAATCAGCCAGGCGGAAAACCATCGCATCACAATCGCCAGCGTTCCCTCTTTTGCTTTGAAGTAAGCTGCCACCTTGTGCTCGACAATCAGGGTGAGCTGCAAAAGCACCTGGAGCAGAATCGCTGCAAATATCGATATGGTGTAGGAATCAATAATAACGTGGGGCGAATATTCCACATAAAGATTCAGCACCACGAGATCGACCAGGATTGCGACCAGGTAGCGCAAAAACCACTTTTGACGGGAATTCGGAATCAGCGCCAGGGCAGGTTGAAGGGTTTCGTTATTTTTCATTTTTCAGAAGCCTGGTTCAGATTGGTGGGTGTTGCCTCACGCCGCTTCCAGAAGGCATCAAATACCGCAACCGTGATCGTTCCGTAAACTGCGACCAGCGCAATCAATCCCAATCGCAGCCAGAATGCAGCTTCCGCAGTGCTGCTCACCGGACTATCCAGCACAGCAGGTGCGAGTATCACGATCATGGTCAGGTAGGCATAAGACCACATCTGGAATTTTGGAGCGACAGCCGGTCCTTTGAAAATACCCCGTCCAAAGTACAGTCCGGCCAGCGCAACGATCAGGGTATAGAAAGTCAGCGATGGCCAGACGCTCAGGGCATACCAGCCAATAATGGCCCCTACCCCACCCCAGAATGTCGATTCCAGAAGTGAGCGGCCCATTTCCCGGCTCTTGTCGCTGGTTGCCTGTTGCCCCAATGATGCAGTTTTGATCATAACCACGGTATAAGAAGGGCTGCCACTCATGAACATAAAAATTAACGCCAGTGGAAAGACCACGAACATGGAACGTATCGATAGACGCAGAGCTTCATTTTCTGAGTTGGGAACAGGTGTCGGGGGTTTCAGCCCGGGATGTGAGGGATCCGGCGGCGGGTCAGGCAGCAACAGATGAGCCAGCCACACAAAGGCGAGACCAACCACAGCGCAAACAGCCATTGCCTGAACCAACACCACCATCAGTTGCGGACTCACAGAACCGATGGTCACAACCAGGGTCAGTCCAATGGTCATGAACATTCCCATCACGGCTGAGCCGCCGCGGGCTGTGTAGAAAAAACTGAAAAACAGCGCCAGCCCCACCAACAAAATTCCCGCCCACCGGGCATGCGCCAGGAAAGGCAACAGCATCATTCCCGCAACCATGGGAAGTAACATCGCGATGATGAAACCGATTCCCTTTTTGAGACCAAGCGGTGGCAGCGGCAAGCCAAGAATCATCAGGGTCAAAACCGGGGCAATAAAAGAAAGCGGCCAGTTGATGGCCTGTGAGAACCACAGGCATAAGGCAGTACCCAGTGACAATCGCAGAATTCTGCGGGCAGCCAGCGGATGCCGACCCTCGCCCATTGCAGCAGATCCGCCGGTTGCCTCAGTAGGCATACGTCAGGATCGAATTCAGACGAATGTAGAACTCCGCGAGTGGATTGAACAGCCAATGCTCTCCGGTGTAGACCACAACTGAAACCTGTGATCCGACCTTCAATAATCTGGCGTCCGCCTGGTCGGGCAACTGGAACGACACGACCACAGGAAAGCGTTGCGCGGACCGCAACCACGTCTGGTCGTTTTGAATGTTCGGTAATTTACCCAGCGGCGCCGTATCAACATCGACACCGAAACCAATGTTCTTAACGGTGCCCTCGATCACCTGGCCCGGCAACACGTCAAATACCAATTCTGCCCTGTCACCTTCTTCAACGTGGCCCAGGTTGTTTTCTGTGAAATCCGCTTCAACCCAGACTTTGCTGGTTGAAATAAAGGTCATCTGGGCGGCGCCGGCACCTGCAAAATTGCCCTTGTCCACACGCACATCAGTAACGACACCATCAGTCGGCGCACGCACCCGCGTGCGCTCCAGGTTTAGTTTCGCCTCGTTAAGTGCTGCCAGGGCCTGCTGAACCTGGGAGTTCTCATCGCCCACCCCGCCGAGACTGCGTTTTGCCTTTTCAAGATCTGCTTTGGCCGCCTCGAGCTGGCTCTGGGCAACGGCCAGGCTGGCTTCGGCTGATTCCACGCGGCGCTCGGAAATTGCCCCGGAATCCTGTTTGCGAATTGCACGCATCCGATCAGCATCCTGCTTTGAACGAAGAAGCGAAGCCTGTGCCGCCTTGACACCTGCCTCTGCAGCTTCGACCGTCGACTCCGATGCGCCGGTTGCCTGGCGTGCTGACTCAAGGGCTGCCTCGGCATTGTTGACAGCGAGCTGATAACTTTCAGTCTCGAGTTCAAACAACACATCACCGGCTTTTACTGCCTGGTTGCCCTTGACTTCAACACTCGTCACCCGGCCTGAGACTTCAGCGGCAACGGGAACCACCAGTGCATGAACACGAGCCTGGGACGTGTAAGGTGTGATTCGATCAGAGCGCAGGTACCAGATCACCAGCAGCACGGTCACGATCAGCACGACCAACGTCCAGCGGCGCACAGGGTCCTTACCGGAATTTGCCGGGGAATCCTCAACTTTCGGAGTCGCAGTCGCTTCCGCTGAAGATTCTTCAGATGAATCCCTTGCGTTGTCTGATTGTTCTTGTTCCTGTGACATGTTGCTGGTTTCCCGTGTGTTTCTTACCAATCGACAGGTTGCAATGTGCTGTCTTCGTCGTGTTGCGGCCCTTCTTCATCAAGCAGTTCGCCCCAATCAGAGCGCTGACGCATGGTTTCTATCGTTTCTTTATCGACCCGTGGTCGGTTTACATCGCCCTGCCAGCCATTTCCCAGGGCCTTGTGCAGGGAAATCAGACTGCTCACCGTTTGGCTCTGGACGTCGACATAGCGTTGTTGCTGGGTAAACAGGGCCTGCTGCGAGTCCAGCACCCGCTGGTAGCCTGAAAAACCCTCGCGATACTGAAGCGTGGAAAGTTCGTTGGAGCGTTTGGCAGCGGTGACCGTATCGGCAAGAATCTTCGCCTGCTTGCTGGCACCGATAAAACCGGCAACGGCATCTTCGGCTTCGCGTGCTGCCTGCAAAACCGTTTCGCGGTAATTCACCAGCGCCTGTTGCAATACAGCATCCTGAACCCGGACATTATTTTTTATGCGGCCATAATTAAGGAATGGCCAAACGAACGACGGCCCGATTGAAAAGGTCAGGGCATCAGAACTGAACAGGTCACCAAAATCACTGTCGCCAGGCCCGCCAGAACTGAGACCAATTGAACCTGTCAGGCTGAAACTTGGATACAAATCGGCTTCGGCCAGCCCAACAAGCGCATTCTGCGCCATGGCGATGAATTCGGCCTCTTTGACGTCCGGACGATTGCGCAGGAGATCTGCGGGGGCCCCAATGGCAACCTGATCCGGAATATGAGGTATTCCTTTAGACTTGGCCAGGTCCCTGGTGACCGTTCCCGGAGGCAGACCCAACAGTGTCGACAATGCATTGCGAGCCTGAACGAGTACGGCCTCGAGACCCGGAATACTCGATTCCGTGGCGAGATACAGCGTCAGGGCCTGCTGCATATCGAGCTCAGAGTCTGAACCTTCCTTGTACAACACTTCCGTGATGTCATAGCTGCGTTTTTGAAGCACCAGGTTCTGCCGGGAAATGCGAAGCTGTTCTTCAACGGTACGAACCGCATTGTAGGCTTCAACAATGGCCGCGATCAGCAAAAGCTCTGCGTTTTCATATGCTGCAATCGATGCCATGTAAGCGGCATCGGCTGACTCAATTCCGCGCTTGAATCGCCCCCAGAAATCAAATTCCCAGGAGGCGTTTGCTGCCAGACCATACTGCCAGTAATTTCCGGAAATCCCTGAATTGTCGGGCGGTGAGATGTAGGTCGCATTTCCTGCCGCGAACTGCGACTGCGGATATTGCGACCCGACAGCGATTCCAAGTTGCGCCCGCGCTTCCAATACCCGAAGACCAGCAATCTGCAGATTGTTGTTGCGCTGTTTGCCAGTTTCTACAAATTGATTCAGGACCGGGTCTTCAAACAGCTTCCACCAATCAGGGTCTGCTGCAGGAACGGGTTCGAGACCGTGTTCAAGTTTCTGTGTCCAGTCTCCGACATTGTCTGCATCAGGTTTGACGAAGTCAGGACCCACCGGCGCACATGCAGCCATGATGAAAGCAGCCGCAGCCAAACTGGTAATAGTCCCTGACCTGGAGATTCGAGTGTCCAAATTCAGGACCCGCCGTCAGGACCATCCGGTGATTGATCAAACCCCGGAAAAAAGTGACTGAGAACCCGGTGCATAACAGCCAGAATGGCGCCAGCCGATAGCCCAAGCATGAGTACGCCGTTAGCAGCCTCGAGAGGCCCCAGCAAGCGCCATTTGGCACTCATGACGATGTCGCCATAGCCGAGCGAAGTAAAATTGACAGCTGAGAAATAAAAGGCGGTGGCAAATTCCTTGAATTCACCGATGTAGACAAAGAGGGCAGCCCAAATAGCAAACTGCACCAGGTGCCCAAGAAACATCACCAGGACAACGCCTCCCAGCGCCCGGGCCGGGGGACCAAAGCCTGAAGCTGTGGATAAATTCGGCATGCGCTTCAACAACAAATGGATCACGAACAACATCATGATGATCTGAATCACCATGTTGCCCACCACAACGATGCTTCCAAGAACTAAAGGCATTAACATCGTTCAGACCTGCCCAGTGTGTCCAGCCTGACGCTCGACCGCACCAACCGGGTTGCCATCATTTTCAGAATCATCCGATTCGCCTGCTTTCAGCCAGGAGACAAACAGCTTATATCCGACTGCAAGTACAACTGCACCAACAAACAGTCCCATAATTCCGGACATGATCATGCCGCCAATGGCGCCAAGCAAAACGGCCAGCATGGGAACGTCCACTCCGCGTCCGAGAAGCAGAGGCTTGAGGACCATGTCTGCAAACGAAACCGCCAGGCTCCAGATCATGAATATCACGGCCACGGTGGTGGATTCATAGGAGAATACATAAACAATGATGGGCCCCAGAACCAACCAGGGTGGAAGCTGAGCAATCGCCACAATCAGAATGGCAAGCGTCCAAACGCCCGTGGCGGGCACACCGACAGCAAACATACCAACTCCACCCAGGAAAGCCTGGATGGCCGCGATGCCCAGCACGCCGACTGTGACCGACCGGATGGTTGCCACCGTCAGGACACGCAGATCTTCTCCATCACTACCTGCAACTCTGCGGAATAATCTAGATGACCCGGCACCCAGGCCACTTGCATTGGCAAGAAATGCTGCAGCCACGAGAATGGATGCCATAAACAGCAGCACTCCAACGCCCATACCGGCAGCTTTGGCAAGACCGGCACGTGCGAATCCCATCAGCTGCTCGCTGTGCTCCTGCAGGAAGGCCTGCAGATTCTCGGAAGCGTCCAGCCAGCTCGCATAGAGTTTCTCGCCAACCAGTGGCCAATCTTTGACATTGTCGGATGGCGGTTTCAGTTCAAAACTGGAATCGTTGGCGCTGGCATAGAACGTTTGAGCGCTGTTAATCAGAGATTCAGTGAACATCCAGGCCGGCACAATGACGATGCCGACACCAATCACGGCGATCAGGGTGGCAGCCAGCTTGTTATTTTCTCCAAGCGCCTTACGAAGTTTCAGGAAAGGCGTGTAGAGCGAGATCGCAATGATTGCGCCCCAGGCAAGAAGTGAAATAAACGGCTGTAGAATCTGGAAGCACCACAGAACAATCAGAAAAATCAGGCCAAGATGGACTGCAATTTCAATTGCTTGATTTAAAGCGCTTTTCTGACCATCATTCTGCATTGGCGCACTCATTTTATTCTCCAAACACATGCCGAGGACAGAAGCATAACCCAGCTTGGCGGCCAATTCTCTAATACGTCACGATTGTTCGCCCGGGGCTCTGACGAGCCGGGTAGATCCCGGTCCTGGCCAAGCGAAACCGGGATCATGAAAAGCATGCCATCCCGGAAATTGGCGTTTTAACGTCATCCCGGAAGCGCGAATAGCGCTGTCCGAATCGCCCTGCGATTAACGTCACCCCGGAAATTGGCATTTATGTCATCCCGGAAATCCGAGCGCAGGTGGAATCGAGTGTACGGTTTGGCCGAAGGCCAAGAAGGGCACGAGTGGAGCCGTGGCGCGTAGGATTATCCGGGACCCACAATTGATTCAGGACCTGCATCGTGGCACAAATCCTTCGACCGGTGGATCCCGGCTCGGAGGCCGGGATGACGGAGGTGAGAATGTTATCTGCCAGACACAAACCAAAACGGCAGCCCGAAAGCTGCCGTCTGGTTCGTTCAGTTTAACTATGCCGGATTGTTAGCCGTCTTTGGCGTCGTCCACTGCATCTTCAACAGCGTCGCTGGCATCTTCCATGCCACCTTCAATTTCGTCCGCCATATCATCGGCTGCATCGGCTGCGTCGTCCATGGCTTCGTCGGTTGCATCGGCTGCGTCGTCCATGGCTTCGTCTGCTGCATCTGCAGCGTCTTCCATCATGTTTTCAGCCTCGCTATCAGCGCCATCCATCATATCTTCGGCCGCATCCATGGCATCGTCCATCATCTCATCTGCGGCATCACCAGCTTCTTCCATCGCTTCCTCGGTTGCATCCATTGCATCGTCTGCCATGTCACCAGCCGCATCCATTGCATCGCTTGCAGCGTCCCCGGCAGCATCTGCCGCGTCGGAAACACTATCGGCGGCTGAATCATAGGCATCACTCGCGGCGTCTGAAACCTCGCTTGCGTCATCCTGCATGGCCCTACCCGCTTCGCCTGGGTCTCCGCCACCTTGCATTAAGTAATAACCGCCAACCGCCAAAACCAAAATGATAATGATTACTAAAACCTTGTTCATCGACTCTTCTCCCAGTTGTTAAAAACAATCAATCGACAGGGTACGAAACCCGTTACATAAAAATCAATCCAGCTGTGAGCCTGCGATCTCTTCCCTCAAATCTGCAAGCGTCCTTACATTCCTGGCCGAGCTTGCCGGATCATCCTCGTTTCGCCAGGTCAATTTCCAGTCCTCTATTGGCATATCTTCAGACAAAGGGAAATCGCGCTCTGCATAATCGCCAACACCCTTTAGTCTCATTTTTGCCGTCTCACCGCTATTAGGAATTGCGAAATGAAACTCGAGATCGAAATTTCGCTTCGAACCCTCTACCGGCTTTGCCGATGCAATCACGGACCATGGAGCCGGAAAACCACCAACCGCATTGCCACTATCCAGTGCAATGCCCTCTGAATTTTCGCTGACCTCAATTTCTGTACTTTCCGTTACCGAGGCCGGCCCGTTCGGGAAGCTCCGCTCAAGCAGGTATCCGGTCAACTGCAGCATCAGGGCCGGTGCATCCCAGGACATTTGTGACTGCAATTCCTCGGCCCTGAATCCGCGCTCCAGGACGGCTCGCTGTTCGACCAGGAGCAATTCACCTCTTTCCAGGTCACCTGGAATGTCGAGCTCGGATTCAATCAGTAGATCGCCACAATCACATCGGTGCAGCAACCACTTGGCATGATAACCATCCCCGGGAAACTGCACATCCAGACGCACCGCAGTGACATCCTGCCAGGTGACATCCGCACCGATGGATTCAGATGATTCGTCCTGGGCGGATAGTGTCGAAAAAATGCCGCCAAGGACGAATACTGCGAAGCACAAAGCAAATCGTTTTAAATCACTAAACTTCATTGATAAAACAAACCTCGTAACGCCTCACCCGGGTCCTGTGCACGCATAAAAGCCTCGCCAACCAGGAAAGACCTGATGTCACATTCCAGCATTCGCAACACATCTGCCCGGTTATGAATGCCACTTTCTGTAATCATACAACGCTCGCCCGGAATCAGGGGCCGGAGACGCTCACTAACCCCCAGGTCAGTGGTGAAATGATGGAGATCACGGTTATTGACCCCGATCATCTTTGCCCCTGTGGTTAATGCAGTTTCAAGTTCTGCTTCATCGTGTACTTCGACCAGGACATCCATTCCGGCATCTTCTGCCTGTCCGGCCAGATCCTGTAACTGCCCGGCACTCAAAGCAGCAACAATCAAAAGAATACAATCCGCGCCCATCACCCTGGATTCAAGCACCTGCCAGGGGTCAATCACGAAATCCTTGCGCAATATTGGCAGCGCGCAGGCAGATGATGCTGCCCGAAGAAATTTTTCGCTGCCCTGGAAGTAGTCCCGATCGGTCAGCACCGAAAGACAGGCCGCGCCTGCTTTTTCATACGATTGCGCGATGGCCGGAGGGTCAAACTGCTCCCTGATGACACCTGCACTCGGAGATGCTTTCTTGATCTCGGCGATCACTGCAGGGCCTTTTTCAGCGTACCTGAGCAGATTTTCCGCAAATCCTCGGCACGCTGGTAAATCTGCAGCAAAGTCCCGGAGCTCAGCAATGCTGTGATTGCGGCTACCCGCTGCAATTTCGTCACGCTTGGTATCCAGAATCTGTCTGAGTATGGACGGGACCTTCGTCATCAGAATTGGCCCGACATTTCTGCCAGGCTGGTTAATTTTTGCCAGGCGGCACCATTATCAAGGAGTTTATGAGCAGTGGCAGTTCCTTTACAGATATCGCTCGCCAGGCCAGCCACATACAATGCCGCACCGGCATTCACGGCAATCATGTCTCGAGCCCTCTGTCCACGGTCGCTTATATCACCAGTCATCGTCAACCGAATCAGTTCCAGGGATTCTTCAGCTGAGGACACTTCAAGGCCATCCAGGCTGCTCATTTTAATGTTCGCCTGTGACGGTGAAAACTCATACTCATGAATCCCACCCGAGTGTAATTCAACGATATGGGTATCTGCTGCAATACTGATTTCATCGAGTCCATCATGGGAATGAACCACCATGACATGCTTCGCCCCCAGCCGATTAAGTACTTCAGCAACCGGCCGGCAAAGGGCCCTGTCATAGACACCGATCAGCAATCGATCAGCACCGGCCGGGTTGGTCATCGGCCCCAGGATGTTGAAGATGGTGCGAACACCCAGCTCTTTACGCGGGCCGATGGCGTGGCGCATGGCGCTGTGGTGAGCGGGCGCAAACATAAAGCCGACACCCAGTTGCTGAACGCATTCGGCCACTTGCCCGGGCTCCAGGCCAAGCTTCACACCAGCAGCCTCAAGCACATCGGCACTGCCACAGCTCGAGGATACCGACCGGTTTCCATGTTTAGCCACGCGGCCTCCGGCCGCTGCCACCACGAAACTTGCGGCGGTTGAAACGTTGAACAGGTTAGCGCCATCGCCGCCTGTACCAACAATATCCACAACGTGCTCCCCCGCAATTTTCACACCGCGGGAAAGAGCGCGCATGACCATGACAGCGCCGGTGATTTCATCGAGGGTTTCACCCTTGATTCGTAATCCCATCAAAAAAGCGCCGATCTGGGCATCAGTGGCGTTACCGGACATGATTTCGCCCATCACGGCACGCATCTCGTCTGTGCCCAGATCATTGCCCCTGGCGATGCGATCCATGACACCAGGAATGATTGTCTGGTTGTTGCTCATCACAGCCGCTCCAGGAAATTACCAAGCAGGTCATGACCGCAGCGAGTCAGGATTGACTCCGGATGAAACTGGACTCCCTCCAGCGGATATTCGCGATGTTTCAGACCCATGATTTCAGGTTGACCCTGGTATTCAACCCAGGCCGTCACCTCCAGTACATCCGGCATGGATTCGTTTTCAAGGATAAGCGAGTGATAGCGAGTGGCTTCAAATGGTTGCGGGAGATCCCTGAACACACCTTCGCCTGAGTGCTCAATCATCGAGGTCTTGCCATGCATGATGCGATCGGCTCGCACGACTTTTCCACCAAAACTCTGGCCAATGCACTGGTGGCCAAGACAGACACCCAGGATGGGAATCTCGGCACCGAGCTGCGACACGACTTCCAGGCAAATACCCGCATCGTCCGGCGTTCCCGGTCCGGGCGATATGACAATGCCGTCTGGTGACATGCTGCGAATATCATCAACACCAAGAGAGTCATTGCGGACCGTTTCAACCTTTGCGCCCAACTCACCCAGGTATTGCACCAGGTTATAGGTGAACGAGTCATAATTATCGATCATGAGAATTGAGGGCATTTTCAGATTCTTCTTATAGTCCCGTTGAGGCGCTGTTCACTGCGGCAATCAGGGCTCGTCCCTTGTTCATGGTTTCTTCCCACTCCTTTTCAGGATCAGAGTCAGCCACGATCCCTGCGCCTGCCTGGACATGTAACATTCCGTTGCGAATCACCGCCGTTCGAATGGCAATGGCCAGGTCCGTATCGTCGTGCCACGACAAATAACCCACCGCACCCGCATACACATTTCGCTTGACCGGCTCGAGATCTCCAATGATTTCCATTGCACGAATTTTCGGAGCACCCGACAGCGTGCCGGCAGGAAAAGCCGATCGAATCGCATCAACCGCGCTTAATCCATCATCCAGGTCACCATCAACCTGGGAAACAATGTGCATCACGTGGGAATAACGTTCGATGACCATGTCGTCGGTGAGCTCGACGCTGCCGGTTTTTGCGACACGGCCCACATCGTTGCGGCCCAGGTCAATCAGCATCAGGTGCTCAGCGCGTTCTTTCGGATCGGACAGTAGCTGATTGGCAAGTATTTCATCTTCCTGTGAATTTGCACCACGGTGAATGGTGCCTGCAATCGGTCGCACCGTGACTTTTCTGTCCTGAACCCGCACCAGCACTTCGGGGGATGAGCCCACAATCTGGGTATCGCCCAGGTCCAGGAAATACATGTAAGGCGAAGGGTTGAGCGCTCGCAATGCCCGGTATACATCAAGCGGACGCGCATCAAAGGGCACGCTCATGCGTTGCGACAACACAACCTGGAAGATATCCCCTGCCAGGATGTGTTCCTTGCTGCGTTTTACCGCGGAAATAAAATCCGAGCGGCTAAAGCCATAGTGGAAATCTTTCTCATCGACCTCGCCGCGACTGAATGATTCGCCATAGCCCGGGCCTCCCATGCGAAGGCGATGACTGAGCTGGTCAAGCCGCCGCTGTGCGTTATCCCAGGCGGCGTTCGCCGACGGATCAACGTTAACCACCAGGTAAAGCCGTCCTGCCAGGTTATCAAAAACAGCCACTTCCTCTGACAGCAGCATCACCATGTCTGGCGTACCCAGTTCGTCCGGCTTTTCTTCAAGCGCCAGGCCGGGCTCAAAAAACCGGACCGATTCGTAGGAAAAATATCCCACCAGGCCGCCGGTGAAAATGGGCAGTTCGTCCAGGCTTGGCGCACGAAATTCGGTCTGTAACTGTGCAATGCGCTTTAGCGGGTCTTCAACTTGTTCGGTTTCACGCACCTCGCCATTTTCGCTGAAGGTCCACACGTTGCCTTCAAGGCTGTACCTGGATTTGCAGGGAAGGCCGATGATTGAATAGCGCCCCCAGGTATCGCTGCCTTCAACAGACTCCAGCAGGTAGGCATCCGGCCCGTCAGCCAGCTTCAGGTAAACCGAAAGCGGCGTATCAAGGTCGGCCAGGATTTCTCGGTAAACCGGTACGCGATTGAAACCGTCTGCCCTTAGTTGATCAAAAGTCTGTTTATCCATTGAGTATCAAACCGCCCCGGCGGTTATAAGCGAACGGGGAATTCTATCAAGCGGGATGGGGCGAGGCGATCAAGATTTTCACGCCTTCCATGCCAGGGTTGTTAATTCAGTTGTCAAAACCGTCCGTGAATATTTGCACGTAAGTCTGGCACGTCACGAGCACATCCATGATATCGAAGTTCCAGATTACGCCACAGCAGTTCTCGACCAGGCAGACCTGGCTGTCGGGGTGCGTCAAAACAGTGACTTCGTATGGGCTGTCCGTGGGAACCAGCGAAGCGAATGGTCCCCAGGGACCATTGCTTGTGACTGTCAGGTCGTCAGCGCCATTCAACTGGAGTACAACGGTGCCGTCCAAACCGGTGATCGTGCCACTGACACTGAACATGAAAGGATTATCCTCGCACACCACGGAAATATCGGTGATATCGGCGCCGTCGATGATTCCACTTCCGTTTTCGACCGTGCAGGTCTGATTTGGCGGCCGAATGAAGACGCTGACACTGTAACTTTCATTATCTCTGACTTCATCGGGAAACGGACCAAACGGGCCATTGCTGCTGACCTCGAGGAAGCTGTCCCCGTTCAAGCGAAGGGTTGTGGTGCCCGACAGCCCGGAAATCGTCCCGCTGACCGCGTAGCTGGCGGCGCAATCGATCACGACGTCTGAGACATTATCTTTTTCGATGATCCCGGTGCCGTTCTCAACGTTGCAGACCTGCCCGTCAGGTTGCACTGAAACCGTGACCTCGTAATCGGACGTGTCCTCCAGCAGGGTCGGGAACATGAAGCCACCGTTCGTGGTTACGATGTAGTCGTTGCCGCCGTTCAGCTGCAGGGTCACGCTACCGGCCAGACCCGTAACGGTGCCCCCGACAGAATGTGTCGACCCGGTGGTTTGGCCGATGTAGAGGATGAGATTGTCGGTTGGCCAAAACACCTCGTAAACACCCGGCGCCAGCCCAAGACTAGCAAATGACTGATCTCTCCAGACTGAACGCGAGGAAAGCTGGGTGCCGGAAACGTATCCGGGTGGCAGAAGCAAAGAGTCACCGAAGATCGTGACGTTCAAGCCACCCACATCACCGCTGGCAGTCGTTGCCGTCGTGAATACACCGGTACCAAAATAGTGCGGAGCGTCAACCAGATATGAAGAGGCTCCCAGGACCGTGGTGCTACCGAAAGTGACCCGACCCCTTTGAAGGCCATTTTCACCGGATCCCGATATTGCGCTGCTGATGCCTGAGCTTGAGGGTTCAGGCAGGGTCGTGGTATCGGCGCTGCCACTCATCTCGGCCAACACATTACCTCCAGTTTCAACCACTACTATGGTCAGGGAGGCATGTGCCGTGAAGCAAACCGCCGCCAGCAAAAACAACAGGTATCTGAGTATTCTCATGAAGAAATCTGGCGCTTGGACTCCCTTTCATCATAGTAAAGTGGAGAAGCTCTTGCAGGCGCCGGGGTGCGAACACCATAGCGGAAAATTCAATCAGTCAGCAAAGGCAGGTCGATAGTGAATTCAACCCGCTGTGCCGATGAGGGTGCATTGGCATCCGGATTCAGATTTCGCGCTGAGACCTGGCCGCCGTGGGCTTCGGCCACCAGCCGCACGATATAGAGGCCCAGGCCAAGATGCGGTGTATCACCACGTTGCGTTCTGACTGAAACAAGAGAATCGAACAACCTGTCCTGGAGTTCCTGCGGCAGCCTGCTGCCCGTGTTGGTAACAGAGATACGGACTTGTTCATCCTGATTGACAACCGCAATCGACACCTGGTCTTTTTCGGTGGAGAGCGTCATGGCGTTATCCACCAGCTTGTCCAACGCCTGGGCAAGCAGATCAGGGGCACAGCGCAACCGGACCGGCTGCTCAGGCACCGAGGTCGTTATCGAACGCCCCCGGTGCACCGCGCGATATCCCTCGGCCATGCTTAAGACAACATCCCGGATATCGACCGTTTCCCACTCGGCCACGCTGATCGACTGCTCCAGGCGATTGGCTTCGCTCATGGCGCGAACAATTTCACCCTGGCGATCCAGCCCTTCCCGGGCGCGAGCCACAAATCGCTGGGCCTCATCGTCCAATGGCAAGCTGTTCAGGTTGTCGAGAGAGGAACGGGTGATCGCCAGTGGGGTTTTCAATTCATGTGAAAGCTTGCCGGCCAGGGTCTGAAGGTATTGCGTGTAATCAGCAACTGCGCGCAGCAAAACTGCATTGTTGCGCGCCAGCTCGCCCAGTTCATCCTTGTCCCCGGTAAGAGGAAGTTCATTCGCAGGCACACCTTCGTCCATGGCCTGGCTCACGGATTCGGAAAGGCGCTGTACACGATGTGACAGTCTCGAGGCGAAATACCACAAACCCGCAGTCAGGCCGAGCATCAGGGCCAGCGTGGTTAGCAGGAGCTGTCCAAGCGCGCGGTTGGTAATCAATAAAAGACCATCTGAGCGCGATTGCAGCAGCATCACACCCAGTATGCGGTCCTCGATCTCAACGGGCACTGCAACTGTATTGTGAACCACCGCACTTTCCAGTTCCTGGGCCCATGCGCCCGTTGGTGTGCCCTGCAATGCTGCATGCACTGCCGGATCGTTCAGCCGAACAGGGGAATCGGACCATGGATCCTGGATCACGGGAGGTTCGACCGACACCAGGCGATACATAAGCCGTTGCAACCAGGTCGTTTGACCCGGGCTTAGCGAATCACCCCCGGAGTCAGCCAGAACCCAGCCTTCATCATTGACCAGTAATGCCCTGGAATCAGAAGGCACGACTGAAGCCAGCCAGCCTGAAAGTTCAGGCCACTGCGAAACCAGGCTGATCCATTGTGCTTCCTGGCCATTGGCATTGATTCCGGCACGTCGAATGACCTCGTTCCCTTCTGAGGCAACATCCATGATCTCGACCGCCAGCTCCACGCCAGGCTGGAATGCCTGGACCACAACGGGAAGAGTAACCTCCAGTCGATAGCCACTGTTCGAGCCCTGCACGGGATCAGCGGTTGTTTCCAGCCAGTAGCCTTCAAGCTCAGATGTGCCGGTTCCACTGGCCCGAATCCGGATCGGGCCCTGGGCGCCGGGCATAACATTCCAGGACTGCATCCCGCGGGCTGTTCGCAGGGAAATCCTTACCGCATCGGCCGGGGCGCCAGGAGACATTGGCGAGGCCCGCACAGGTGTTCCATCGACTACTTCGATGAACAGGTGAATCAGCCCGCCGGAACTTGCTGCGAGTATCCGGGCATCGATTTCGTCATCTTGTGTACCAAGCATTAGCGACTGCTCCGGCTCCGGCCAGTCATCGGAATAGCCGTCAAGAACAGGCTGGCGTGACAAGGAGCGCAACGCCAGTGCATGTTCCGGCAGAAACATCAACTGGCTCTGAAACTCCCGGGGAAGTGAAACACTCAGGGATTGGGCGGTGGACAACTGGCTGGCCTCCTGGCTTTCACGCAGGAAACGCTCAAGCTCCTGCAGCAGCTTCCAGGCAGACCAGGGCAGAAGCAAAGTCAAAAGCGACAAGGCCAGCAGCTTGCTTCTGAGTTTCACCGTGGTGGTCGTCCTTTCAGGCCTGGGCGGGCTTCCAACGGTAGCCGGCCCCGTAGACCGTGTCGAGTTGATCGAATTGGGGATCGGCAGCAACAAATTTGCGCCGGATGCGTTTGATGTGACTGGTGATGGTCTGGTCGTCCACCAGCACATTGGCATCATCCATCAGCTGTGAGCGCGTTCGGACGTGGCCCGGATGTCGAATCAGTGAATGAATGATCCAGAATTCGGTCACTGTCAGCGCCACAGGCTGATCCTTCCAGCTGACTTGCATCCGTTCCACTGAAAATTTCAGGTCACCACGCTCAAGCACCTTGTCGTCTGTTTTTCCGCCCGAGAGCGCCTCGACACGGCGGAATAAAGCAACAACACGCGCAACGATCTGTTGCAGGCTGATGTCCTTGGTCAGGTAATCATCGGCGCCCAGGCGCAGGCCGGAGATGACATCGAAATCAGAATCGCGAGCCGTCAGGAAGATGATGGGCAGGCCGCGCGACATCACTCGTAGCTCACGGCACAGCTCAAAACCGCCTTCGACATCGTCACCCAGGCCAACATCAATGATGACCAGGTCCGGCAGGCGCCTGGCAAATGCCTCCCGGGCTGCCTGTAGCTGACCATAGCCACTAACGTGATAGCCATAGCGCTTAAGAGCATCCTCGTAGTTGTTTCGAATTGCGGCCTCGTCTTCAACGATGGCGATGTGTCTTTGCATGTTTCCTCCCAACCTGGGGTCCCAGGATATTTGGGGTCAGAGTAAAAATACCTGAAGAATTTTTACTCTGACCCCAAATATCCCGCTGACTCCAAGTGTACGGCCCCGGCGGACGTTAAGGAACGTGGCTGGTACCCGCTGCCACAACCTTGCCCTAATTCAGACGCTGCTTTGCCACCGACAGCCCCGGTTATGACATCCCAGGAGGTTTCAATGACGTCATCGGAAATCACTGCAAGGTAATTCACAGGACCCGTCATGAGACACGCACAAGGCAATACGAGTTCGATTAGAGATCAATTGGAACAGGAAGCCAGGCATCTATACCCCAACCTCTACCAGCGCCTGGCGCGACACCGGGGAGTGAAACAGAAGCGATCATTACGCTGGCAGGACCGGACATTACTGATCGTGGCTGCAGTCCTGATGATGGCTCTTTTACTGCGCGGTGAGCCGGCTTTTGCCCAGGACGATATTGAATACGGAATCGAATGGTCCGGTGGCACGGCAACAGCAGTCAACACCCAGATCGGAATTGAAATCACCGGAATGGTCGCCCGCGCAGAAGTCACCCAGGTTTTCCAGAATCGCGGCTCTGACTGGGCCGAGGCAACTTACCGTTTTCCGCTTCCTGAGGGTGCCGCGGTCGACCAACTCCTGATTGAAGTCGGAAACCGGGTGCTGGTCGGGGAAATTCAGGAGAAGCAGACTGCCAGGCGCATCTACCAGAAAGCACGTAACAACGGCCAAACAGCAACACTGGTCGAGCAGCAAAGGCCCAACCAGTTTGAAACCAGGCTGGCCAACGTGGCACCCGGAGAGGTAGTGCGAATTACCATTGGTTTTCTCAGCACCGTCAACTATCGGGATGGAGAGTTCAGCTTTCAGTTTCCAATGACATTCACACCAAGGGCAGGAGGCAGCAATCAGCGATTTGAGCTGGAAACCTCCCCACGACCCATGCTGACCAGCTGGGCAGATACACCTTCACCTGCTTCAACCCATCAACTGGATCTTGGCATCAGTCTACAAACGGGCCTGGTGCTGTCAAAAATCGACAGCCGTTACCACGATGTAGATATTCACCCCACGACTGACGGGTACCACATTTTTGTGACTGAACAACTGGCTCGAACCGACCGAATCTTTGAACTGACCTGGGTGCCGGAGCTGGGCACCGCACCGCAGACTTCACTCACCACCTGGGAGGACGGTGACTCCGTCTACGCCCTGCTGATGCTGGCGCCACCACTTCAGGATGAGGTCGCACCGCAACCACGGGAGGTGATTTTCGTCATCGACACGTCCGGCTCGATGGAAGGCGAATCCATAAAACAGGCCCGCTCAGCCCTTCTGCATGGCCTGGCCTACCTGGAACAGGACGACCTGTTCAACGTCATCCAGTTCAATTCAGGGCATGAGCAGCTTTTCAGGAATCCGGTGATGCCGATGACGGCTGAACTCGAAGCTGCAGCAGATTACATTGAAGGCCTGGCAGCAAACGGTGGCACCAACATGGGCCCGGCGCTGCATGCCGCGATGACCCTTCCTGCATCGACAGATCACCTGAGGCAGATCGTTTTCATCACCGACGGCAGTGTTGGCAATGAACACGACCTGCTTTTGCAAATCGGCGAGGAACTGGGAGACAGTCGCCTGTTCACCGTTTCAATCGGTGCGGCGCCCAACACCTGGTTTATGAACAAGTCGTCGATCATTGGTCGCGGCAGCCATACCCACATCGGCAAACTGGATGCTGTTGAGTCCGCCATGGCCGACCTCTGGAACCATATCCAGACTCCCGCCCTGATGAACATCGAGGTCGATTGGGGAATGGACTCTGAATTCTTTCCCGAGGTCATTCCGGACCTGTATGCCGGTGAACCTCTGTGGTTATACGCAAAGCTCCCGTCACAGCCGCGTGAGGTGAGCATAAACGGCCTGCTTGTCGATAGCCCCTGGGAGCAACATGCCCAACCCCTGCACAGCAAGGGCAATGAGACCCTCGCTACACTCTGGGCGCGAAGCAAAATCGAATCCCTGGAAGACAGCCGCCTATTCGGAACCGATCCACAATGGATTCGTGAGCAGGTGACCGATCTGGCGCTCGACTATGGAATGCTGACGGCCTACACATCCCTGGTTGCTGTCGACAAGACACCTGCCAGGCCTGCTCGTCAGAACCTGCGCAGCGACAACATCCCCAGCCTGTTGCCAGCGGGAAGCAGCGCCAATGCCACTGGCTTTTCTGCCACAGCTGCCGGCTGGAAACTTCAACTTATTCTGTCTTTCATCACGCTTGCCATCGCCAGCGGCCTGTTCTTCTTCCCTACAGGCCTGCTTGGCAGGAAATCCGCTAGCACTCGTCAGCCAATGGCGCCCTCCACTCCTCCCTGCCGTGCCATCCCCACGGCCTGAGCTCAAACTGGACATGAGAGCTCTAAGCCATTGGCGCTTTGCGGCGGTGTTCATCACCGCCGCTTTTTTATCCCTCAACGCCCTGTGGATTCCAGCCAAGGCTGAGCTGGCACAATGGCTGCTCGAACGAAGCTGGAATGACATTCAGGCAGGAGCCGAATGGTCACCTCCCTGGCCATGGGCTGACACTCAGCCGGTTGCTGTGCTTTCAGTACCATCATTGAACATCAGGCAACTGGTTCTTGAAGGCGACTCAGGAAGAAACCTGGCATTTGGCCCCGTCCTGCGAGGCAGCACTTCAAGTCGCGATCTCGTCATCAGCGCTCATCGGGATACGCACTTCACGTTCGTTCGCGAACTGGAAGTGGGCGACCAGGTCTCCATCGAAATAGCTGGCGAGAAACGAACGTATGGAGTGTCCTTCCAGGAGGTCATTGACACCACCCACAACGCCCTGGTCATAGAGCCCGGTATCGACAGGTTGAGCCTGGTGACCTGCTACCCCTTCGATGCCATCGACACTGGCGGGCCACTTCGCTACGTGGTGACGGCACTACCTTTACCAGGCGAGACCTAGCATGCCCCCTGCCACGGGAAACCCCTTTCCGAAACACGCTGTAAATACTTCCCTGTAGCTCTGAGGAGACGTCCTGTCTCCTAAGGTTTCGGAAAGGGGTTTCCCGCACCATGGACCTTCAAAACGCAATCTGTTCGACGAACTCATGAGTCTCAAAAACACACGGGACCAGGTTTCGGTCATGGGTGTTCTTCCAAGACCTTAGGAGACAGGACGTCTCCTCAGAGCTACATGGACGTACTCGAGCGTGTCTTGGAAGAACACCCATGGCCGGGACCGGCCACGAATCCTGAACTACCCAACTTCTGCGTTCTTCCGCATCTGGTTAATCGTGTCAGCATAGTCCTCGGTGTTGAAAATGGCGGAACCAGCAACGAACGTATCGGCTCCGGCGGCCGAAATCTGAGCGATGTTATTGATCTTGACGCCGCCATCAATTTCGAGGCGAACATCGCGGCCAGAGCGATCAATCATCTCGCGAACCACGCGCAGTTTTTCCAGCGTGTGCGGAATAAAGGACTGACCACCAAATCCGGGGTTAACAGACATCAGCAGGACAAGGTCGAGTTGTTCGAGCGTCCAGTTAAGAATGTCCGGCTCTGTCGACGGATTTAACACCAGTCCGGCCTTGCAGCCCTCTTCCTTGATCAGGCCAATTGTGCGATCAACATGACGGCTGGCCTCGGGATGAAAGCTGATGACGCTTGCGCCGGCTTTCGCAAAATCCGGAACAAGGCGATCGACGGGCTCAACCATCAGGTGAACATCGATGGGGGCAGTGATTCCGTAGTCACGAAGGGCCTCGCAAACCATCGGACCGATGGTCAGGTTTGGGACATAATGATTGTCCATCACATCAAAATGAACCCAGTCGGCGCCAGCAGAAAGGACGTTTTCGACTTCCTCGCCCAGGCGGGCGAAATCTGCTGAAAGGATGGAAGGGGCAATTACGGTTGGTTTTTTCATTGTTATTTGAAACCTTTGGCCTGCTTGATCTGATCGTAAGCGGTATTGATCTCACGTACGCGGGTTTTTGCAACCTCCATCATCTCTTCCGGAAGGCCGCGTGAAACCAGTTTATCGGGATGGTACTGGCTGACAAGTTTTCGGTATGCCTTCTTCACTTCCGCATCGCTGGCTCCCTCCTGGAGGCCCAGTTTTGCATAGGCCTGCGAAAGCGGCGCAATTCTGGCTGCGGTCCCTCGATTACCGGAACCCCGCTGATACCCCTGGCCCGCTCCAGGCGGCTCGTATCCGAACTGGCGGGCCTGCAACATGGCAGTGAACAGGTGACCCGGAATCCGCAAATGAGTGGCAAGGCGAACCAGCACATTCCGCTCCGGCTCACTTAGCTTGCCGTCGGCAAATGCCGCATCGACAACAATTTCCATGAACATCTGGCGAAGGTCAGGGCGAACCCTTGAGTGCTGAACAAATGGCGTGATCGCATCTTCAAGACTGAAGCCAATCTGCTTGCCCTCATTGAAATATTCTATCGCCCTGCGCCGTTCCTCGGCATTGATCTGCATACGCTGCATCAGGGTCTCTGCCGCACGGATTTCGTTCTGGGTGACCCGGCCATCGGCTTTACTCAGGTGACCAATGGTTGAGAACAGGGCACGAAAAAATGCCTGCTGGGTATTACCGACTCCTGCAATTGAGGCAAAGAACCGGTCAACAAAGTGACCCAGGATTCCACCGATCAGCGCACCGCTGATGCCCCCCTTGAACAGCCCAAGGATGGCGCCGACGATTTTTCCCCACCAGTTGCGGGGGATTGTGAATGACGAAGGGTTCATGTTTGTGCGGTTTTCGGGCCTTTTCGAATATCGAGCGTATATAATTGGCGCCTTTTACGGCTCAATCAACCGGCCGCCAACGTTTACCAAGACAAAGCAGCATGAACCCCCAATACAACGCGTCGATGATCAAGGAAGTACCCCTGGTTCACCAGGGCAAGGTACGCGATAGTTTTGCAGTTGGCGATGATCATCTTTTGATCGTCGCCTCTGATCGTTTATCTGCATTTGATGTGGTCCTGCCAGACCCGATTCCGCGCAAAGGGATCATCCTGACGCAGCTTTCCGAATTCTGGTTTGACCACACCGCCCACATTGTCGCCAATCACCGCAGCGATATGACAGTGTCAGATGTCATCACTGATGAAGGTGCATTGGCCGCGCTTGAAGGCCGTGCAGTGGTGGTGAAGCGCCTCAAACCATTGCCACTCGAAGCAGTCGTGCGCGGCTACCTGATTGGATCAGGGTGGAAAGATTACCAGCGAACGGGTTCGGTATGCGGCATTGAATTACCGGAAGGACTACAGCAGGCCTCCCGATTACCTGGAGTCATCTTTACCCCGTCCAGCAAGGCACAGGCCGGACATCACGATGAGAATATTGATTTTGACCAGGTGGTTGACCTGGTCGGGCGCGACCTGGCTGACCAGGTCAGAAAAGTCAGCATCGAGTTGTATGAATACGCATCCAGGCATGCCCTTGGCCGGGGTGTCATCATCGCGGATACCAAGTTTGAATTCGGCCTCGACGAAGACGGTCACCTGCGCCTGATGGATGAAGTGCTGACACCCGATTCCTCGCGCTTCTGGCCAGCAGACAAATACAAAGTGGGCATCAGTCCGCCAAGTTTTGACAAGCAATTTGTGCGTGACTACCTGGAAACACTGGACTGGGACAAGAAACCACCCGGGCCGGTATTGCCCGAAGAGATCATCAAAGCGACCGCAGCCAGTTACCGCCAGGCCAGCCACATACTGACTGAATAGGATCAGGAACAGACAACCCGGAGCCCCATATGCAAACCGTCGATGCACTACTGGATGAATATGGCGAAAGTCACCAGGACCCCATGAACAAGCTGATTCACTGGATCTGCGTACCCGTAATTGTCTGGACGGTGGTCGCCTTGCTTTGGTCGATTCCTTTCCCCGCCTTGTTACACACCACGGGCGTTCTTCCGGTCAACTGGGCAACGATCGCATTGGTGCTGGCGCAGATTTATTACTTCAGGCTCTCCTTCAAGCTGGGCCAGGGCTTACTGGCCTACAACATCCTGATGGTCTGGCTCACCGTGATGATCGAGGCAGCGTCGCCCTGGCCATTGTGGCAAGTGGCTGTTGCTGTTTTTGTGCTGGCCTGGATCGGCCAGTTTATTGGTCATGCCATTGAAGGCAAGCGGCCCTCTTTCTTCAAGGACCTCCAGTTTCTGCTGATTGGACCAGCCTGGCTGATGGCTTTCATTTACAGGGCATTGGGAATCTCATACTAGTTTATTGATACTATGGCGCTCAGGAATCGGCACGCACCGGCTCAATGTAAGTAAACAAGACACTGGCTGGTCCTGTGTACCAGAACACATGGCAAAGGAATCGCCGCAGGAGTTTCAAATAATGAACATTCGCACACCGCGTTTTCACTTCCTCATTCTTGCATTACTGATGGCCGTTTTGCCGTTATCGCTGTGGGCACAAACCACCCATTCAGTAACTGTTGGCGACAATTTTTTCAGTCCCAGCGAACTCACCATCCAGGTTGGTGATACGGTCGAATGGACCAATGCCCCCGGCGGCCCGCTTCACGACGTGACAGCCGATGACCTGAGCTGGTCGTCCCCAACAGCCAGTGAATTCGTTTACTCCCAGACATTCAACAGCATTGAAGAAGTGCTTTATCACTGCACAGTGCACTCCTCACCTGGCGGGAACGGAATGAATGGCAGTATCAGCGTGGTTGAAGAAATCAGTACCATTGGCATCAATGCCGGGTTGAATGATAGCTGGTTCAATCAAGCGACAGCTGGTCAGGGCTTTTTTATCACAGTCTTCCCTGACGACTCTGAAATGTTTCTTGCATGGTTTACCTACGATACCGAGCGCCCACCTGCCGAGGTCACCGCAAACCTTGGTGAGCCGGGACACCGCTGGCTGACTGCTTTTGGCAACTATAGCGGCGATACTGCCATGCTTGAAATTGAGCTGACCCAGGGCGGTGTTTTTGATTCCGCCACACCAGCAGTTAGCCAGACGGATGACGGCACAATCATGGTGGAATTTTCTGACTGTGAGAACGGCTTGATCACCTATGACATCACCTCGGCAAATGTACAGGGCGTCATTCCGATCACACGTATCGCCAATGACAACGTTGCTGCCTGCGAGGAGCTGGCAACTCAGTAAAACCGGAAGAGGAAGAATTCCATGTTTTTTAAGTCACGAGTCCTTCGGGTTTTAATCGTTCTGATTTCACTGTTGATTGCCGCACCGCTTGCGGCGCAATCGACCTCAGCTGACCTGAGCATGAGTGAAGTCAGCGTCAACAATGATATTACCTACCAGAACGGCGGCTCGATCATGATCGAAGCCGAGGTGGACAACATCAGTGCAACCGGAGCACCTGCTTTCACAGTCAGTTTCTATATTTCCACTGACTCAACCATTGACCAGGGCGATATTCTGCTTGGCAATTCCAGCCGACCAGCACTGGGGGCAGGAAATTCGGATAATTTCACTGCTGACCTTCAGATTCCGTTGGGTTTAAACGAGGGAAACTACTTCGTTGGGGCCATCATCAATATTGATGACGCCAATAACAGCAACAATACCAACCTTGAAGACGAGTCAATCAGTGTTCGTTTTTCAGGCATCGTGTTTGTCATCAATAACAGTATGAATGATGCCTGGTTCGACCGACTCACACCGGGTCAGGGTTTCTTCATCACGGTATTTCCGGATCGTGGTGAAATGTTCGTTGCATGGTTCACATATGACACCGAACGACCACCCGGAGATGATGTCGCCATGCTCGGCGAGCCTGGTCATCGATGGATGACGGCTTACGGAGTTTACTCAGGAAAAACAGCAAGCCTGGAGATTGAACTCACCCAGGGCGGAGTGTTCGATTCCGCAGAGCCTGCGCCAGTCCAGAGCGACTACGGCACAATGGAAATTGAATTCATTGACTGTAACAACGCGACGATCCGTTATGACATTCCTTCACTGGGCCTTTCTGGTGAGATACCAATCACCCGAATCGCCATAGACAACGTCCTGGATTGCCTGGCGGCACAGCCTCAGTAGTCAGCGAAAACCCGTTTCATCAGCCGTCAATGGCTTCGGAGTATTCGTCTGCACTCATCAGACCATCAATTTCCGATGCATCTGAAGGCTCAATCGTGAACAACCAGCCGTCACCATAAGGGTCCGTGTTGACCAGCCCGGGATCATCTTCCAGGGCCTCGTTGACTTCCACAACCTCGCCGCTGACAGGGGCGTAGATATCTGAAGCTGCCTTGACTGATTCAACCACGGCGCATGCATCACCCTGGGAATAACTCATTCCCGGCTCCGGCAGTTCAACAAAAACCATGTCTCCCAGTTCAGCCTGGGCATGGTCGGAAATACCAACCACCGCGCCTTCGCCTTCTTCCTGGCGGACCCATTCGTGGCTTTCCCGGTATTTCAGTTCGGTGGGAATCTCGCTCATTATTCATGCACTCCGAAATTAATCTGTTTGGCTTGTCGACAGGGCTGCGGCATTAACCCTCGGATTCTGAATCCAGCAGCGCCTGCATTTTAGCACTGGGTTTACCGAATCGCACAAACGGCGGCCGCATCAGGTGGGCAGGTAACCAACGACCGCGAATTTCGACCTCGCACTCGTGATCGTCACCCACTGGCAATCTTGCCATACCTATGGCGCGCTCAAGGGTTGGAGAGAATCCTCCACTGGTCAATACTCCTTCGCCCTGCCCGGTTCGTATCACCTGATCGTGCCGCAACACACCACGGCCAGCCAGCACAACGCCGGTGAATCGATGTGCCAGCCCATGTTCCTTTTGAGCTTCCAGTGCCGGGCGACCGACAAAATTCCGATCGTCCGTCATGGCAACTGTCCAGCCAAGTCCGGACTCCAACGGGGTGACCATCTCATCCATGTCCTGCCCGTAAAGACTCATTCCCGCCTCCAGGCGCAGGCTGTCCCGTGCGCCAAGCCCGCAAGGTTTGACACCTGATGCGAGCAGCGCATTCCACAATGGCCGGGTACCAGCAGCTGAAGCAATGATTTCAAAACCATCCTCACCCGTGTAGCCGGTTCGCGCGATGAACAGATCACCACACTGGGCAGCAAAGAACGCCTCAAGAGACTCTGCAGTCTGACGCAACTCCGGCGCCAGGAGATCCAGCATGCGCCCGCGTGCCTCGGGGCCCTGGACTGCAATCATTCCGTAGTCTTCCATTTGCTGAACCTCGGCATCGAATTCCTCGACGGCCGATTTCATCCAGGCCAGGTCTTTTTCACGTGTTCCTGCATTGACGACAACGCGAAAATGATCTTCTGCCAGAAAATAGCAGATCAGGTCATCAATAATTCTGCCGTTGTCGTTCAGCATGCAGCTGTACAAGGCCTTGCCAGGCTCCGTGAGTTTTCCAACGTCATTGGCCAGCAGCTTCATCAGAAACGCCCGAGCCTGTGGTCCACGGACTTCCACGGGACACATGTGAGAAACATCAAACATACCCGCATCACGGCGCACACCATGATGCTCGTCAATCTGGGAACCGTAGTTGATCGGCATTTCCCAGCCGGCAAAATCAACCAGGCGTGCACCGGCGTCTACGTGGGCCTGGTAAAGGGGTGTGTGGCGCATTTCATGTGCTCCGAAAATGGGGTCAGGGTACGAGGATTGTGGTCAGAGTCAAGTGCCAGAGTCGGAGGATTGGGGTCAGAGTCAAGTGACCCCATCATCAATCTGCCAGGCGGGTACGAACTTCCACCTCTTCGTGGAGTGTCCGGTGTACCGGGCACCGATCCGCTATTTCGAGCAGTCTCTGGCGCTGCGTTTCATCCAGGTCGCCGGTGATCTTCAAAACGCGATCAAAACGATCTACTTTTCCGGTTTTGGTCTGGCAGTCCTCGCAGTCCTCGGCATGGATCTTGCCATGTCTTGTCTCGACTTCTACAGACTCCAGGGCCCACTTCTTGTGTCGTGCATACATGTGCAGAGTCATCACGGTGCAACCCACCAGCCCGGCAGAGAGAAAATCATATGGCGATGGACCAAGGTCACTGCCCCCTACTCCTGCAGGCTCATCCGCCAGCAAACGGTGACCGTCAGCATTGATGGCCACCCGGAATCCGTCGCCTGCCTTGCCAATTCCCACGACTGCTCCCGACTGAAAGCGGGCAGCCTGCGGAGTGGATTTCAATTCCTCGATGTAACGGCTGGCCCAACACGCCAACACCTTGCCCGCATAGCGCGAGTCGGCACGTTTGGTCAAAAGGTGATCAGCGCCATCGAGTGATACGAAACTTTTTGGGTGCATGGCACTGGTATAGATGCTTGAAGCTTCATCAATGCTGACCAGCTCATCCAGGGGTGCATGCATCACCAGCAATGCCTTTCTCAATGACCGAATTCCGTCCCTGACAGACTGGGAGCGAACATCATCAACAAAGTCACTGCGAATGTGGAAGGGGCGCCCGGCCAGGCTGACTTTCGCCTCACCTTCGCGTTCGATGGTTTCTATGTCGTCATCAATCAGGTGAAGAACATGCTTTGCATCTGCAGGCGAACCGATGGTTACAACGGCTTTGGCAGAATCAATCCGATGAGCAGCTGCCAGGACAGCAGTACCCCCCAGTGAATGCCCGACCAGGATTTGCGGCGCATGATTGTCAGCCGCCATAAATTCGGCCACATCGACCAGGTCCTGAACATTGCTGGAAAAGTGGGTGTCCGCAAATTCTCCCTCGCTCTGACCGAGTCCGGTGAAGTCGAAACGCACCACTGCAATGCCTTCATCGCATAGTGCGTCTGCAATGTCGACTGCAGCACGAATGTTCTTGGTGCACGTGAAACAGTGGGCGAACAGTGCCCAGGCCCTTGGTTGACCAGCATCAGGCTGATGAATAATTCCTGCCAGAGTCTGGCCGCCGGTTCTGGGGATTTTGATCGATTGCTGCATGAAGAAGCCTCAATTGGGAATTAGGTAACGCCAGCTTTTAAATAGTAGGCGATCCACTTTACATGTGTTACCAATGGTAGTGGATTGACTAGGTTAGTATCTCGCGGCAGTCTTTCAAATCAGATTCAGGACCAATATTTCACGCCCGGAGAGGTACAATTGGTAAATGGGAAATAGACTATCAAAAATCTACACTCGCACCGGCGACAAGGGTGAAACCGGCCTTGGCGATGGCTCACGAATACCAAAGGATGGTCTGCGGGTTGAAGCCTATGGCACCGTCGACGAGCTCAACAGCGCAGTTGGGCTGCTGATAGCCGCAGACCTGCCGGATGGAATGAAAGCTCTCTTTACGCGACTTCAGCATGAGTTATTCGACCTCGGGGGTGAACTCTGCATGCCTGGCTATACGATGATCCCGGAGTCATACGTTGAAGGTCTGGAACGAGACCTGGATGAACTCAATGAGGATTTACCACCGTTAAAAGACTTCATCCTGCCGGGAGGCTCCGAGGCAGCTGCGCGCTGCCATCTGGCCCGCACCATCTGCCGCAGGGCTGAACGTCGAGTGGTTTCACTGGCTGGCGAGGAAGACGTCAACCCGGTCAGCATTCGTTATCTCAATCGCCTTTCTGATTTCCTGTTCGTCGCCGCACGGATGATCGCCCGCTCCGATGGCGGCTCGGAAGTTCTGTGGGTGCACGGCGACCAACGCTAGTCAAGACAGAAAGACCTGCCCTGGTAATCAATTCATCCTGAAACTGTCTGCCCTATACTGACAGGCAGTGTTATTTGTATTCAAAAAAATCAGGGGTGGGCTCCTGTCCAGTTCTCAGACAAAAAAATACCTGGCGTACGCTTTCGGCGAAGTGGTCCTGATCGTGGTTGGTATCCTGATTGCGTTGCAGATCAACAACTGGAACGAAGATCGCATCGACAGGATCAGGGAGCGTGGATACCTTGTCTCGATGCTCGAAGACCTGAATGCAGATATCACT
This sequence comes from Lysobacterales bacterium, assembly GCA_035267185.1. Taxonomy (GTDB): domain Bacteria; phylum Pseudomonadota; class Gammaproteobacteria; order Xanthomonadales; family SZUA-36; genus JAUIBE01. Next base: position 13,016 of record DATFLY010000171.1, on the reverse strand, counting down.
GAAATCGATGCCGCCGTGGCGGGTAACACCACTCTGCTTGCTGGCCTCAACCGTCTGCTGGGACTGCTGAAGCAGGACCGGACAGATGAGGCGTATCTGCGTGAGTTGTTCACCCATTCACTGGTTTACACCTACTGGTACCTGCAGGTTGAATTTCCAGATTTAACCCTTGCCCAGCTCAAGTCCAGTGGTGATCTGCTGCTGATTCAGAACAAACCGGTTCGGGATGCCCTGCTCACATATGAACAGGGGCTTGAGGCGATTGATCATTTCTCCGGTGAAATGATGCACTACTTCCACGTCATGGAGGAAACTCAAAAAGATCTGCTTGATCTGAGCCTGGGAAAACCGGCATACGAAGCCATCGAGGAGGATTTCCTGCGCGTTCTGAATCCACTCGATTATTTTGAGCCGCTGATCCTGGAAGGAGACTTCCTTCTGGAAGACGATCTCAGTTTACGCGACGCTTATTACAACGACCTGCTCTTCTATCACACAACACTCAACAACATGAACCTGGCGCTGAAAGAGCAAAAACGCCGTGCCGAACACCTGATCCAACTTATTGATGAAGGATATGCTTTGGATGGTTGATAACACCTTTTCTCGATTGGGCATACGTCGACTTCTGGCCGAAGGCCTGGTCGTGGTGGCCAGCATTCTCATTGCTTTCTCTCTGGACGCCTGGTGGGATGACAGGCAGCTTGCAGAAGAGATGGCGGAGGATCTGGCCATCGTGGAATACGAACTGACCGAAAACCTGCGCCTGGTTGAACTGGCGCTTGAAATCACGGGGCGTGTGGTTTCAGCCAGCGACGAAATCGTTGCAACGTTGAACGCGAATCCCGATAACCCGGAAGTTGCGATTGCAGGAAATATTTTGTACTGGGGGCTCTTCGCCAGCCCAACGCTGGATCCGTCTTTTGGTGGTATCGACACATGGATTGCTGCCGGGCGGCTGGCCGGCATCGAGAGCATAGAACTCAGACAGCGATTGGCGAGCATCCGTGGAAAAGTTTCAGATGTGACCGAAGAGCAGTACGTTACGCGTGACATGTTAACCCGCGATATCTACCCCCTGATACGTGATCAGATAGGTGATATTGAAGCCGTACGAGAACTCGTTGCCTCGGGTTATCACGCCAGGTACGGATCTTCAATTCAGGAAATTCCTGATGTGGGTACGATTTCTGTCCCAAATTCGGACGCGCTTCGATTCACGCTGCAGGCGCGGGCCCTTTGGTATGAGGCAAATTCTCAGGAAATGCTGGATTTCAGGCAGGAACTCGAAGCAATCCAGTCTTTGGTTCAGGAAGAGAAAAACAATTGACCAGAATATTGGCACTGATACTCGCTCGAAACTTTTTTCGAAAACCGTACGATTCAGGGACTAAGAAGCGGGTTTCGCTCACACATTCGGGAAATGTATTCAAAAAAAAGCTGTAAACCCGCCCATGGGCGCTCGGATGATTCCGCAACGGCGTCGGCTCCTGACTACGACGCTTTGCATCTTACGTCACGTCGCCTTTGGCCTGCTTCCCTGAATCATACGTTTTTTGAAAACATTCCAGAATATGTGCCTGGGTGAAGTGCCTTACTACTGCCCGAGCGTGGGCATCACAAAACTTGCACACTCGCGAAAACTGTTTGAGCGCCAGCCACCATGGGCTTTCAAAAACTCGCCGTTAATACATCCCTGTAGGCTCGAATGATTCGTCCCTGAATCATACGGTTTTTGAAAGCCCATGGTGTCTGGCACTTACACGATCTGTGTGCTTTTACTGACCCAGGGTAGGCATCACGAAACTTGCGCCCTCGCGAACACCGCGATGCCAGCGCTGGGTGACTGTCTTGAGGCGAGTGTAGAAACGAATCCCTTCCGGCCCATAGATGTGATGATCGCCAAACAGTGAATTCTTCCATCCGCCGAAGCTGTGATAGGCCACCGGTACCGGAATCGGGATATTGACCCCGACCATGCCTACCTGGATGCGCTCGACAAAGGTGCGGGCCGCATCGCCATCGCGTGTAAAGATGCTGGTGCCATTGCCGTATTCATGGGCGTTGATCAGGTCAACCGCCTCATCAAAGGAATCGACACGAACCACGCTCAGGACGGGACCGAAAATCTCTTCCTTGTGAATACGCATATCGGGCGTCACACGATCAAACAAACAGCCGCCCAGCCAGAATCCATCCGGTGAGTCAGGCTGGTGGTAATCACGACCATCGACGACCAGCTCAGCGCCCTCTTCCACGCCAAGATCGACATAGGATTTCACCTTGTCCCGGTGAGTCTTTGTGACCAACGGTCCCATATCCAGACCGGGATTGTGGCCGGGGCCAATTTTCAATGCTTCTACGCGCGGTTTAAGCTCTGCGACCAGCGCGTCAGCCATTTCATCGCCGACTGCAACCGCAACCGAAATCGCCATGCAGCGCTCACCTGCAGAACCAAAGCCTGCGCCCATCAGGGCATCTGCAGTCCGATCCACAGGTGCGTCCGGCATGACAACCATGTGGTTCTTGGCGCCCCCCAGTGCCTGGACGCGCTTGCCGTGTGCGGTGCCGGTTTCATAGATGTACCGGGCAATCGGAGTTGAGCCTACAAAACTCACCGCCTGCACATCGGGATGAACAAGCAATGCATCAACTGCTTCCTTGTCGCCGTGCACCACGTTGAAAACACCATCCGGAACACCGGCCTCTTTGAAAAGCCTGGCCAGAAGCATTGAAGAAGACGGGTCACGTTCAGAAGGTTTTAATACGAACGTATTGCCACAGACAATGGCCATTGGCGCCATCCACAACGGCACCATGGCAGGGAAATTGAACGGGGTAATTCCGGCAACCACGCCAAGTGGCTGGCGCATGGCAAAGCCATCAATATTCGCGCCGATGTTTTCCGAATATTCACCTTTGAGCAGCTGCGGCGCTGCACAGGCGAATTCGACAACCTCGATACCGCGAATGACCTCACCGGCTGCGTCCTCTTTCACCTTGCCGTGTTCAGAGGTGATGATGGCACCCAGTTCCCCGGCATGATCTTCAAGCAATGCCTTGAGGCGAAACATGCAACGTGCACGTTTGATCGGAGGTGTGATGGCCCATGCAGGAAAAGCTTTCTTTGCAGCTGCAACGGCCAGGTTGACTTCGTCGACGGTTCCCAGTGGCACCCGGGCCTGGACTTGTCCTGAAGCCGGGTTGTATACATCCCCGAAACGCTCGGATTGAGAGGCATGCTCCTGGCCACCGATAAAGTGATGAAGCACTTTCACGACTGATGTTTGTTCTGCGCTTGCTGCCTGATGATTCATGGTTCTGACCTTCTCTTCTGTTTCCTACTGTGCTCTCAGCACTGTCCTGACTGCTTCCACCATCTGTTCAATATGCGTTTGTTCGATAATAAGCGGTGGGCTGAATGCCAGTGTGTCACCCGTCACCCGAACCATGGTGCCATCTTCAAAGGCGCGGACCATGGCGTCCATTCCTCGTGCACCCGGCTTGCCTTCAATAGGGGCCAGTTCAACCGCACCCATCAAACCGTAATTTCTTACATCAATCACGTTGGGTTCGCCCTTGAGGGAATGCAAGGCATCCTCCAGTATCGGCGCCATCTCTGCGGAGCGCTGAAACAGTCCTTCTTCACGGTAAACGTCCTGGGTTGCCTTGCATGCCGCAACGGCCAGGGGATGTGCGGAATAAGTGTAGCCGTGAAAAAGCTCAATCGCGTCGCCAGGACCTTCCATAAATGCATCGTAGATCTTGTCCTGCACAAACACGGCACCCATGGGAACTGTGCCGCTGGTCAGTCCTTTGGCAGTCGTGATGATGTCAGGCGTGACACCGAGCGCCTGTGATCCGAATGGCGCGCCCAGGCGACCGAAAGCAGTGATCACCTCGTCGAAAATCAGCAAAAAGCCGTGCTCATCACAAATCTCGCGCAGGCGCTTTAGGTAGCCAACCGGTGGCATCAATACGCCGGCAGATCCTGCAATCGGCTCAACAATGACCGCTGCAATCGTTGATGGATGATGCAGCGTGGCAATATTGACCAACTCGTCTGCCAGCTCCGCACCATGCTCAGGCAAACCACGACTGAAAGCATTGCGACTCAGGTCATGCGTGTGCGGCAGATGATCGACACCAGGTATCAGGCTGGCTGAGAACTGGCGACGGTTGTGAATGATGCCGCCCACTGAAATCCCGCCAAAGCCAACGCCGTGATAACCCTTTTCACGCCCGATCAGCTTGGTGCGGGCTGCGTCGCCTCGTTCACGGTGATAAGCCAAAGCAATTTTGAGCGCGGTATCAACCGATTCCGATCCGGAATTGGTAAAAAACACGTGATTGAAGCCTTCCGGCGTGTCTTCACACAATCGGTTTGCAGCTTCGAATGCCGCCGGATGCGCAAAGTTAAAATGCGGGGCAAAATCCATCTCCGCCGCCTGCTTCTGGATGGCAGCCTGGATCTTCGGGTGGTTGTGACCAGCATTACAGCACCAGAGGCCAGCCACTCCGTCCAGGATCTTCTGCCCTTCTGGTGTCCAGTAGTACATGCCCTGGGCGCGTGCAACCATGCGCGGTTTTTTCTTGAAAGCACGGTTACTGGTAAACGGAAGCCAGAATGACTCCAGGTCAATTTGTTCAGGGTTTGCGGCCATGTTCAGGGGCTCCAATCTGGTAAGCACAAGGCCTCATTGTACGCCCAGAATGGCTGCAAATCGCCTGCTTTAGTGTATTAACAGACTAAACAGACTGGAAAAAAACGCGGTCGGTTTAGCCGCCGAGCGCTTCCCGTGCAGGTACAAAATCGTATTCAAGATCATGGGCGACATCGTCGTAAGTCACCATTCCCCGATGGACATTGAGTCCCTGGAGCAAATGAGGATCGTCCAGCAAGGCCTGCTTTGTACCTTTGTCCGCCAGGGCCGTCACAAAGGGTAAGGTTGCATTGTTTAGCGCAAAGGTCGAGGTGCGTGGCACCGCGCCGGGCATGTTGGCCACGCAATAATGCACGATGTCATCAACGATATAAGTCGGCTCGGCATGGGTGGTCGGCCTGGAAGTCTCGAAGCACCCACCCTGATCGATGGCGACATCCACCAGGACCGAGTTCTTGATCATGGACGACAGGTGTTCCCGCCTGACAAGTTTCGGCGCTGCAGCACCAGGAATCAACACACCGCCAATCACCAGATCAGCAGTCTGGAGGTGATGCTCGATCGCGTGGGCATTGGAGTACGCGGTTTCGATGCGGTTTTCGAAAGTCTCGTCGAGGTGGCGCATAACATCTATATTGCGGTCCAGCACAACAACGCGTGCACCCAAACCAATGGCCATCTGGGTGGCGTTGAAACCCACCACGCCGCCACCGATGATCATGACCTTGGCCGGCGCGACGCCCGGAACACCTCCCAGCAACTTACCAGAGCCACCACGTGCTTTTTCAAGGCACCAGGCGCCTGCCTGGATGGACAGCCGCCCTGCGACCTCTGACATCGGGGCCAGCAGCGGCAAATGCCCCTTGCTGTCGGTGACCGTTTCGTAGGCTATGCAGGTGGCGCCGCTGTTGATCAGGTCTTCCGCCTGAGGGCGGTCAGGAGCCAGGTGCAGGTAAGTAAAAAGCGTATGCCGTTCTTCAAGCATGGCCCGCTCAACTGCCTGGGGCTCCTTGACCTTGACAATCATTTCCGCAGTTTCGAAAACAGATGCGGCGTCCGGCAGAATTTGGGCGCCAGAGGCCTCGTAATGGGCGTCCGTAAAATTAATCCCCTCACCAGCATCGTGCTCAATGAATACTTCATGCCCACGGATGGTGAGTTCCCTTACCGATGCGGGTACAAGCCCGACCCGGTATTCGTTGTTCTTGATTTCGCGGGGGACGCCAATTTTCATTTTCTTGTTTCCGATTGACCGAGAGCGTGATTCTACTGAATTTCACCACAAAGATGGCGTCTGTGGGATACTTTCTGTCGATGAAGACTCTCATCCTCTCCCATGAAGACTGTTTATTGCATGACAACGGCGCCAAGATTGCCGAGACGCCGGCGCGCGTCAGGGCGGTGCTGGCAGCAACAACAGATATAGCGGGAACCGAACACCTGCCCGCACCCCTTGCCAGTGAAGAACAGATTCTCCGCGTCCATGAACCGGAATACTGGTCAGGTTTGATTGAGAAAGAACCCCAGGAAGGTCGTATTGCACTGGATTGGGATACGTTCATGTCCAGAGGATCCCTGGATGCCACTCGCAGGGCCAGCGGTGCTGCTTGTTTCGCCGTCGACCAGATCATGGAAGGCAAGGCCAGGAATGCCTTTTGTGCCACCCGCCCGCCAGGTCATCATTCGTATCAAAGTGTGGCCATGGGCTTTTGCCTCAGCAATCACGTGGCTGTTGCCGCTCGCCATGCGCAAGCGACACATGGCCTGGAACGCATCGCAGTGCTGGATTTTGATGTCCATCACGGCAACGGCACCCAGGAAGTGTTCGAACACTCGTCAGAGGTGCTTTTTATCTCCAGCCACCAGTTCCCCCTTTATCCGGGCTCCGGGACCAGCGATGAGACCGGGGTGGGCAACGTTGTGAATATTCCGCTCGCTCCCAAAACCGGCAGTGAGGAATTTCGCAAAGCATGGTCGTCCAAAGGATTTTCAGCCCTTTTCAGTTTCGAACCGGAACTGGTACTGGTCTCTGCAGGTTTTGATGCGCATGAACGCGATCCATTGGGACAACTGATGTTGAATGAAGATGATTACGCCTGGTTCACACGCGAAGTGCGCGCATTTGCTGATGAGGTTTGTGACGGGCGTTTGGTGTCAGTTCTGGAAGGCGGGTATGACCTGGAAGGACTTGGTGCGTCGGCACGGGCGCATGTCCAGGCGCTTGTTGATGAGAACTGAATCTTAAAATCCTGAACAACCCATCGGATTAAATGCGGGTGTAGTTCAATGGTAGAACGGGAGCTTCCCAAGCTCTTAATGTGGGTTCGATTCCCATCACCCGCTCCAGCCAATCGCCTGATGTCTGGAACTTAATCCCGCTTCCAGACAGTCGCGCCATCCTTGATGGTCTCAAGCACAATGATCTGGTTTAGCCGCTCCGGCTCAATGGTCAGTGGATTGTCCGACAGGATCACCAGGTCCGCCCGCTTACCGACTTCAATTGTTCCTTTGCTGTCTTCTTCGAAATGCTGCTCGGCGCTCCAGATGGTGATGGCTTTCATCGCTTCCAGCGGTGTGAGGCGTTCTTGTGCGCCAATCACCCGATTGCTTCTCGATGTGCGGTTCACAGTCGCCCACACCACCCGCATCAGGTTGGGCAATGCAACCGGCGCATCAGAATGGCTGGTCACCCTCAAGCCCCGATCCAATGCAGACCTTGTTGGTGAAATCCTTTGTGCCAGCTCTTGCCCGATGATTTCCCCATGCCAGTCTCCCCAGTAGAAAGTGTGCATCGGAAAGAGTGACGCGGTGATATCCAGCTCAGCGAGGTCATCAAGCTGGTCCATGCGAATGTACTGACCATGAATCAGGGTATTGCGGCGATCTGCCTCGCCGTATTTTTCATGTGCACCACGCGTTGCTTCAATGAATTGATCTATGGCTGCATCGCCGTTGGCGTGCACCAACAATTGCCACTGGTTTGCATAGGCTGAATCGACGATTCCCGCTACAACCTCGTCATCGGGAATAGCCGGGTATCCCAGGTAGCCTTCCTGCTGACCATCCGGGGGTATCAGGTAGGGCTCGGTTCGCCAGGCCGTCCTGCCTTGCGGCGAGCCGTCGAGCGTCATCTTGATTCCGCCAACCCGGTAGCCGTTCTGGTACCCGGGGGTATACCAATCTGACTGCAATGGTGATGTATCGGAGTAATCGATGTACGAAACAATGTCGATATCGAAGCCAAATTCATTGGCATAAGCGGCGAGCATGTCATGGGTGGCAGCGAAGGCACGACCTTCCTGTGCCGTCGTGTAACCATAGGATTTGGCCATTTCCAGGCCGCGATCCATGAAGTACTTCGCATCTTCCGGGGTTTTCGGCACCAGCTGTGCCATCAGGACAGGAATGCTTGCAAGCTCTTCCAATACGCCATTTGGTTCATTACTGCCGGGCCGACGGCGGATGACACCACCTTCAGGATCCGGAGTTTCCGAGGTGTAACCAATCACCTCGAGGGCCTTGCTGTTCACAGCGCTGAAATGCCCGGAAATATGACTGGCCAGCACAGGGACTTCAGTGGAAACACGATCCAGGTCATCGCGGGTCGGGTGTCGGCCCTCGATGAGAATTGAATCGTCATAACCTGTGCCGAATATCCAGCCGGTCCGTGCCACATCCGGTCCATCAGCAAAACTCTTCAATTCAGCGACCAGGTCGTCAATATTTTCAACCTGACCATCCGGCGGAGAGAGGAGATTCGCACCAACAGCCTGCAAACCAAACTGAGCCACATGCGCATGTCCGTCAATGAAACCTGGCGCCATGGTTTGGCCTTCAAGATCGACTCTGCTGGTGCCCGCACCCGAAAATTGTTCAATTTCTTCCAGGTCACCGGCGGCAATAATCCATCCGTTTCGAACAGCAATGGCTTCAACAGCGGGATTGTCATCATCAATGGTGATGATCGTCCCCCCCGAGTAAATGGCGTCTGCCACCTCTTCAGATTCATGCGAACAGGCATTCATCATTAAAGCAGCCATGCAAAACACGACTAAAACCAATTTGGGCTTGTGAGCCATGCCACTTTCGGAGAAATTTCGTCGGTTTTTCGCAATGTGCATAGTTGGGTACCAACTAAAATCAGGTCGAGGAATATTTATACACAGATCGAGTAAAGCGATCTTTCGGCAGGAGTGCAACTTTGAAAACGTGGAAAACAGCCATTCTGACATTAGGTCTTACTTTCATCCCGGCAACACTTCTGGCACAGACAACACACACGGTGATGGTTAATGACAATGTCTTTGTCCCGGCTGACATCACCATTCAGACTGGCGATACAGTCCGGTGGGTGAACGACCCTGGCGGCAATGCGCACAATGTGATTGCTGAGGATTTTTCGTTCAGTTCTGGGGCGCTTGCTGCTACCTGGACCTTTGAGAAGACTTTTACCGAAGCAGGTGAAGTTCCCTATTACTGCCAACCCCACCGAAACGATGGAATGACCGGTAACGTGACCGTTGTTGGCGACAGTGTTGGCGGCGGTGTTGATATCAACCCAGGCCACAGCGGAAACTGGTGGAGTGGATTGATTCGTGATGGTGAGGGTGTCCAGATCGAAGTGTCAATCGCGTCTGATGGCAGTTATGTCTTCGTCGCAACCGTGTACTCCTACGGACCCCAGGGCGGGCAGATTTTCCTTATCGGAGTCGGCACACCGGACGGTGATACCGTGGAAGCGGATGTGTTCATTACTGAAGGTGGTGTGTGGGGCGATGATCTAGATCCGGATGATATTGACCAGATTCCCTGGGGGTCAGCGGTTTTCGTTGTTGATGGCTGCGACAGCGTCAGCCTCGTCCTGACACCAAATTCAACCTATGCCTCACTCGGGTATACCGTGCTTGCATTGGATCTGGTCAGGCTGACAACACCTGATATTGCTTGCCCATACGAAGAATAATGGTGCGAGGGAGTTAAGGGGAACCAGGCGCAGATTGGAAAGCGTTGGCGATGAAGTCTTCGGCAGCGCTTTCCATCCGCCAGTTTTTCAGGAAACCACAATGCCCACCGTGGCGTGTGATATGCAGGTCCAGGTGAGACATTTCTTTTAGCTGATCAAAATCCCAGACCGGGATAACAGGGTCATCTTCAGAAGTGAGAATCGTTGCCGGTATAGTGAGAGCCTCGAGCCTGCCATCACCTATGGAATAACCATTGTAATAGTGCTCTGCGCTTTTGTAACCGCTGTAGTTTCTCGCGATGTAATCGGTACGGGCATTAAGACCACGAATCTTTTCCATGTCATCATTTCCGTATAGCTCCGGAAACAACTGCTTCTTCCTGATGATCGATCGACCCCATTTGCGCTCGAAATGTCTTTGGTAAAACCAGCCGGACTCATCCATCGCACGCATTGCATTGGCAGGATTGATCACCGGACACACCGCAACGACCTTGCTGAGATTCAGACCCGCTTGCGGCGCCCTGATACCGACACGCAGCGCAAAATTTCCTCCCAGGGAGTAGCCACACAGCTTCCATTGTGAAATTCCGAGACGTTCCTGCCAGTCTTTGAGGGCATGAACAACTTCGTCAAGCCGGCACGAGTGAAACATCCCCGGATTCAGTCCATGAGTCTCACCATGGTCCCGAAAGTTAAATCGCAGAACATCAAAACCCTCTCTCCAGAGGCGGGCGGCGTTTCCGAGCACATAATTGGATTCGGCACTTCCTTCCCAGCCATGAAACAGAACTGCCACCTGCCTGGGTTTATCATCCTGTTGTGGCGGCTGTTCTGACCAGAAGGCCTGCAACTGGACCCGACTTGTCTCGGCAACCTTGTGGGCCTCGACTTCCTCATCAGCCCCGCCATCAAGAATGATTTCCCTTGCAGCAGACAAGACATCAGTGGCTTGCCTCAGCACATGGCGGCGGCGTGACTGTCCGCTGCTAAGCAGCGATTGAACGTGACCGTTACGAAGCCCCAATGAGGGTTTGAAGTCGAATTCAGACATGATTGTTTCGTATATCAGACTCAAATGCAGACCTGACCGCTGTTTCCGCACGAAATGCAGCTTCTTTGCGGGCCAGACCACGGGAGGAGAATGGCTCCAGGATCATCGCCTCGACCACCCTCGGAGGTTGTGAAAGCAATCGCAGCACGTTGACCATGAAGTTTTCACGGTCACGGAAGGTCATGTCATCAAATCGCTGCCCGTTTTTCACATACCTGATCGCAACCGGCTGAATATCGGTTTGTGTATCGATGGCTGCCCCAAAGAGCCTGGCATGGAATCGCTTGATACCGGTGCCCACCAGGATTCCACCCTCAGGAAAAATAGCGACCTTGCCACCTGCAGACAACCGCTCCTTCATTGCAGTCGCAACCCCGCTGGCCGAGTCATGGCTGCCGCGCCTGTGAAAAACCGTCCCACCAACCCGCGCCAGGTAACCCGCGACTGGCCAACTGGCAATTTCTGCTTTTGCAACAAACCCCATTTGAGAAAGAGCATGCAGGACCTGGGTATCAAGCCATGATATGTGATTGGCGACAATCAGCTGCGGCCCGGCTGGAAATTCCCCGGTCTGGTCGATCCTGACACCAAAAATACGGCAGGCCGTTCGGCCCCACCAACGAAGCACGATGTCCTGCACAGGACTGCCTTTGACCATGCGATCACGAAACGGCCGATAGAACATCAGCACCGTGATCGGGGTTCCGATCAGCAAGTGCATTAGCAACAAAGGCAAGCGAAATATTAGTCGAATCGCTCCCATAAACTCCATCGGCGAGGAAACTGAAGGCGCGAAAGGCTACCATATCGGGTCTTGCAAATCCTTGGAACCTGCTTTTGGACAAAATATTCACCATTACGATTGCCGACAGCGAACGGCAGTTCGAAGTGAAACCCGGAGAAACTGTGCTTTCTGCAGCACTCAGAGAGGGGGTTATGCTGCCCTACAGTTGCAAAAACGGTACCTGTGGAAGCTGCAAGGGTAAGGTGCTTTCCGGAAAGGTGCATTACCCCTTCCATCCTCCCATGGCACTGGAAGCTGAAGAAATAGACGCTGGTGATGCATTGCTGTGCCAGGCCGCACCATTGGAGGATCTGACCATCCGGGCAAGGGAGATTTCGGCCGTTCGTGACCTGCAGGTCAGGATGTTCCCGGCCCGCGTGATCGAAAAGTCGATTCTGGCAGATAATGTTGTGCGACTCCGGCTCAAACTGCCGGCTTCGCAACGCCTGCAATTCCTGGCAGGTCAGTATGTGGATACATTGCTTGCAGGCGGAAAGCGCCGGGCATTTTCGATTGCAAGCAGCCCCGTTAAAGAGGATGAGATCGAATTACATATTCGGCATGTCGATGGCGGGGATTTTACCGGCTGGGTCTTTAACGACCTCAGGGAACGCGACATCCTGCGCCTTGAAGGACCACTTGGTACTTTCTTTGTCCGACACGACGAGTCTGATCGCCCCATGATCATGATGGGCGGGGGAACCGGTTTTGCCCCGCTGAAATCCATGATTGAAGACCTGCTGGAACACAATGACAATCGCAGCATTGAGCTTTACTGGGGTGCGCGAAATGCAGCCGAGTTGTACCTCGACTCGTTACCAAGGAAATGGGAAAACGAGCATGACCACATCCGATATCGCAGTGCAGTTTCCGGGCCGGGAGAGGCCGTGGCTGACGGAGGTTTTGCAGGTTTTGTACATGAGGCGGTGATTGACGACCACCCTGATCTCTCAGGCTTCGATATCTACATGAGCGGCCCACCGGCCATGATTGAATCCGCAAAGAAGGCTTTCGCCAGGGCGGGTGCAAGGGAAGACCGGTTGTTTTATGACTCTTTCGAATTCGGCCTTGATGTGCCGGTGAGTGTGCTGGCGAAACCCCACTAGCATTGCGGTCCCGTCAGTAATACATTTACGGTATCCCGGAAATGCGAGAAGCATTATCCGAATCGCCCTGCGATTAACGTCATCCCGGAAATGCGAAAAGCATTATCCGAATCGCCATGCGATTAACGTCATCCCGGAAATGCGAGAAGCATTATCCGGGACCCACTCATTCACGAGGCGGGTAGATCCCGGACAGCGCTAAAGCGCTTCCGGGATGACATCGCCCTAGTCGGGGTTTGAGGTAGATCCCGGATAGCGCTAAAGCGCTTCCGGGATGACTTCTCCCGATTAGGGAGAAGTCAGCTTTGCGGGATCAGAGGGTAATGGCTCCGGGGATTTGCCCTGGCTCATTCGAAGGGCATTTCGGAAACATGCCATGGCCGTTTCCAGCTCACCCATTCTCTCCAGCAACTGGCCCAGTGACTCATAGCCAATAATGGAAGGT
>DATFLY010000170.1:0-5261 GCA_035267185.1 Lysobacterales bacterium | reverse complement strand
GAATTGTAGGAGCGGCTTCAGCCGAGACCTGAGAATTGTAGGAGCAGCTTCAGCCGAGACCTGAGAATTGTAGGAGCGGCTTCAGCCGAGACCTGAGAATTGTAGGAGCGGCCTCAGCCGCGAACAGGTTTTGAAGCAGCTTTGTCTACAAAATAGCTGGTCAGGTTCTGCCACAAACGCATCGTGGCGTTGGCGCGATTGAGCGTATAAAAGTGCAGGCCCGGCGCGCCGCCATTCAGTAATTGCTCACAAAGGCTGGTCACCACTTCCAGGCCAAACTCACGAATGGAAGCACCATCATCGCCATACGATTCCAGTCGCCGGCGAATCCAGATGGGTATCTCCGCGCCGCAGATATTTGAAAACCTCGCGAGCTGCTTGTAGTTGGTGATCGGCATGATGCCCGGAGTAATGGGAATGTCGACCCCCATGCGCAGCGCGTCGTCACGGAAATGGAAATAGCTGTCAGGGTTGAAAAAGTACTGTGTGATGGCGCCATTTGCGCCGGCTTCCACTTTCTGCCGGAAGTATTTCATTTCGGACTGGAGCGATTCTGACTCCGGGTGAATCTCCGGATAACAGGCCACTTCGATATGAAAGTCGTCACCAAACTCTTCCCTCACCCAACCAACCAGATCACTGGCGTACTGGAAACGACCTGATGCATGTACACCCTCCTGCCTGTCACCCCGAAGGACAACAAGGTGATCGACGCCGCGAGCACGATACTCATTGAGAAGATCCCTGATGCCTTCACTCGAATCGGCCATGCACGAGATGTGCGGCGCCACCGGCACACCTGCCTTTTCCAGCATTGTGTCCACGGCTTCCAATGTGGCCGCCTGGGCGGACCCGCCCGCACCGAATGTGACCGAGAGGTAATTGGGACTCAACCTGGAAAGAATCTTCCAGGTTGAGTCCAGGATGATGTGCTGCTCCGGCGTACGTGGCGGAAAAAACTCGAATGAGATGCCCGGCATCGTAGCCATGGATGATGACCCCAGGGTCAGCTGACCCTAGTAGCGGTAATGGTCCGGCTTGAACGGCCCTTCGGAATCCACACCGATATAACTGGCCTGGTCGTCCCGCAGGTTCGTGAGCGTTGCACCAATACGCTCCAGGTGAAGCCTTGCCACATGCTCATCGAGATGCTTGGGCAGTACGTATACCTGGTTTTCGTAACGCTCGGGATGGCACCACAATTCAATCTGGGCCAATACCTGGTTGGTGAAGGAATTTGACATCACGAAACTCGGGTGGCCTGTTGCGCACCCGAGATTCACCAGTCGACCGCGGGCCAGCAGGATGATGCGCTTGCCATCAGGAAAGATCACGTGATCAACCTGGGGCTTGATGGACTCCCACTCAAAATTCTGTTCAAGGCTGGCGACATCGATTTCGTTGTCGAAATGACCGATGTTGCAAACAATCGCCTGGTGCTTCATCGCCTCCATGTGTTCCCGCGTGATGACATGATAATTACCGGTTGCGGTCACGAAAATGTCAGCAACAGGCGCGGCTTCTTCCATGGTGACGACCCGGAAGCCTTCCATCGCAGCCTGCAGGGCACAGATCGGGTCAATTTCGGTGATCCAGACCGAAGCGCCCAGACCCTTGAGTGACTGTGCGCAACCCTTGCCCACGTCACCATAGCCAGCGACAACTGCAGTCTTGCCCGCAATCATGACGTCGGTGGCACGCTTGATGCCATCAACCAGGGATTCACGACATCCATAAAGATTGTCAAACTTGGACTTGGTGACCGAATCGTTGACATTGATCGCAGGGAAAGTCAGTTCTCCGTCTTTCGCCATCTGGTACAGACGCTTGACGCCAGTGGTTGTTTCTTCTGTGACACCCTGGATTTTTGACAGGGCTTTTGCATACCAGCCCGGATTGCTGTCCAGGCGTTTTCGAATCGCATTGAAAAGCGAAACCTCTTCCTCGCTTGAAGGATTGTCCAGGACCGAACGATCCTGCTCCGCCCTGGCACCCAGGTACAACAACAGGGTGGCGTCACCGCCATCATCCAGGATCATGTTGGCGAAGCTCTCGTCATTGTCGTCGTCACCCCAGTTGAAGATCTGGTGGGTGAACTCCCAGTACTCATCCAGGGTTTCGCCCTTGAAGGCAAAAACCGGTGTGCCGCCAGCCGCAATGGCTGCTGCAGCGTGATCCTGGGTTGAATAGATATTGCATGAAGCCCAGCGCACATCAGCACCCAGCGCTTCAAGTGCTTCGATCAGCACTGCAGTCTGAATGGTCATGTGCAGGCTACCGGCGATACGGGCTCCCTTGAGAGGCTGCTGCTCGGCGAACTGCTCGCGCACGGACATCAGGCCGGGCATTTCTGTCTCGGCAATGGCGATTTCCTTGCGCCCGAAATCGGCCAGCGAGATATCAGCAACGTGATAATCCGTTACTGCAGCCTGTACTGACTGGTCCTGCTCTGGCGTTTGAATAACTGCGCTCATTTCTTACTCCTTAAATATTCTGAAATTCGTGGTTCTTGTGATTTAAATTGGTTGGCTGCTTTAAATTCGCTGACTGATCAAAGTCCGGCTGCATCGCGCAGGTGATCCACGCGGTCCGTGGCTTCCCACGACACACCCAGGTCTTCCCTGCCCATGTGTCCGTAGGCGGACAGTGGCCGGTAAATAGGCTTGATCAGGTCGAGTGACCTGATGATGCTGTATGGACGCAGGTCAAATTCCTGTCGTACCAATTGCTCGATACGATCAACGGGCACATGCTCCGTTCCAAAAGTCTCGACAGTCACCGATGTTGGCTCTGCAACCCCGATTGCGTAGGAAACCTGGATTTCCACCCGATCAGCCAGCCCGGCAGCAACCAGGTTTTTGGCGACATGGCGGGACGCGTATGCTGCGGAACGATCAACCTTTGAGGGGTCCTTGCCGGAAAATGCGCCGCCACCGTGACGGGCCATGCCGCCATAGGTGTCGACGATAATCTTGCGTCCTGTAAGTCCGGCGTCGCCAACCGGCCCGCCAATCTCGAATCGACCCGTGGGGTTGATGTGATACTTGGTATTGCCGTCCAGCCATTCGGACGGCAGAACCGGCTTGATGATGGTTTCCATCACCAGTTCACGCAGGTCGGACTGGCTCGATTCCGGATTGTGCTGGGTAGACAGGACGACGGCATCGATGCCAGCCGGTTTGCCATTTTCGTAACGAAACGTCACCTGGCTCTTGGCGTCCGGACGAAGGTGCTGCCTGCCATCCTCATTTGACCTGCGCACATGTGCCTGGCGCTTTACCAGTTCATGTGAGTAATAGATCGGAGCCGGCATCAAAACTTCCGTTTCGTTGGTGGCATAGCCGAACATCAGTCCCTGGTCTCCGGCACCCTGCTCTTCGGGGCTGTCACGATCAACACCCTGGGAGATGTCAGGCGACTGCTTGCCGATGATGTTGATGACGCCACAGGTGTTTCCGTCAAAACCAACATCGGAGGAGTCATAACCGATATCAACGATGACTTTCCTGATCAGTTCTTCCAGATCAACCCAGGCGCTGGTGGAGATTTCTCCACCCAGTATCGCCACACCCGTCTTTACGAAAGTCTCACAGGCAACTCGTGCGCCCGGATCCTGTTCGAGTATGGCGTCAAGCACCGCATCAGAAATCTGATCGGCAACCTTGTCAGGATGCCCTTCCGACACTGACTCGGAGGTGAACAAATAGCTACTCATCGTTATCTTGCCTCTGCATATTCTGTAAGTAAGTCTGTTAGGTATCTTTCAATCGCGATAAAGAGATATATTCTACTTGAGTCGTTTTCGGAAAGCAAAATGCGGCATAAGAATGCAGTAGTTTGTGGAAGCAGCCCGATGGAGCATTTAGAATGCCCTCCTCGCCTGCCAAACACTAAAAGAGAATAAGTATGCCCAGGACCATCTCTGCCTCTATCCTCAAGAACTTCCTTGGCAATGCTGCCGACTGGTACAAGCTGACCATCATTGCCTTTCTGGTCATCAATCCAATTCTTGCCATCACCGTCGGTCCGTTTATCACCGGTTGGGTCATCGTTCTTGAGTTTATCTTCTGCCTGGCGATGGCGCTCAAGTGCTATCCACTGCAGCCGGGCGGCCTGATCGCCATCGAAGCGATCGTCATGGGGCTGACGTCTGCCGACACGGTGATGCACAAGACCGAACAGAACTTCGAGGTGATCCTGCTGCTGATCTTCATGGTGGCCGGTATTTTCTTCCTCAAAGACATGCTGATGTTTATCTTCACCAAGATCATTACACGCATCAGGTCGAAAACACTGTTGTCTTTGATGTTCTGTTTTTCAGCTGCCGTTCTGTCCGCTTTTCTTGACGCGCTGACAGTAACGGCCGTGATCATCACGGTTGCTGCGGGCTTTTATGGTGTCTATCACAAGGTGGTTTCCGGAAAGGGTTTTGATTCTGATCACGATCATGCCGACGACACCGGAATCGGAGACGAAACAAGAGGAGACCTGGAAGCATTCCGGGCCTTCCTGAGAAACCTGATGATGCATGGCGCAGTGGGCACCGCACTTGGCGGCGTGACCACGCTGGTGGGCGAGCCACAAAACCTGTTGATTGGCACGGTGGCCGGCTGGGAGTTTATTGAGTTCGCGGTTCGCATGGCACCCGTCAGTGTGCCTGTGTTTGTTGTTGGCATGCTCACCTGTGTGATGGTCGAGAAATTCAAGATACTCGGATACGGCGCTCCATTGCCGGATGCGGCCAGGCGTATTCTTGAAGAATACGACCGCCTGGAAGATGAAAACCGTACCGCGCAGCAAAAAGCGGTGATCATTATGCAGGCCGCAGTTGCACTGTTCCTGGTTGTTGCCCTGGCATTCCACTGGGCCGCGGTTGGTTTGATCGGACTGGCGGTCATTGTGCTGGCCACAGTATTTACAGGGATCATCGAAGAGCACCAACTGGGCCATGCCTTTGAAGAGGCTCTGCCATTCACAGCACTTTTGGTTGTCTTTTTCGGAATCGTGGGTGTTATTTATGACCAGCACCTGTTTGCACCGGTGATCGACTGGGTATTCAGCCTGCCCCAGGACGCGCAAGTGCCAGCTTTCTTCATGGCCAATGGTGTGCTTTCGGCAATCTCTGATAACGTGTTCGTGGCGACGGTTTACATTGGCGAGGTCAAGGCAGCATTGGATAGCGGACAGATTTCCCGCGAGTTTTTCGACCTGCTGACTATTGCGATCAACACGGGAACCAACATTCCTTCAGTGGCCACGCC
>DATFLY010000169.1:0-14753 GCA_035267185.1 Lysobacterales bacterium | reverse complement strand
GTTCGTGATGAGGCGACCACCAGGGCGACCACCCGACGACTGAATATTGCCACCATCATCGTCGCTGTTATCGCTGTCAGCCTGTTTGCACTCGACCAGTTTGCGTTTCGACCTGTGGCGACCCCCTTTCCGCAAACGCCAAAAGCTGAGATCAGCATTCCGGCGAAAGAGGCCAAAGCGATTGCAGTGCTGCCTTTCGTCAACGTCAGCTCCGATGAAGAGCAGGAGTACTTTTCCGATGGCCTGACAGAAGAGTTGCTCAACGTTCTCGCGCGCGGCAATAACTTGCGCGTCATTGGCCGCACATCATCTTTTCAGTTCAAGGACAAGAACGAGGACCTGCGAGAGATCGGCCGAAAGCTGAACGTATCGCATCTCCTTGAGGGAAGCGTGCGCCGGGCCGGGGATGATGTACGCATCACGGTGCAACTGATTGATTCAGGCAGCGGCACACAGCTTTGGTCACGCACTTTCGACCGGACACTCGAGGACATCTTCGCAGTCCAGGATGAAATCGCAAACGCCGTGACCAATGAATTACAGGTGGAACTGCTTGGTGCATCGCAGACACTTACAGCAGAACACAGCGCCGAGGCTTATGACTGGTACCTGAAGGGACTCCGGGCCCAACATCTGCTAGGACCGGAAAACACGCGGGAAGCGCGAGAGCATTTTGAAAGATCGATTGAATTGGATCCGGGACTCGCGGTTTCCTGGGAAAAGCTCGCAGGTGTTTACGG
Organism: Lysobacterales bacterium; assembly: GCA_035267185.1. Taxonomy (GTDB): domain Bacteria; phylum Pseudomonadota; class Gammaproteobacteria; order Xanthomonadales; family SZUA-36; genus JAUIBE01. The sequence continues at coordinate 14,013 of DATFLY010000169.1, read as the reverse complement.
CGCCATGACCGTCGCAGGAGAGCTACCCACAGACGAAGGTGTTGAACTTGCAAAAGACGCATTGAGCCGGGCATTGGAACTGGACCCGACATCGGCAGGGGCCTATGCCAGGCAAGGTGTTTTCAGGATCATGTTCGACCTGAACTGGAAAGGAGCCGAAGCGGCCTTTGAACGCGCGCTGGAAATTGACCCGAATAATGCCGACGCACTGAGCGGTGCGAGCCATTTGGCCAACGCGTTCGGCCGGTATTCCGATGCACTTGAATACAACGCACGTAGCATCGAAGTCGATCCGCTTAATATTCGCGGATTACATAACAAGGCGTTCTTTCACTACGTCGGCCGCAACCCTGAGGCTGCAGAGGCAGCACTGCTGGAGGCGCTCGATTTTGCCGGCGGCAATTACACTTACGCACATACCGTTCTAAGCCTGATCCTGCTGGAACAAGGTAGGATTGAAGAAGCGATTGCGGCCGCCGAAAAGGAAGTCGGTGAACCCTTCAGGCTGGCAGCGCAGACAATCGCCTACTATGCCGCCGGACGACTGGAAGATTCAGACGCTGCCCTTGAGGAACTGATCGAAAAGTACTCTGATCGACTGGCAGTACCGATTGGAGGAAGCTACGCGTATCGTGGCGATGTGGATAACGCAATGAAGTGGTTAAATCGTGCTTACGCCCAGGGCGATCCACAGCTCTCGGTCGCTGGAGTTCATCCGGTCCACGATAACATTCAGAGCGATCCAAGGTTCCAGCAGTTTCTCAGGAAACTGGACCTGCTGCCCGAAAATTGAGTCTCGCGGTTAACGAGGTTTCTTCCGTCTTCTGGTAGATGTCATGGATCAAGCCATTTTGCCGGCTGCAAGAATTGCAGGTTCAGAAACAAAGAAAGAAATCCAGGGGGTTTTGTTGCAATTGGCACTTACCGATTACAGTCAGTAATTAAATCTGGTTGCCAGAGTAAGCTTGCACGCCTGAGAGACGAAGTTCGAAAACACCATCGAGCTTGTCGTAAATCATTAGGCCCATACTTGTGATACTGGATATGTCCAGCGCCGGTCCGCTCAGAACAGTTCCCCGGAACCGTGGAACAAAAGTCGAAAACGGAATATCCACGTCTTGCCAGATATTTTGTTGCGTCTCAAAATCTGCCCAGTAGGCAACTGGCCTGCCTTGGACCAGGGCACCTGTTGTCAGACGCCACGTATAGCGTCGCCCGTCACCCATGACACGAACGCGGATGCCGGCATAACCTGACAAATCGAGTTCGATCGTTTGACTGCGGATTGAACTGAACCCGCCACCCCTGGTGTTGGTGCTTCCGGTGAATTGCAATTCCCCGGACGACAGTTTAAAGCCACCGTCACTCCTTCCCCCCATCACATTGTCATTCACAACATACCAACCCAGGTCGTCACTTCCGGGCATAAAATTCGTAATCAGGAGATTGTCAGAGTTTTTCAACGGTAATTGTAAAGTAAACGGGTTCGCTCTCTTCGTCGTCCCGGTCACCCATCAGGTTCTCGACTTCCAGATCGTAAATCTCACCCGTCTCCAGGTCCACCTCGCAGGTTTCGGTGCCGCGCGCCGGATGATCAGTATTGCATTCTTTCAGCGTTTCCTCACTCCTGCCAAGATAGAGATACCAGCCCTGATCAAGGTGTTCAGGGGAACTGATGACAGAAACGCGATATGTGCCTGATGATGGAACAGAGAATCCAAAAACCCGTGCACCACCAGGAGCGAGTCTCAAGGGCTCGGTTGTCCCCCTGGCTACATTGAGTGGTTCGACATCAATGTACATGTAGTCGTCAATGAAGTAGAGGCTGATTAACGTCAGAATGACGGCTCCGATGCCAATCATTAGATGTTTGGTACGCGGCATTTTATCGCGCGCCACATCATCCGGCGCAGACTTTAACCCGGACTCTGCTACTGGTTTGGGTTTCTCCAGTTGGGCTTCGCGCTCAATGGCCTTGATGAGCGATTTCATTCCGGCGTCAAATCCCTGATCCGCATGCAACCTGATACCGTTACGGTACGACAACTCCTTCAAATCGTCCGGCAACTGGTCCTCATTCGGAATGGGAGCGTCTCCAACCAGTACCGGAATCACGGGGATATCCGCTCGTTCCAGCGCTGTGGCGAGTTCGATGTGGGTATTTTTCGAGGGTTCGTTGCCATCGATCAGCCAGTCATCTCCAATCACGGCCAGAACGATCTTACAGTGTTCCAATTGGTCCTTTACATACTGACGAAAATCGACGCCAAGCGGAATCTTCTCGATGTCCATGAAAACCTGGTCTTTTCCGAAGTACGATACCAGCCGATCACAAATTCGACCTGCAGAATGACGTGAATCATCACGCCTGTAGGAAATAAAGATTTTTTGCACTTTTCGATTCCCGGGAGAATGGTTTTTTTGTCGCTTCGGACAAAATGTTCACCCCCACCTGAACAGCTGGCACAAGCCAGACTACTGCAACCATCTGAATTGTCCAGCTATTCGTTCGGTTTAATCTCCGCTTGGCCAAAAAGCCCCGGGGAAATTGTCATTGGAAAATCTAATCCCTCAGCGCTACCATGGTATGCAAAACAAGAATGAAACCCTGAAAATGGAGCATTCCATCTCTACCAAAACCCGACGAATGACGGCGCATGCCCCTGCCATCATGGTGTTCGTCTGCCTTTGTTTTGTCTCCGATTTGCTGCTTGCAAACGGGATCACAATTGGGTCCGGTGGCTCCATCAACGTGGGCCAGGGATCGATCAACCTGGGATGCAAAGACATCCAGGTTGAAGGTGAGCTGCAATTGGGTTCCGGCTCTCTGGATGACGTCAGACATGCAAGCATTAGCGGTACAGTTGATGCTCAGTCGGGCTCGATCAACCTCACTGGTAACTGGACCAACCTGGGCACGGTCAACCCCGGCACGAGTGCTGTCAACATGAATGATGGCTGCAGCACCACTTCTTCAACCATCAGCGGACCCACCAGCTTCTATGACTGGTCTGTTATGACCACATCAGGTAAGCAGCTGAATTTCAGTGCAGGCGAAACCCAGGATGCGCTTAACTCGGTGAAATTCAATGGCACTGATGGAAGCCTTCTCAAGATCCGCAGCACGGTTGCTGACAGTCCCGCTTTTTTTCAGCTTGCAGAGGCCGGCACCCAGAACGTCAGTTTTGTCGACGCCAGGGATAATCACGCACCAATGCCAGGCCAGTTCATGGCACCCGGTTTTCCCGAGGAATATAACTCTGTCGATAGCGGCGGAAATTTCCGATGGTTTGGTTCATACAGATTCAACATCACCGTTTACAAAGACTTCAATGACGGAAATCCTGCAGATGTCATGGTTCACAAGGAATGCAACACCGGGCTTCCGCTAAATGTTTCCATCGGCATACGTGAAGGCAACCCAATCACGTTCGTGACAACCAATATTGACTCGGGCGCGACCAACTGCGCGGTGACAGAAACCGCTCCGGATGGCTATACGGTCGTTTATGCCACCGAGGAAGATGGACCAACCAACCCCGACGGCTGTATCTATAACAATGTAGAACAAGGTGCAGAACTTGAATGTTTCATCTTCAATTCAGTCGAGCCTGTCCAAATCAATGTACAAAAACTGTGGATGGACGAGCATCCCGAATTCCAGATTCCCATGATCGCCGAGGCCCAATTCGAGTGTACTGGCGAGGCTGAACTGGACACACAGGATGCAGGGACCGAAAGCGTGCTGTGGTTCCTGGGTGATGACAGCTTCGACACATTTAATGTGCTGCCACACTGGAACGGCCAGACGAGCTGTACCATCACTGAGCAGGTTTCAGACTCTTCGGTTGAAAGTGATGACAGTGAATGTGCACAAATTCCGGTCTTGCTGGGCCAGGCCACAGATCCTGCGGCCGGGGAATACGATTGCACGATTTATAACACCCGTTTGTATGAAGGCATTCCCGTGCTCAGCAAGGGCAACATGCTATTGATGGCACTGCTAATACTCAGCTTTGGGCTTTTTGGCCTGCGGCGAATTCAATAAACCTCAGGATTGCACCTATGAAAACTTCAAACACCGAGGACACAAAGATGGAGAACGCAACCCGGCCTTTTGCTTTGATATTCGCACTCATGGCATTGGCACTGTTGAACAATCCGGTGTCTGCACAAGACATAGTCATTGATTCCGGCACCGATGATACGGTGATACCAAGGCTCACTGCTGCCCCCGCCCAGGAGCAGTTGGTCTGTTCGGATCCGGCCGATGGAACACTGGGGCCATGTGCAGGGTCAAACCGGGAACCGGTGGCGTTGCGAATCTCTGCGCGTGAATCGAACTTTGGTGGTTTCCTAACCTTGTTTATTGATAACGCCTACAGCATATGCATTGGTACGACCCCTGTTTGTGAAGCTGAGTCAGCAAGGTATGTTGTTCCACCCGGCAAAAGTCTACTGGTCCGGGAGATATCCATTCAAGCGAGGGCCCTCGTTGGAGCTGCACCATCCACAGCAGCAGGACAATTAACTTTTAGAACTCCGGACGCGACAGGTTTTGAATATTTCCTGGGTGTTCTTGATTTCACCGATCCAGGTTTAAAAATCTGGAAAGAGGGCCGCCCCGCTACCATTATTGTCCCAGCCGGCTCCGAAGTATTTGGCAGAATTGATTGGTCCCAGTCGGGCCCAACCGAAGTGGAAGGCACGCTTTTCCTTTCCGGAGAGCTTGTGTCTGATAATCCATAGTCTCCGTGGACTCTTTGATCATGCTGACCAGTCATAGCAAATGTGACGGGTTAAGCTGGAAAGTTCCGGGTCCTCTGGGCGAGTATCGAACGGGCCAATCGAATGCCATCCACTTGGCAAATCGCAATGAATAATCTAGTCTAGTCATTCGGTTGCACAGGGAGTGATGCGGAATTGAGGGTCGCATCGAAAGACAGCGGCAAAACAAGGCGCCCGTCGGCAGTTGAAATTGTCGCATGCGTTGCCGGTCTGGCTATGCTCGCTGTTTTTTTCCAGATTCGCGCAGACCAGAACGCCCAGCGAGAGGCAGGCGTCAATTCCTTTCTTGCAGCGCATTCTGCACGTGCCACGGAGGTAGTTACCGCCACTCCCGACCAGGCATCGCCGTCTTTGGACATCCCTGATCAGACACTCTGGTCAGAGCAGCGTATTGAGGCATTCGCCGAGTCGCACGCAGCCGGCGGAAAGCCACCACTTGCTGTACTCAACATTGAACGCCTGGCCATCCAGGTTCCTGTCTATGACGGGGCCGATGAGAACAACCTGAATCGGGGTGTTGCCAGGGTTCTTGGCACTGCAAGAATTGATGGGATGGGAAATCTTGGCATCGCTGGCCATCGTGACGGTTTTTTCAGACCACTGCAGGATGTCGAAAACGGCGACGTCATCGAACTGATGACGCCCGATGGCCTGGTTCGCTACGAAGTCGTCAAAACCCACGTGGTCAACCCTGATGATGTCGAAGTGCTCGCCCCCACGGCAGAACGCACCATAACCCTTGTGACCTGCTTTCCTTTTTACTTTGTCGGCGATGCGCCACAAAGATTCATCGTCAAAGCCGTTGCACTACCTTTTAAGTCCACCTAAAGAGAGAGAGAACGATATGAAGAAGTTTTTGCTATCCCCTGTCCTGTTAATCGCGGCGTTGATTTCCTTTAACGCGCAAGCGCAAGACCCCACGTGCGATACCATTGTCTGGACAGATACCGCGATCGAACGGATCGCTGCTGTTGGGGACTATTGTCTTGAAATGGACCAAAAAGACGGTGCCTGGTACGCCAAATTTCGCGCCCGTGTTGAGCGCCAGAATCCCGTATCAACCACCGTCAAATACCAGCGTCCCGATGGTAGCTGGAGTGGAAATGTGCGGGCTCATCCTGACATCAGCGAACGAGCAGAACTTAATGGCCGGGATGTGTTGGTATCTGAGTTGGGTCAGGGCACAGAAGTTAGTGTTTACCTGAAGGAAGGAGACAACTTCAGCCTTCCAGCGCCTGCCGCCACAGCCGCAGCCGCACCAGCAGCAACATCAGCACCTGATCCGGAACCAGCTGCCGAGCCGGAGCCAGAGCCAGAGCCTGCTCCAAGGATGTTGCCGAAAACAGCAGGTCAGGCCAACTGGCTGGCATTGCTGGGCACACTGCTGATTATGCTTTCAGCCGGTGTCTACGTCCGTCGCCAGTTCTAAAAAGCGCTTGTAATTTGCTTTGATGGAATCGGGGCCGGGGTCTTTTGACCCCGGCCCCGTTATTTTTTGGAAGAGCCCAAACCGGGCACTGAAAATCCTGTCTTATTTTGAACCAGAATAATTTGCCTTGAGCTGTAGAGGTTTGTCAGCAGTGGTTTTGGACTTCAACCCGAACAATGGTCGCAACCACGATACCCTTCGAACCACAAATTCATGTAACACCAGGCAGCCGCCGATGGTGATCGAGATCAGCAAAATCGGCTCCACAACCGGTCCAAGGGCCAGCCTTGATAGCTGGTACCCCGCCACAACCGTGATGGACTGGTGCAGGATGTACCAGGGATACACCGCCTCGGTCGCATAAGGCAGCCACCGGTAGGGCCGGTTTAGCAATCTGTATCCCCAACCGAGGATGGCCAGCAGCCAGAGCCAGCGATTCAGGTATACCGCACTAAAAAGTGCGAAATTCTGAACTGCCGAAGGATCTTCACCAGCCCACCCTGAGATCAGTCGAAAGCCCGGAAATGCCACGATGGCCAATCCCAGTGTCCATCGGCGGATGCGCGCCATCTCAGACCATATTCCCGGATCACGCCCGATGATGTAGCCATAAAGAAAAATCGTTCCGTACATTGCATGGCCATACCAGTCGTCAATCAATGAATGACTGATGTAAGGGAATCGCGGGTAGACAAACCATCCCGCCAGGAATAAAGGAATGACGGGCAACAACACCAGCCAGGGCCCACGAGCCTGCCTGAGCATTTTCGTAACGCCTGAACCGCCATTGCGCAGCCACAAAAACAATGGAAGTCCAACCAGCGTATAACACAACAGGTACGGCAGGTACCAAAGATGGTTCCAGGTAATTCCGTAGTCCCAACCGGCGAAAGCGCCTTCCGGCCAGGGTTGAAATGTGAAATATGCCTTGAGAAATTCGATGTAACTTCCATCAAACGCGCCGTTGGCGAGCGCTTCGTAATAAGGTTGAGGCGGGACGATGACCAGCATGCCAAAAACAAGTGGTAATCCCAGACGAACAATCCGGCGGCCTGCAAAGACTGCGGGGCTGACCTTGTCCAGAAGGAAATGCACGGCCAGTCCGGAGATAAGGAAAATAAGGGGCATGCGCCATTGGTTCACGATCAGCATCAGGGTCTCAAGGCTGGTGCTCTGATACTGACTCTTCACGTGCCAGTCCCATGGCACATAAAACATTCCAACGTGATAAAGAATCAGCAGTGCAAAGGCAAACACTCGTAGTGCGTCAATATCATAACGGCGGGTTTTGGGTTCCTGGCTCATGGCAACTTCCTGATGAAACGATGCCAGCTATATTTTCATCCTGTTCGCACACCCGCGACCCGAAAGTGCCTGATCAACAGGCCTGAGGGACAAATGGCGGAATACAGTGACAAACGGTTGGGCGTTTTACAGCCGCAATCATCACGATGTGTAGAATGTCGGCATGAGCGGCCCCGCACTTCAGCATTACCTTAAACATCGCACCATCTACGAATGGGGCATGTTGATCGCCCTGTTTACTTTCGACTGGCTTGCCAACACGACCATCGTCATTTTCGACTATGCCCGCTCCGGGCTGGATGTTGCACCCTGGCAGGTTGCAACCTGGGAAGGCAGCAGTGCCCTGTTGATGATCATCCTGATTCCGGTCATGCTGCGATTTGACCAGTGGTTTCGCATAGAAAAAGCAACACTCCCCCGAAATTTACTGTTCCACATGTTGATGACGGTGCCCTGGTCTGCCGCCCATGTCAGCGGCATGGTGCTGGTTCGAAAATTCATCTACGGTCTGCATGGTGAACAGTACGTTTTTAGCCCTGTGCTGAGGGAATTTGGCTACGAATTTCTCAAGGATTTTCGCAGCTACTTCACCATCCTGGCCGTGATCTACCTGTACCGATTTGTACTACTTCGGCTGCAGGGCGAAGCACAATTCCTGGGCGAGACCAGCGATGAGGAAACTCCTCCCGCGCCTGTGACCGATCGATTCCTGGTCAAGAAACTGGGGCGTGAATTCCTGGTGCGGGTCGAAGACATAGACTGGATAGAAGCCGCTGGCAATTACGTCAACCTTCACGTTGGAAAACGACTCTATCCCCTTCGCGAAACCATGACAAAGATTGATGAGCGACTGAAACAGGCCGGGTTTATCCGCGTCCATCGGTCTGCCATCGTCAACATGGACCGGGTCGCCGAAATCGAACCCTTCGATACTGGTGATGCCAGAGCACGACTGACCACAGGTGCTGAAGTACCTGTCAGTCGACGTTATCGTGTTGCATTGAAATCAGAGTTTGCCTGAACCCGGTCGGTCGCTCTGGTGTTTTACTCCCACCCCGCTGCGCAGGCGTCTGCGCACGTCGCCGGTTCTGATTACCGGGTTTCCGGAAAGCGCTGGCTTTTTTGTAGTTAACCCTTTTGTTCCTGGAATCACCATCGTTATAGGTCGCCGTGAGCAACCCGCCGCTGTGGCCTTGCTGATAATTTTTTGTACCAAAGTAGTAACATTGTCTGAGCGGCAGATCAGTGGGTGAACTGCCGCCGCTTAAACCCATTCCAGTCCACCACACGCTTGGCTTGTGCCTGGTGTGATTCGATGGAGAATCATCCTTGAATCGAAACCCGAAGCGAACAAACACGGCAACCGTGCTTACTGTGAGCCTGCTAGTGCTTTCATTTAATGTCAGCAGCACAGAGTCATCGCAACAACCGGAAGGCCTGGTGCTCGGTGATCAGCTCACCTGCGTCACGAATGACCGTATGCTTTGTATCGGCGATGGCGATGTTCCGGCTCCTGAGACAGCAACCAGAGCAACTTCACCCCGTCAATGGGTGTTTGGACTGCGCGGCAGTTGCAGTCTGGACCATGAAGGTCACGTTGAATGCCAGGGCCAGGGTTTCTCCAGGACCGACCCCGGGACTGGCCTTCAGTTGCCGCCCATGCGCACACTGTCAGCCGGATGGTTTCATTTTTGCGGCATATCCACCCAGGGCAAAGGCATATGCTGGGGCAGTAACCGGTTGGGTCAGATCGGAAGCGCTGAAAAGAAAATGACATTTTCCGTGAATCCCATGGACAACAATTTCAGGCAGTTAGCTTCCGGTGCTTATCACAATTGCGGGATTGACCTTCAAGGCTCGTTGCTTTGCTGGGGAGATGGCGATTACGGTCAGCTGGGCAATGGAGAGGAATCAGGATCAACCATCCCTGTGAAAGTTGAGGGAATTGACCAGCCGGTGGTCAGTATCGCAGTGGGTGACTACCACAGTTGTGCCATTGACAGTGAGTCGTCAGTTTGGTGCTGGGGAAGCAATCGCTTTGGTCAGCTGGGTGACGGGACCAGGACTCGCCAATCCAAAGCTGTTCGCGTCAAAACCAAAGATTATGAAATTTCCGCTCTGGCCGCAGGTGGTACATTCAGCTGCGCGCTGCACAAAGACGGCTCCGTATACTGCTGGGGGTCAGATCTGTTTGGAGAAATCGCCAGGGGTTCACTGGCACCCAGGCGAATTGAAGCCGACACGCCAGTGCATGAACTGCAGCAGGTCACGCTTCCCGCTGAGGCAGTGAGCATTCGCGCAGGGGGGCTGCATGCATGCGCGCGCCTTGAGAACCAAGAAGTGTGGTGCTGGGGGGCGAATGAGTCAGGGCAGCTTGGTGATGGCACTCGCACAGACCGTTTCGAACCGGTTCGCTGGCAGGACGCGAAGCCACCTGTCAGTCATCCGAAACGCACAACGACCGTTGATGCCCACAAAGGGGTCGACGTTTCCTATCATGCCGGACGTATCCGGTGGACAAATATGGCCAGGGAGGGATTCACCTTTGCCTATTGCCTTGCAACAGCAGGGCTCGATTTCAGAGATCCTTTTTTTCAAACCAACTGGGATCGGCTGAAACAGCACGGAATCCAGCGCGGTGCTTACCATTTTTTCATCCCAGCGGATGATCCGGTTTCACAGGCGCAACTGTTTCTCAGCCATGCGGATTTAAAAAGCGGCGATATGCTGCCGGTAATCGACGTGGAATCGATCCACATCGAGGATAGGCTGCAACTGGCTGACAACTTGCGTGCATTTTCAAACGAAATTAATAAACAACTAGGCGTTTTACCCATCATCTACACAAATCCCCATGTATGGAAGAAACACCTCAGTGCGGCAGACTTTTCAGACCATCATCTGTGGATAGCAGAATACGATGTAGACCAGCCAAACATACCGTCAGGCTGGTCTGACTGGACATTGTGGCAATGGAAAGACAATCAGTCCGTTCCTGGCGTCGCTGCGGATGTTGATCTCAACCAGGTCAACACAAATGTGAACCTTAGCGATCTGGTGATCCCATAAAGTGATTTAATCCAGGCAGAAAAGCAAAAACCAACCGATCAGCTAATTGATTCTGGCTGGTCGCTCTGGCCACCATATGCTGTCCCAGGCAGGAAGCGGCTGGTAAAACGCCGGATGTCCTCGAGAATGAGAATGTTGGCCGGAACCAGTATCAGCGTGACTGCGGTGGCGAACAGGATTCCGAATCCAAGTGAAATTGCCATCGGGATCAGGATCTGGGCAGCCGAGGCCTTTTCTGCCAACAATGGCAGAAGTCCGAAAAATGTGGTCACAGATGTCAGGATCACTGGTCTGAATCGAACAACACCAGCCTGTCGAACCGCTTCTGCCAGCGATTTTCCTGCCCGAATTTTCTGGTTGATAAAGTCGACCAGCACCAGGCTGTCGTTGACCACCACACCCGACAAAGCCAGCAGCCCGAGAATGCTCAGGAACGACAACGGGTAGCCCATGATCCAGTGACCGATGACCGCCCCGATGATTCCAAAAGGAATAACCGACATCACGACCAGCGGCTGGACATAGGATTTAAGCGGCAGGGCCAGCAAAACATAGATCGCAAACAACAACAGGGGCCATCCGACCATCAGGCTGCCAAACGAATCGCGTTGCTGCCGTTGCTCACCTTCCATCTGGTAAGTGATGCCCGGGTAACGGCCCAGCATTCCATCAAGGTACTGCCGCAAATCGGCTTGCAGGACTGGCATGTTGGTGGTTTCTTTATCAACATCGGCAGTGACATTTAAAACACGATAGCCGTCGATACGTGTAATTTCTGACGGCCCCTTGCCAGGCACCAGGCTGGCCACGTTGGCGAGGGGAATTCGGCCGCCCTCGGGTGTCGTGATCAGCATTTCATTGAGCGACGAAATGGTGCCACGCTCTTCAATCGGGAATCGCACCAACACCCGGATGTCATCGCGCCCGCGCTGGATCCTCTGGGCCTCGAATCCCCGGAATGCCTGACCGACCTGCTGGACAACCTGTGATCGGGTCAGGCCCAGCAAATGACCCTGCGGCGTCAGTTCAATCTGTATTTCCTGCTTACCATCGGAAAGGCTGTCGGTGATATCGAATACTTCAGGATAGCTCTCAAGGCGATCCTTCAGTGCATCGGAGGCCGAGCTCAGCTCAGTCAGCGAATTACCCATGAACTGGACATCGATTGGTTCGCCTGGCCGGAACCAGGATGCCCGGTAACTGACATTGACTGCGCCCGGTATTGAACCAACCATTTCACGCCATTCGTTAATCAACTCGGTCACGGTCAGATCACTGGTTCGTTTTTCCCGCGGCGCCGTCTCGAACTGGATTCGGGCCAGGTGCGGTCCTGTGCTGCGCCGACTGGCGCCAATCGAGGACAGGATGTTGGTGATCATCCCTTCTCCGCCAGCCTCGTCTGAATACTTGTCCTGCAAAACCCTGGCGGCTTCGAACATTCGCTCGGCATGCCGTGATGTCACTTCAAACGGGGTACCGACCGGCATTTCCAATTCGGCAGTTGCAGTCTCGGATTCAACGGAAGGGAAAAACACAAACCGGGTCCAGCCGCTGGCCACCAGCGTCATCACCACGATCAACACGCCAATAAAAGAGGCCAGCGTGGACCAGCGGTGACGGAGTGTGAAGTCAAGGAAGGGCTGGTAGCGATTCTTCGTAAAGTTTTCAAATCGATCGGCCGTGCGCCGCTGCCAGGCCGTAAAACCGGAATTTGATTGGGCAGGCGATCTTGGTCGAACCTTTGCCAGGTGAGCCGGAAGTATCAGTTTCGACTCAACCAGCGAAAACAGCAATACCGGGATGGCGACCATCGCAACAGGTGCATACCAGGTTCCCAGGAATCCGTCGATAAACATCAATGGCACAAATGCAAGAATTGTTGTCAGGATTCCAAACGTAACTGGTATTGCGACCTCGCGGGTTCCATCGATGGCGGCATCGAGTGAATTGTCGCCAATCTGCATATGCTTGTAGACATTTTCACCTGTCACAATCGCATCATCGACCACGATCCCCAGCACGATGATGAAACCAAATGCACTCATCATGTTGAGGCTGATGTCAAACAGGGTCATCAGGATAAACGCACCCAGAAAGGCCACCGGTATGCCGGCAAACACCCAAAACGCAATGGCCGGGCGCAGGAACAGCGCCAGCATCAGGATCACCAGGGCACCGCCCTGCAGCGCGCTCTTGGAAAGAATGGCCAGCCGGTTCTTCAACACCTGGGCATCATCGTCCCAGTAGTTCAGCTCAATGCCGGCTGGCAGGTTGGCCTGGCGGCTTTGAACGTAGTCCTTGACCTCCCGGGAGATATCCAGTGCACTCTGGTTTCCGGTGCGGGATACATCCAGGAAAACGGCTTCCATGCCATTGAATCGGGTGCTGATTGAGTCTTCCTCGAACCCATCCATCACCTCGGCCACATCCACAACCCGCACGATGCTGCCATCCGGGTTGGTCTTGACCACGATCGATTCGAAATCGCCCCGACGGTAGGCCTGACCCTTCGATCGAATCAGGATGTCACCGCCAAGTGTTCTTACGTTGCCAGCCGAGAGATCTACCGAGCTTTCACGAACAGCCCAGGCGATCTCCTGTAATGTCAGGTCATATTCCCTGAGCCGGTCGGCAGACGCCTCAATGGCAATTTCATAACGGCGGGCAGAATCCAGCTCCACGAAAGAAACGCTGTCCAGCATCAACAGTTCCTCGCGCACCAGTTCTCCGAGCCTCCGGACCTCTTCCTCCGCCTGATTTCCGGAAATCACAACATTGATCACCGCGAAACGCCGTTCTGCCAGGCTAACGATTGGCTTTTCAGCCTCCGCGGGCAGTGTGTTGATGGCATCGACCCGGCTTTTCACGGTGTCGAGAACCTGCAACGGATCATAATCAGCATCCACTTCGACAGAGACGCGGGTTCCGCCCTCGCGGGATCGGGAAACAATGCGATCGATGCCTTCGATGTCCTTGATTGCTTCCTCGATACGAACAGCGGCACCCAGCTCAATATCTTCAGGGCTGGCACCGCGCAATTCGACGGAGACATTGATTGTGTCAATGTCGAATGGTGGGAATGCCTCGAGACGCAAGGCACTATTGAATGCGACCAGGCCGCCAATGACGACCGAAATCATCAGCAGGTTTGCCGCGACAGGGTTACGTGCGAACCAGGCGATCATGAGCGGTCTGTGTCCTGATCGCGACCTGTATCAAGCCCGGTCGCCAGGGTGGTTGATTCATCATTGACGATGCTGACTCGAACTCCGGAAGTGACCTGTCCCAGCGGTGTAGTGACAAGGACGTCACCATTGGCAAGTCCATCACTGATGATCGCGTCCTCATCGTTCTGCCATGCAATTTCGATATACCTGCGCTGAAGGGTGTCTTCCTGAACGACATACACATAACTTCCCTGG
>DATFLY010000168.1:0-23373 GCA_035267185.1 Lysobacterales bacterium | reverse complement strand
CTACATCAGTATCGGGCTGACTTTTGCGCTGGCCATCTACCTGTTTTTTCGTTACCGGGCGCATGGATGGCCATGGATGCTTGGTGCAGTGATCACCGCACTGATGTATATCCTTTTTGAAACTGTCGGAAAAACCGATGCCTGGGACCAGGTTGTTCACCAGATGGCAGGCTTGTCACCGGTGACGGTGTTTGTTTTCGGCCTGATTCTGGGGCTGGCAGCCTGCCTCGCGGGCTGGTTTCAGAAAAAATAGATAAATAGCTGGAAATTGAAGTTCATATTTAAAGCATGATGATGATTAGTACTTAATTACCATTTGCCTCCAAGGGGTGTTCGAATGAAAGTAATAAATCTGACCTCTGTTCTACTCGCTATTGTCATTAAGCTGGCTTTCATGCCTTTGTTGTATGCCGAAACCATCACGGTAGACGTTTCCACGGACGAAACAGGAGGCCTGGATGATTGTGAGCTTCGCAGTGCCATCCTGGCTGCAAATACCAATAACGCGGTGGATGGCTGCACAGCTGGCAATGGTGATGACCTGATTAATTTCGATGCAGGTGTGCAGGTGATCCTCCTGAATTCAAGCCTTCCGATTATCACCGATAATCTCGAAATTACTGGTCACGGCCCCGATAGCCTTGTGATCGATGGTGATGATTCACATCGCATCATTCATGTCGGCACCAATACCGATTCCTTCACTCTTCGGAACATCCAGTTGTTTCAGGGAAACGCAGTGAATGGTGGTTGTATGTTTGCACAGGCCCAGGACAACATTCTGATTGAGGATGTTCGTGTCGATACCTGTTTTGCGTCAAACGGTCAGGGTGGCGGTATGTTCCTTTACTCGGAAGAACCCGGGAGTCACTTTACACTCAGGCGCGTGTACTTCACTGGAAATTCAGCCGTGCCGCTTGGGGGCGGTGGGCTTGGAATCACTGCCGATTCGGCCAGTATTCTGGACTCTACTTTTCTGGGAAATTCAGCCGTCGATCCGGGTGGCATCGGCGGCGGCGTTGTAGTGGGCCGCATAACCCAACTGTTCGTTTCGCGATCAACATTCTGGGCCAACCAGGCCCACACGCGGGGATCTGCAATCAGTACCATCCTCGCATCCCAGGATCTCACCATTGAACACAGTACTTTTTCTCAAAACAACGTGACAACGACACAAAATTTGCCCGGCGGAGCAATATATAACAAGGGAACCATGTCGCTCCTGAACAGCGTGGTGGCAGGAAATCTTGAACAGGCTGCGGCACACAGCAGAGCTGATGTTGTCACTGATGTGGCTGAGAACCTGACCACGCTCGGGCACAACCTGATCGGAAATAATTCCGGTGCTGAAACCGCTTTTCCTGAGGGCACGCAACCCAATGGGGACCAGTCAGGAACGGCTGATGCGCTGATCAATCCGGAGTTAGGCGCATTGATGGACAATGGCGGGTCCATGCCCACGTCTGTGCCGGACGCCGGCAGTCGTTTGGTTGATCAGGGTGCCTGTGCCGGAGAGGCGGCGGACCAACGAAACTATAATAATCCGGACACCGGCCTGCGCCCGGTTCTGTCCGGAAAAGGCGGCACAGATATTGGGGCAGCCGACTTGTGTGACATCGGGGCCGTTGAACGCAATGCTTCACCCTCGGATGCATTCCTGAGGGAAGGTTTCGAATCACCCTGATTTTTAAAGCCCATTGTCAAGATCTGGCATCTTTTCGATCTTGACGCTGTGGCCGGAACACCACCAATAACCGAGGAATTGAACCTGATGGTCGTTTTAAAAAAAGAATTTGCTGGAATAATCTTCAGCGCAGTTTGCGTTTTAGCCCTGTTATCGTCGCCCGCTGTGGCCGAAAATGCCGCACCGCTTCCTGACCAGCGTGTTGTGATGGTAACTGGCTCCACCGGTGGCCTTGGTCGCGAGACAGCGTTGGCTTTGGCCAGGAGTGGTGATCACGTGATCATTCATGGTCGGAATGTTGAACGAGCCGAGGAAGTTCTCAGGGAAATTGAGCAAGATGGCAACGGCAGTGCAAGGTTCTACCAGGCTGATCTCGCCAGCCTTGAAGAAACCAGGGACCTGGCCAATTCCATCCTGGCTGACTACGAGCGGCTTGACGTTCTGGTCAACAATGCCGGCGTGTTTTTGGGAGAAGACAAACCCCGGCGTGTAACGGGTGATGGGTATGAACTACATTTCCAGGTCAATTACCTGGCTGGCTATGTGCTTTCGGCCATGTTGTTACCCCTGCTTGAGGAAAGCGCACCAAGCCGAATTGTGCATGTTGCCTCGGGCCAGAGACCGCTGGATTTTGATGACCTGGGATTCGAGAAAGGTTACACCGGTTTTGATGCCTACCTGCGAAGCAAAAACGCGCAGATCATGATGACTTACGCAACTGCCGATGCCCTGGCAGAACGAGATATAACAACCAATGCACTGTTTCCATCAGCGTTGATGAATACCGCTATGGTGATTGAAGCAGGATTCGAGCCACAATCTTCTGTTGAAACGGGCCGGGATGCATTGTTGCAACTCATTAACGATGATGTGGGCACGGGCCATTATTACGATATTTTTGAAATCGGTGAGGCCATTCCACAGGCGTCTGATCCGGAAGCGCAGCAGGCATTGATGGAAGCGAGTGCAGACATGACCTCGGTCAGATTCCCGGTTTATAGTCCCTGACACCGCCGCTCACAACATTCGGACCCCGAAAAAAACAACTCGAACTATCCAATGGAGATGCCACAAATGGCGAGATTGTTTCTGATCGTCTTGACGTTTCAATTCCTGACACCGGGCGCTTATGCGGGTGATCTCAACCTGTTGAGCGGGTTCGAGGATCCTTTGGAGATCATTACCGTCGAGCCTCCGGTCGCCCTGCAATCGGCAGGAGTCAATGCGACCGCGCACGTGAGCGGCCTTTTGTCCGCACCATTTTCCGTTCGCCTGGTCGGGCTCTCCGCTGAAGAAATATTTCCGCCGTTCACGTTTGACCCCGCCCATCCCGGCCTGCTGGCATTCGATATCCCGCCAGCCCTGGCAACGGGAGCATGGGATCTGGAGGTGACAAGGTCCAATCAGAGTGAAACTGCTGGTCTCGGCGCGGCTTTTCAGATCGTCGATTCACTAACGGTTGTATTTGATCTTCAGCCCAATGTGTTCTCATCTGCGGCTGGCGGCGAATTTCGGCTTGATTCCGACGAGGCTTTCGCTGTGCTACCTCAGGTCTTGTTGCGCCTGGATACAGCGCTTCCCACTGAGCCGGCCGTGCGATTGCAAGGTGTGGAATTTAAATCTGAAGACCGGATCTTTGCGCCGGTACCCCCGGGCCTGAGTGCCGGTGCCTACGACGTCATCGCAATCAACCCTGACGGTTCCGCCGGACTTGTAAACCAGGGCCTGATTATTTCGGCTGAGGCTGCACCTTCAATCTCGCAGGTATATCCCCTGGTCGTGCCTGTGAACGCCGCCAGCCAGTTTTTCGTTGAAGGAAGTGGATTCAACCCGGCTGTCACGGCCGCATTAACCTGTGAAGATGACCTGACCCAGCCACTCACAGTAACTGTCAATGAAAGTACGTCGCTGACGCTGGACTATTCCCCCGGGGGACTTAACGAGGGATTGTGCATCATTGACCTTTTGAATCCCGATGGTCAGGACGCAGCTTTTGCATCGGTGCGCCTTGCCCCGGCATCCGGGGGTATTGGTGAACCTGCCGCAATCAGCGATTTGCAGGTTGCAAGACGGGCGCCCTCGCTGGCACTGCATCGCGTTGACGGTGAGAGTTTCAGTCTTTACGCGATGGGGGGTGACGACGGCGCGTCAGCCAATGCCCTTGATTCTGTCGAAATCGGTGTGGTTGGTGAGTTTGGCGAGATTGATGGCTGGGTGATGTCTCGAAATACGCTTCCGGCAGGTCGCACATTTGCATGGGCAAGCCAGTTTGGCGAGTTTTTATACCTTGTCGGGGGAAATGATGGAACCAGCGCAGTGGATACGGTCCTGAGGGCACAAATCCTTGACTCCGCGGCGGCGCCACTGGCAGTGAGACATACTTTCCTGCTTGCAGAGGGCGCACCCGGGTATTCCGGAGGCCTGCAGGCCTTCAGAGTCGCGGCGGTTTTTCCATCAACTGATCCCGTCAACCCCAATGGCGAAAGCCTGGCGGGCCCCAGTCGCAACGTGATTGTTCCTAACATGGCCGACGTCGCCCTGCGGCTGGAATGGGATCCCGTACCGGGCGCAGAAGCCTACAATGTGTATACCAACCCGGCTGGCGTGCCGTATGACGGTGACAGCGAGGTGCTGGAACTGGTTGCGACTACGAACGCCACTTCATGGGTTCAAAACGGCCAGCCGACCGACCCGGCAGTCATACCCTTGTTGCCTGGGGAGACCGGTGCGTGGCACCAGGTAGCTAGCTGGTCAATGGGCACCCCCCGGAGCCATCTTGCAGGCGCCATTGCGCCATTAAAGGGCGCGCCCGAAAGCATTGTGCTGTATGCCTTTGGCGGCGTCGATGAAATGGGCACAACCCTTTCAAGCTACGAATATTCAGTGATTTCCAATGCAGGCACGGCAACACCTGGTTACGGGACCTTTGCCAACGGCACAGACAACCTGGGCGCAGAGCTTAGAAACCTGGTTGCCTGGTCATTCACCGTTGACGGTACTGATGACAGCTGGGTCTTTGCAGGCACCGGGTTTGATGACATGAATGCCGCTCAGAATGACATTGAGCGCGGCACAGTTTCCATGAGCGGGGACCTTGGCACACTGGTTGCAGGCGGGACTTCCCCGGCACAATCCCGGGCCGGCGCCAGCGGACTGGTCGGCGCGGCAAGCCTCGCCCTGGGGGGCGGTGCCAATGGCCTGGCCTCAACGGGAATACAGGAAAGTTTTCTCAGCGATTCCGGCAGCGGTCCGGAGATGGGAATCTGGAATTCAACCGGTTTTGGCCTGTTGCAGGAGCGTATTTACGCAGGCACAACTCATGGTGCAGTGTTTATCTTCGTGGCCGGAGGCGCCGATAGCCTGGAAAACGCGCTTTCCAGCGTGGAGCGCCTGACGCGCTGACTGACTTCTCACAAGCAGACAATGGTTTCAGGAGACCGGATACCGGGATCGACAACAAAACATAGACCTCCACCATCAACAGACGGGTCAGATTTGACCTGGCTCGCACTGCTTATTTACCGGTCCAGCCCCCGTCTATGGGAAGCACAGCGCCGGTGATGGAGGCGGCGCCTTCGGAGCAAAGAAATACCACCATGGCTGCCACCTCTTCGATCTCAATCAGGCGCTTTGTTGGCTGAGCCAGCAAAATCACATCCCGAATCACTTCCTCTTCGCTGATTCCACGAGCCCGGGCGGTATCGGCAACCTGGTCGGTGACCAGAGGGGTCTTGACGTAGCCGGGCGCGACCGCGTTGACGGTGATATTTTCCTCGGCAACTTCGAGCGCAACGGTTTTTGTAAGCCCGGCCAGTCCATGCTTGGCTGATACGTAGGCGCATTTGTAAGGAGAAGCTCTTAATGCGTGGGCTGATGCAATATTGATGATCCGGCCCCAGCCTTTTGAGCGCATTGAAGGAATGACTGACCGGGTGGTGTGAAATGCTGAAGTCAGATTGACCGCGATGATGTCATTCCACTTATCGGTCGCAAACTCCTCGATGGGAGAAACGTGCTGAATCCCTGCATTATTGACCAGGATGTCGATACCCGACTTTGCAGTGTTGGCCAGGTTCATCATGGATTCGATCTGCGCCGGGTCCCTGAGGTCAGCATCACAATAGGCAACCGCCACACCGCAACGATCGATCAGTTCGGCCCTGATTTCCTCAATCTGCTTTTCAGAAGCAAAGCCGTTGAGCATGATGTCGCAACCCTGTTCGGCAAGCGCACGTGCGATTCCGAGGCCGATTCCCGAGGTGGAACCTGTAACCAGGGCCGATTTCCCTTCCAAAGTCTTGATTTCAGTCACCAGCTAAGCCCTCCCAATCCGATTCCAGCCAGCGCGCGGCCAGGAAGAAGAGCAGCGCGGCAGCTATATAAAAACTCGTGCCAGCCATAATTGAATATCGCAATGCGTTTTCACCGAACTGTACCCGCAGGGCATCGGAAAGTGCACCGATTGCGTAGGTTCCCAGTCCGATGCCAATCAGGTTGTTTATAAAAAGGAATACCGCTGAAGCTGTTGCCCGCATTCGTGGTGGAACCAGGTGCTGAATGGTGGAGATGACGGGGCCCAGCCAGGCCAGCCCCAGGGCTGTCGGTACCAGAAGAAACACAAAAGTCATCGTCAGGTTTGTAGACAGAATGCCTGCCAGGTAACACGGAACCGTGGCCAGAAATGCAAACGCCGGTATGGTCAGGTACCGTCGTCGATTCGCCGCTCCAAAGCGATCAGCCAATACCCCACCGAGCCAGATGCCGGCAAGGCCGCCAATCAGGAGAATGGCACCGAAAAACAACGATGCGTCCAGCAGGGTCAGCCCAAAGCTCCTTACCAGAAACGAGGGTAGCCAGAAAAACAGCCCGTAACCCATCATCGAAGAAAAGGATGCCGCCAGGGATATCAGCCAGAAACTGGGCTTAGAGATCAGTGTAGCAATCGTCTTGCGAATGCCTGCGGGCTCTGCCGCATGAGCGCCGGTATCATATTTGCCCCGTTCGGGTTCCTGCACAGTCAGGCGAAACACAGGCGCGAGCAGAACGCCCAGGATCCCGACCGCAAAGAATGCCATCCGCCAATCAATCAGGCTGGCGATGATGCCCCCTGCAGCAATGCCAAGTGCACTGCCAATCGGAATACCAAATGAGTAGATACTCAGCGCCCGCGCTCGCTGATGAGGTGGAAACCAGTCCGCAATGAGCGAGTATGCCGGAGCGACACCACCCGCTTCGCCAACACCCACGCCAAGGCGCGCCGCAAAAAGTTGCCAAAAGTTGTTGGCCAGTCCGCAGGCTGCTGTCATCGCGCTCCACACGACCAGTGCGCCTGTCATGATCCAGGTGCGGCTGAAACGGTCTGCCAGCATCGCAATCGGGATGCCAAGACCTGTATAAAACAGCGCAAAAGCGAGCCCCCCCATGAGGCCAAGCTGGGTGTCACTCAGGCCCAGGTCTTCCTTGATGGGTACGGCAAGGATGCCGACGATCTGCCGGTCAATAAAATTGAAGGTATAGACAACAACCAGGATAAAGAGAATATAGCCCCTGCCGCCCGCGAGTAGCTTTTGATCCTTGTCCGCCACGGTGCCTGCCTTGTGATGCTCGCTGTCGGGTCGGGACTCCGCTGTCGCAGTGGTTTGGTTCACCGGGGGCTGGTTCACTCGGTCAGGCCGGCCAGTGAGCGAACCCATTGGGCAAGAAAGTTAAGTTGTGCGCCGTCTCGTGACAGATAATCCTCACCGGTGTAGCCCCACCAGTCCCAGCAGGCCAGCGGGTTGACGGCACTGGATACTGCCTGGGGAAAGGCCAGGACAATGTCATTGCCGGCAGCCCATGGCAGGAATCCGCTGCCGGTGATGAAATCCATACCAACCTGGGCGTGTGACTGGCTGCAACCATGGAGCACCAGGTGAAGGCCGCATTGTGCATCTGGAGTTTCACAGCCTGGCGGGATATACAACCAGGCGGCATTTCCTATGCCCGCGCTTTCACCGGAGATCGCAACCTCAATCGGACTTGTAACTGGCTGGTGGTCCGCAGCTTCAATCTCCGGATACAGGAACTGCAGGATCTGGCCTGCCGTATCGTAATTGCAGTTGCCAAGATATGGCGCTTCGGTAGCATCGCACGCGGAGCCCTCACTGAGGGTCGGGAAATTATGAGCCGCCTCGATTTCGGTCACGTAATTCACATTCGCGGGTGGCAGTAGTTCGCGATAAAGTCCGGCTGCAGCATCCATAACTGTTTGCCCAACCACCGTATCGAGCTGCCCGTGAAACAACCACGCACGGTCGTCTGCCAACAACGCCTGGTTTCCGATGGCGCCATTTTCTTCAGCTGCAGACAGGTCATTGAGCAGCGACTGGGCATCGAGATTGTCTCCCGCCTGGGCCATGCAGCGACTGAAAGCGGTTGTCAGCGAACCCTCAGCGCAACCCCATGGAACGCCGGCTACCATGCCCACCCCGGAAAACAGTTCCGGGAATGCCAGGTGCAACTGGTTTGCCATGTTGGCCCCGGATGAAACCCCTGAAATGGTGATTCGGTCGGGATCGATTCCGGCCACTGGGGTATCAGAATGCGCCGAGAATGTGAAAAAAATCGCGAAACCAAAGATGCTGTTGAGCACGGCTCTATATTTGTTGGAATTCTGATTTTGCATGATGAGATTAATCCTCGTCCATGGCCGGGCCGGATAAGTCCGAACAAACGGCCCTGAAGCCTGCTGCAATGAAAGGCACCATTCGTTTATGAACGCTTTCAAAGTCTGATGACTGGCACAGACCGCCGGAAAGTGCGTCGATGCGCTTGGTGTCTGCGAAGGTCAGGGTCAGCGCCCCGGAAAGAAAGTGATAGCACCAGTAAATGTCGACATCGTCACTGTCGGGAAGGGCATCACGCAACGCCTGAATGAACCGGCTGACCAGCGGATCGAAATACCGGGACATGGTTTGACCACCCCACTCGGGGTTGTTGTTGACCTGTGCCAGGAGGCCGAAATAATGTCGCCAGGATTCATCCTCGCCCACGATCTCATTGAGAATGGGGTGGGTGAACGCATCGATAATGTCTTCAACAGGCGCAGGATTGTTGCGCTCAAGAACAAGGTCGAGGGCTTCGAGACGTTCCCGGTTCAGAATGTCTGCGCGGCGTTTCAAAAGCGCATCGAACAGTCCCTGCTTGTTGCCAAAGTGGTATTTGACCAAAGCAACATCAACGCCGGCCTCCCGGGTGATCTGGCGCAGTGACACGCCATCATAACCGCTCCTGGCAAACAGGCGCTCAGCGACTTCGATGATCCTGTCCTTGCGGGATTTGTGGGGTTTCTTTTCGGCCATGCAGGCGTCGCTCTGAGGTATCCGGGGTGACATTAGAACCATGATTGTGGATTTTTTTCAACTACTGTTGAATTTTTCTTGACAGAAGACGCCATGCGGGGTTTTAATCTGGTCACTTGTCAACTCAACATTTGTTGAAATTACAATTGAGGCACCGTCGATGATGAAACAAATTCCATCTTCCAAAACGGGTGGGCTGGTGCGCCGAAGTGCGCTGGCTGTCGCCATAGTTTCTGCCCTTGGCATTTCGATGCCTGGTTTTGCCCAGGATCAGGAAGGGAGTTTGCAGCTCGAAGAAGTGATCGTTACGGCCACACGCCGTGAACAGACTTTGCAGGAAGTGCCCATGGCCATCACTGCATTCACCGGGGCGGAGCTTGCCGCGTTGCAGGCTGACAACCTGGATTCGATCCAGGGCGCCGTTCCCAACCTCAACCTGGTGCAGGGTCGAGGCTCGAATTCAAGCGTCAATGCTTTCATTCGTGGCGTGGGGCAGCCGGACGCGCTGCAGTCGTTCGATCCCGCCGTTGGCATTTACGTGGATGATGTCTACATGTCACGCATCCAGGGCGCCATGTTCAAGCTCTACGATGTCGAACGCGTCGAGGTTTTGCGTGGTCCTCAGGGAACGCTTTATGGCAAGAACACGCCGGGTGGCGCCATTCGCCTGATTACCCACACGCCGGGTCAGGAATTTGAAGCCCGGGCCGGAGTCACGTTTGGCGATTACAGCCGTTTCCAGGCAGCCGGTTATCTTTCCGGGCCTCTGAGCGACAATTTCGCCATGTCGCTTAGCGTTTTGTATGACGAACGCGACGGCTTTGTAACCGACCCGGTAACCGGCAGGGAATACAACGACGAGGACACCACGGTAGCCCGCCTCAAGGCCAGGTGGGACGTCAGCGACGATGTCAATATCGTGTTCGCTGCTGATTATAGTGACGAGGATGTGGCGCTGACGCTTGGGCGTGCCGAGGCGGCGATCGTCAGTATAGACCTCGGGACCGGCCTGCCGGTGATTCGGCAGTTGGCACCGACCGGCGAGTGGAATTTCGAGTCGCAGACCTCTTTCACTGGTGATGAGGGGCAGAAGGTTGAAAATTCCGGCCTTTCGATGACCATCAACTGGGAAATCAATGACCAGCTGAGCTTCAAATCAATCACCGCTTCCCGGGAGCTCGACGCCGATCTCTATATCGATATTGATGCCACCGAATGGGAACTTGGCGATGTTTTCGTGGGCATTGACCAGGAGCAGTTCACACAGGAATTCCAACTTTTGGGTGACAACGGCAGCAATGTCAACTGGGTTGCCGGCTTGTATTACCTCAACGAGGAAATACCCAGCCACCAGTACGCTGACGCAGACGACTGGTTGCTTTTCAATGGATTTCCTGTCGACGCGTTCCGCACAATCGATGATGACCTGGAGACAACCAGTTACGCGGCATTTGGACAGGTCGACTGGACATTTGCAGACCGCTGGACCCTGGGGCTGGGAATTCGATACACGGACGAAGACAAGGATTATTTCCGCACAACCAGCCTGTTCAGCAATGTCCTGGGTGACTCTGACCCCCAGTTTCAGTTCAATGACTCCGACAACTGGAGTTCCTGGACACCTACCGTTACGCTCGACTATGCCATGAGTGACAACACTCACCTCTATGGCCGCCTGGCTAAAGGCTTCAAGAGCGGCGGGTTTAATGGCCGTGCCAACACGCCTGCTGACCAGAGCGCCTTCGAGCCAGAAGAAGTCTGGACCCTGGAATTCGGCGCCAAGACCAGCATGGCGGATGGCCGCCTGCAGGCAAACTACGCGGTGTTCTGGAGCCAGTATGACGATTTCCAGGCACGCGTATCGCTGGGCGAGGGTCTCGACGCCACTTTCCCGGTCCTGAACGCTGCTGAGCTCGACATCGCAGGCGCGGAAGTTGAACTGGTCTGGGTGCCGGTCGATCCTTTGCAGCTTTCCGCGCAGGTGGGTTACCTGGACTCCAAGTACGGCGCAGGTGGATTCAGCGGAGCCGATGGCATCCCGGATGAACCGGCCTTCTCGCCAGAATGGACCATGCGCTACGCCGGCATCTACACCATTGATCTTTCTGGTGGTGGCACCCTGAATTTCGGCGCGGATGCACAATTTCGCGACGAGATGCAGCTGAGCGTCGAGAACACGCCGGCACTGGTGCAAGACTCGTACTGGGTGTTCAATGGCTGGGTCAACTGGACCAGTGCGGATCAGCACTGGTCGCTGACCGGAGGCATCAAGAACGCCACCGACGAGGTTTACAAGACCGAGGGTCAGGACTTCCGCAGCGTGGCCAACGTCCAGACCGGATATTACGGCGATCCGCAAACCTGGACGGTGACGATGGAATACCGCTACTGACCTGTGGGGTCTTGCGAGATAACCTGAGCTCCGGTGAGCCATACCAAGCTCCAGGCACCGCCGCCTCTTCTGCCCGAGGTCATTGCGCTCAACGCGAAGTGGCAGGGTGATCGCCCTGCAATAGTCTTCGGGGATCGCACCCTGAGCTGGCGCGAATTTCATGACCGCGCCTGCCAGGTTGCCAATGGCCTCGACTCAATCGGAATACGCAAAGGCGACCGTGTCGCGGTGCTGATGTCCAATAGCGCCGACATGGTGGTGGTGATGTTTGGAATCATTATTGCTGGATGCGCTACCGTACCACTCAATACCCTCGTGACCGAATCCAGCCTGGCTGCCATGATTAGAGATGCCGGTGCTCGTGGAGTATTCGCGAGCGCCGACCACGCATCCCGGCTGGATGGACATCGCGGTGAGATGCGGAGTGTCGTGGATGGTGCCTGGATCGTGGCTGGTCCCGGGCCCTCCGGTTGGAAGGACTATGCCGGTTGGATTGAATCGCAGTCAGACCAGGATCCTGAAGTCGCGCTGGCCGACGATGACGAGTGCAACATCATCTACTCTTCCGGGACAACCGGACAGCCCAAGGGTATTGTTCACAGCCACCGCCGCAGACTGGATTGGTTTTACGACCTCGCACTTGCCTTGCGGTATGACCGTGCGACAGTCAACCTCTGCTCAATAGGCCTGTTTTCAAACATTTCCTGGGCCGGAATGGGTTGCACGCTGTTGACAGGTGGCACGATCATCGTGATGCCGGCCTTCGAAGCAGGAGAATGGCTGCGCCTGGTGCAGGAACATCAGGTAACACATTCAGCCATGGTGCCGCTGCAATTCCGGCATATCCTGGGTGAGCCTGATTTCGAGCAGTTTGATGTGAGCTCAATCAAGAGCCTGATGTGCTGCGGTTCGCCCCTGGCACAGGAACTGAAGCTGGAAATCATGGACAGGCTGGCGCCCGGGCTGGTTGAACTTTATGGCCTGACCGAGGGTGTGATCACGACGCTTGAGCCGGAACAGGCGCGGGCGCGCCCGGCCAGTGTTGGCAAACCCCTGATGGGCACTGACCTGATGATCCTCGACAAGGATGACAATCCCTGCGCCGCGGGCGAGGCCGGCGAGATTGTCGGACGTTGCAGGCACCTGATGGTCGGCTACCATGATCGGCCCGACGCCAACAAAGAAGCCTTGTGGATGGATGAGCAAGGCAGGCACTGGCTGCGTACAGGCGACATTGGCCGACTGGACGAAGCAGGTTATCTTTATCTGGTTGACCGCAAGAAGGACCTGATTATTTCCGGTGGCCAGAATATATACCCCGCGGATATTGAAAGTGTACTCCTTGACCATCCGGCAGTAACCGAGACGGCCGTCGTGGGCATTGACAGCGAAAAGTGGGGTGAATCGCCCCTGGCAATCGTGGTCGGAGACAGCAATTTAATTGGCGCCCGGGATTTGTGTGCCTGGACCAATCAGCGTGTTGGCAAGCACCAGCGCCTTGCGGGGCTAGAATTCGTGTCAGAATTGCCCCGCAATGCCAATGGGAAAGTTCTTAAACGTGAATTGCGCGGCCTTTACCGCAACTGGCTGACTGAAGGGCCGGAGGAAGTTTCCAGGACATGAGCTACATTGAACGGCATTACACATCCTACGATGGTCTGTCCTTGTATTTTCGCGAATACGGAAAAGGCACAGAAACAGCCATCTGCCTTCCCGGCCTGACCCGTAACTGCAAGGATTTCGAGAAACTTGCAGAACACCTGGCCGATCGTTACCGGGTGATCACCCCGGATCTGCGTGGCCGCGGGCAGTCAGACCGTGACCCCAGGTGGAAACAGTATCTTCCGCCAACCTACGTGAAAGACACATGGACCCTGATGGACACACTCGGGATCGAAAGTGCGGCAATTATTGGCACTTCGCTGGGCGGAATCATGGCCATGATCATGGCGGACCAGCAGCCCGACCGCCTGCGCGGCGTGGTCCTGAACGACGTTGGACCTCATGTGCCAGTCGCCGCTCAGACGCGGCTCCTTGAATACGTTGGTCGCACACCGCCCCAGTCTTCCTGGGAAGTCGCGGCTGATGTGACCTGCAAGAATTACGAATTGGCATACCCGGACGAGGACTCAGCATTCTGGGCACGACAGGTCAGGCTCGCCTGGCGGGAAGGAGAAGATGGCCGGCCAGAGCCTGATTACGATCCCGCCATCGGTGATGCATTGCGCCATGTCATGAAATCCATGGGGCTGGTGCGGCTCCTGCAGCGAATTGGAGTGCGGCGTCTCAAGGGCCTTAACCTGGACCCCTGGGATAACTTTAAACAAATGGACATGCCTTTATTGGTCATCAGGGGAGAGCTTTCGGACATCCTGGAACCGGAAACCCTGGCTACTATGCGGGAACTCAAACCCGGTATGAAAGTTGTCGGCGTGCCGGGCCGTGGTCACGCTCCAACGCTTGATGAACCTGTAGCTCGTGAGGCAATCGATGACTTTCTCGATCGCCTTGAATAAAGGGCTCAGAGGACTTTATTACAAGCTCTGACGATGCCTGGCGCGAACTGAAGCCCCGATGAAGTTGCAAATGGCCCGCTCGGCGTAAATCAGGGTCATATCACCCACGTCATGGCTGGGTGCAATTTCGACCAGGTCCATCCCCAGCACCGGCCCCTTCGCAACCAGCCCATGGAGGAGCTTTCGTAGTTGCAGCCAATCCATTCCACCCGGCGTTGGTGCCAGCACGGCAGGCATAATGGTTGGGTCAATGCCGTCTGCGTCAATCGTCAGGTAGTAAGGCCCGCCATCGGGGATGTGTTCCAGCACTGCATCCATGCCCATTTCGTGCATTTCGTAAGCCGAGATGATCCGGGCTCCGTGCGCTCGGGCGTCTTCGACTTCGCCGGTTCTGGCGCTGCCAATACCCCGCATTCCGATCTGGATGATGTCACCAATCCATGGCATTTCTGCAGCCCTTCTGATCGGGCTGGAATAGCCTTCCGGTTCGCCATTGACCTCGTCCCGCCAATCCAGGTGGGCATCGACATGCACCAGCGTGATTTTCTTGTCGAAGACTTCCAGCGCACGCATCACGGGGATCGGGATGCCGTGATCACCACCCAGTGTCACCAGCGTGGCGCCGGCTCTGAATATTCTTCGCGCTGCCTGTTCAGCACGGATGTAGTGCTGCCTGTGGTCAGCCATATCTGCCGTGACATTGCCGCAATCGACCACCTTGATATCCCGGCCATCAAGCAAGGGTCCACCCAGGTCCCAGTCGAAATGATTCCTGGTGTAGTCAGCCATCAGCTTGTTGCGTACCTGCCGAATGGCATCCGGCGCCCGGCTTTGCTCATTGGCCATTTCTGAGGGCGAGTAGGGCATACCGAAAGGAATGCCCAGGATGGCGAAATCAGCCTCGAGGTTGTCCAGGTCGGTCACCAGTGGAAAATCCAGGAATGTAGATAGGGGAGAACCAGGGGGTTCTATCAGAATTGCGGTCACGATGTTTCTTCTCTTTTAATGGCGCCAGGCCATTCTTCCAATAAAACTTCCTGAATGCCACTGGTAAAGACCTTCACCAACGGATTTTCGAATCACTGTCCAGGCCAATCAAATGGGAAAAGTCAGGCGCCACAGCCTCCAACGGCCTGTCGCGAAACATATCCCGTTGGCAAAGAGAATCACCTGATCCCAAATCATCACTACCCGCTCACACCCGTTGCCATTAAAAAACAAGGCAGTCGCCGCCTGGGTGCGGAAGTCGTAATTAACGCGGACAGCAGCACCCCGGAAATGCTCAGGATGTGACCATTTCTGGTCGGCGAACTATGGAACAGCAGGGCAGGGTTCGATTGTGAATTGCCCGATCAACGTACCAATCCCTGCTGATTAAATGTTCTACGTGGGAGTAATTTAATGATGAGCACAGACAACAGAATTTTTACCAGGAAGCGAATATTCAATGCGGTGTCCACTGCGCTGGGTGCCGTTGCAATGGCAGCTTCCGGCCCTGCCCTGGCGCAGGAACAGCAGGAAGTTGAGGATAACTCAGGTTTGCTTGAAGAAGTCATCGTAACCGGCTCAAGGATTGTCAGTGAAGATGGTTTTGGCCGCACCAGCCCGGTGACCGTACTCGGGATGGAAGAAATCGATGCCTATGGTCTGACACGGGTGGAGGATTTTCTCAATCAATTGCCTTCCATTGAGGCTGGCGAGAACGCCTTTGTTATCAACGGCTCCACCGGCACTGCCACGATCGATCTGCGTGGCCTCGGGTCACAGCGCACGCTGGTCCTGATCAACGGTCGCCGTATGCAGCCGGGTGGGCTCTACAGCTTTAGCGCGGCCGATGTGAACCAGATTCCTGCATCGATGATTGAACGGGTGGAAGTCCTCACTGGTGGTGCGTCCGCAACCTATGGCGCTGACGCTGTGGCTGGCGTGGTGAACTTCATCATGCGCAAGGTGGACGGTGTTGAATTCAGCGCCGGTATCAGTGGTTACCAGCACGATAATGACAACGGCTACATCCAAAACCTGATGGATGAGCGTAACTTCGACTACCCCTCGGGCGATTCAGGATTCGATGGCAAGTCCTACAATTTTGACCTGACCCTGGGTAGTGAATTCGCTGGTGGTCGCGGAAACGCAACGGCATACCTGACGTACCGGACCAACGAAGAACTGCGCCAGGCCTCTCGCGACTACTCCAGTTGCGCACTCAACGATCCGGGTACCGGTTGTGGTGGCTCTGCAAATGCCGCCATTCCGAACTTTAACTTCTATCCTGTACTTGACGACGGCTCGATCGATTTTGACCCCTCACCGATCTCCGGAACGGACCTGTATTCTCTGCAGCCGGACAGCAGCCTGGTGCCCTATGACGGTTCGAATGTCTACAACTACGCACCGATCAATCACTTTATGCGTCCGGACGACCGCTGGTCAGGCGGCGCGTTCATCGATTTCGAAATCAATGAGTACGCCATCGCCTATGCGGAACTTGGGTTTGCAGATGACCAGACGCGCTCCCAGATTGCCGAGTCAGGTACGTTTTTCTTCGAGCCATACTTCCTGCCGCTGAGCAACTCGCTCTTTCCCGATACGCTGCGTGATTCATTGATGGAATACTATCCAGGCACGGAAGATTTCGCTGTTTATATTGGCAAGCGAAACGTGGAAGGCGGTCCCCGAACCGATATTCTTCAGCACACCTCCTTTCGTGTGGTCGGCGGTGTTAAAGGTGCGATCAATGATCGCTGGGACTACGACGTGTCTTACCTGCACGCCGAAACCAATTCTGAATCGATCTACATCAATGACTTTTTTGCCAGCAATGTTCCGCCAACGGTTGATGGCGAGGTTTGTGCTGAAACGTCAGGCTGTATCCCCTACGAAGTGTTTACCTACCAGGGTGTAACGCCCGAAGCGGCGGGCGCCCTTAGCGCCACCGGCAAGGTCGGGGCGGACACCGGCACCACTGTGATCAACGGTTTTGTCACAGGTGATCTTGGCTTTGGCTTACCGGCTGGCGACATTGCCATGGTGGCGGGCTACGAGTATCGCGAGGAGAAATTCGAGCGTATTTCTGACCTGGTTTTCGAGGAAGGCCTGCTGCTGGGACAGGGCGGTCCGACGCCCAGCCTGGTTGGTAAATACTCAGTCGACGAGGTTTTTGCAGAAGCCAACATTCCATTGTTGTCCGATGCGCCGTTTGCCCAGAACCTGACGCTGGACCTGGCCTATCGCTGGTCGGATTACACCACAACAGGCAACGCCAGCACCTATCGCGTTGGTGTTGACTGGCAGGCCGCCGACAGGTTGCGTTTTCGCGCGGGATACAACCGCGCTGTTCGCGCGCCCAATATTGGTGAGCTGTTCCTGGCGCAGAACCTGGGACTGTGGTCCGGCGTTGATCCATGCGCAGGTCCGGATCCGCTACTGAGTCCGTCTGAATGCGCCAATACCGGCTTGTCGGCCAGTCAGTACGGCAATATTTCGCTGAGCCCGGCATCCCAGTACAACGCTATTTACGGTGGTAATCCCAATCTCGATCCCGAGGAAGCGGACACCATTACGTTTGGCGTGGTGATCGATGCCACCGACAGCATGCAACTCTCAATTGATTACTGGGATATTGAAATTGAGAACGTGATTGCCAACATCGAGCCTGAGCTGATTCTCAACCAGTGTGCGATTACAGCTGCGCCTGAGTTCTGCGGCAATGTCACACGTGGCCCGAGCGGAAACCTGTGGCAGGGCCAGAAGGGCTTCATCACGGCCACCAACATCAACCTGGGCCAGCAGCATTGGGAAGGTGTTGACCTGGCCTGGAACTACACCTTTGATGCACTGGGCGGCACCTGGCGCACAGACCTGATCGGCACTTACATGCTGACCAAGGAAACCACGCCAATTCCCACCATTCCGAGCTCGATCTACGACTGCGTGGGACTGATCAATGTTCAGTGTTACCCGACACCGGAATGGCGCCATGTGGCAACGGCCACCTATGACTCCAATGAATGGTGGGCGGTTACCGGCCGCTGGCGCTTCTATGATGAGGTGACTTACGACGGTCAGACAGACCTCATTGCCAACGACAGTATCGGTAATGAGCAATATATTGACGTCAGTGCTGTCTTCCGGTTCATGGATACCCATGACCTGGTCGTCGGCGTCAATAATATCTTCGACGAGGCACCACCCCTTGTTGGAGGCTCCCTCTCAACGGACGCCAACTTTATCGGTGGGTTTTGGGATATGTTGGGTCGTTACGCGTTCGCCAATGTGACGTTTCGTTGGTAATCAGGTAACGAAATCATAGTAAGTTGACTCCTTACTCTGAGAGATGGGAAGCGGGCCTTCGGGCCCGCTTTTTTTTCATTCGAACAAAACCTCTACAATGCCAATGGATGACCTTGTTCAGCATTCATCCCGAGGCTTCCAACAGCCACCGCGACGTCAACCGGCCGTTGGCCATTGTCAGCGTCACAGCTTTAGGTGTGATTGGCTCGATCGTATTCCTTTTGCTGCCGATGCTGATCGGTGCATTCACCGAAACCCTGTCTCTTCGCACCTCCCAGGTGGGACTGCTGGGTTCTGCTGACATGATGGGCATGTTCATTGCAGCGATCGTTGCCACTTTCTGGATACGAAGTTGCAACTGGCGAGTGATCGCGGCACTGTCCTGTGGCCTGCTGGTGGTATGTCACCTGGCGTCAGGTTTCACCCAGGCGTATCTACCTTTGCTCACGGTTCGACTGTTGGCAGGCTTTGCCGGGGGTTCGTTGATGTCCATTGCGCTGACGAGCCTGGGTGACAGCCGTCACCCCGATCGCTTCTTTGCCTTGTTTGTGTCTGCCCAGCTGACGCTGGGCGGAATCGGTTTGTGGGTGTTTCCAGGCTTGCTCGCGCAATTCGGGCTGGGTGGTGTGTTTACCGGACTGGCGGCAGTGGTGTTTTGCTCAGCGCTGATGATCCCGTTTATCCCACAGCAGGGTCGCAATCCGGTGGTCACTGTATTGAAAAAACAAGGCCTTGAAGATTCGGACCAGGAAAGCCAGGGTAGAGCGCTTCAACCTGGAGGGATGACCCCAGGGGTCATGGCGCTGGTGGCGTGCTTCATTTTCAACATGGGTATCATGATGGTCTGGGCCTACCTGGAACGCATGGGCAATGCCGCCGGGCTGCCGGGCGACTACATTGGCCGAACCCTTGGTCTGTCGCTATTGGCCGCACTTGTTGGCGCCCTGTTGGCGGCAGGGTTTGAAACTCGATTTGGGCGGGTGATGCCGCTGCTGGTCACTCTGGGTGTGCAGGCAATTGCCCTGGTCTTGCTCGCGACTGACCTGTCCAGGACCAGTTTCATGCTGGGCGTGATGCTGTTTGCCTTCGGCTGGAATTTCCCGGTGGCTTACCAGTTGGCCATTACCGTGACCATTGATGTCAGTGGCAGACTGGTGGTTCTGTTCCTGAGCGCCGTTAAGCTGGGATATGCCGTGGCCCCGGTGATAGCAGCACAACTATTTTGGTTCGACATGGGATATGCACCGGTCCTGGCTCTGGCTGCAGTTTGTTTCCTGGCCAGCACCATTGTTTTTGTTGCCCTTGCCAGGCGCTCGAACACGGCGCCTTTGTGAAATTTCACATCAAACCTCGTTAGCAGACCTTTTCAATACAGGAAAGACTGGATTCCATTAGGATAGAACGCGGGCAAATCACCAGTTGTCCCCCCAAAGATTTCATCACAATCAAGGAAAACGGAATTCGAGTATGAAAAAGACAACCGAACTGAACGCTGGGCGTCGCAAGTTACTAAAATCCATGGGTGGCAGCGTTGCCCTGCTGTCTGTCGCGGGGCTCGCGGCCTGCTCGGATAGTGGTTCCGAACCGGCTTCGGTAACCAGTCAACCCAAGCCCCAATCTAAACCCGAAACCAAACCAGAGACCAAACCCGAATCGGAGCCCGAACCGCAGCCCGAACCGGCAGTCGAGACAGCTTCTGAACCAGATCAGACTGAGCCCGCCCCTGAACAGGCTGCCGAAGCCAATTCACAACCGCCTGCAGCCGATAACGGCTCAGAGTTGCCCAGGTTGAGTGAGGATCAGGCGCAGGCGAAAGCGCTTGGCTACAAAACCAGCACCGGTGACGTCGACAATGAACTTTATCCCAACCATGCTGCGGACCAGGCGTGTGCAAGCTGTGCGCTTTTTACTGGTCAACCCGGCCAGGAATGGGGCCCTTGTGGCATTTTTCCTGGCAGCCAGGTTAATTCAGGTGGATGGTGTAGTGCATATAGCCGCAAATCCTGAATCGGACTCAATGGCCCAGGGGTATGCAAGCGAGACATTCTGATTGTCCGGGCGAATGATAGAGTACTCAACTCAAGTGCCATGGTGATGTAACCCCGGCAGAATTGAGGGACTCTGTAATGAAAAGATTTGTTTTTTCGTCATCATCTGTGATTTCGATTGGGCTCTTGTGCGCGTTCATTATGGCCGGGACTCCGACACACCTCGAAGCGAAGGTATCGCGGGTGGAAGTCGAGCAGCGCACAGAGGTCCTTGAAGGGCATTCATGGGGTGATGCGGGTGCTTACGAGCAGATTTCCGGCAAAGTCTTTTTTACTTACGACCCTGAAGATCCTGCCAACCAGGTCATCACCGACCTGGGGTTAGCTCCGCGCAACGATGAGGGCCTGGTTGAGGCATGGGCTGACCTGGTGGTGTTCCAGCCCAGTGACCCGGCCAAACGACGAGGCGTGGGATGGTTTGAGGTCAGCAATCGAGGTGGTAAAGCCTCGTTCAGCTATTTCAATCGGGGGCAGGGCGGTGTGAGTGACCCTTCCGAGGCTGAGCATTTTGGAGATGGGTTGCTGTTTGATGAGGGCCTCACCCTGATCTGGGTGGGATGGCAATGGGATGTTCCCGAGACGCCTTCATCGCTACTGAATCTTCACGTGCCTGCGGCTCATGGGCCGGATGGGGCATCAGTTTCAGGTCTGGTTCGTGCTGATTGGACTGTGGATTCAGAGACCATGGTGCTGGAGCTTTCGGACCGTGGACATCAGCCGTACTTACCTTCCGATATCGACGCTGTTGAGAATGTTCTTACCGTGCGAGACTCGCGCGAGGGTGAGCGACGCCTGGTTCCGAGGAATCACTGGTATTTTGAGGCTGGAGGCCAGGATTCCGAATCGGACAACATCACAGGCATTCGCATGGATGGCGGTTTTGACGCCGGCAGGATCTACGAGCTCGTTTACCTTGCCCAGGACCCGCCCATTGTTGGCCTGGGCCTCGCTGCGGTTCGCGATATTGCCAGCTACGCCAGGTACAACCCGCAAAGTGAATTTCCCATTCAGCTCGCAGTTGCATTCGGCGTTTCCCAGACCGGGCGGTTCCTGCGTCACTTCCTCTACCAGGGCTTCAACGCAGACGAGGAGGCCCGGAAGGTGTTTGACGGAATGCTGATCCACACGGCAGGCGCAGGCCGGGGAAGCTTCAATCACCGATTTGGTCAGCCGTCCCGGGATGCACAGCCGTACGCCAACTTTTTCTATCCCACGGACCTCTACCCGTTTACGAGCAGGTCAAAGCCCGACAAGGCCACCGGTCGGGACGAAGGGCTTCTTGATCAAACAGAGCCCGCATTCAGACCCAGGACTTTTTACACCAACAGTGGGTACGAGTATTGGGGTCGGGCTGCATCATTGATTCATACGACGCCCGATGGAATGTACGATGTGCCACCGCTGGATAATGAGCGAATCTACCACCTGTCCAGCGCTCAGCATTATTGGCGTCCAGGTTGGCCGACCGAGGATCGACGGGTGCCGGGCGCCAACGCCTACAGGTTGACACCTCTGAATCTCCTGATCACTTTGCGTGCCCTGGCGATTCGCCTGGTTGAATGGGTTGAGTCAGGTGCAGAACCACCCGCCAGTGCCTACCCCCTCCTGGCCGATGGAAGCCTGGTAATGCCAGAGGGCGTTGCATATCCTGAAATTCCGGGCGTGGAAATGGCCCGGATGCCGCACCTGGCTTATCGCTCTGACTACGGGCCGGACTGGGACAAGGGAATGGTTGGCTATCAGCCACCGAAACTGGGCGATCCATACCCGGTTTTCGTTCCGCAGGTGGATGGTTTCGGTAATGAAATTTCCGGGCTTCGCGGCATCGAATTACTGGTTCCATTGGCCACATATATGCCCTGGTCATTGCGAACTGATTCTCCCGCTGGTTCGGATCACCTGGTCAGCTTCCAGGGGACCTATATCCCGCTGCCCCTAAATGAATTCACACTCGAGGAAAGCGGTGATTCCAGGCCCAGCCTGGAAGCGCTTTACGGCAATAAGGACGGTTTCATGGCCCGTGTGAAGCTGGCTGCGAGCTACCTGGTTTCACAGGGAATCCTGCTCGAACGCGATCGCCAGCCGATTATTGATTTGCAGGGTGAGCACTGGGATTGGGTACATGAGCTGAATTCCATGGATTCTTCTGAAATGGAGGATTGAATTGTCGTTTGCATGCGTAAATCCGGAGTACGGCCCAGGAGAGATAGGGGCAGAGAGATTTGGTTCGCCGGCCGAGGTTGTGCCAAAAAGAGATCGGCTGAGGGCTTTTTGATGCGAACTGAGGGTGCCTTCCTGACCTGATCGCAGCGGACGGCTTGTATACTTTTCAGATGATTTCTAACGTCCATCATCGTCAGACAGGTGGTTGCAGGATTTTCGCAGCAGCCGTGTTATTGAGCATCGCTACTGGTGCTTTTGCACAAACTGAAGCTGATCATCCCATCACGATTAACAGTGAAGGTTGGGAGCTGCGCGGCGACCTGAGGATGCCCGCTGAGGAAGACCCGCGCGCGTTTGCTGTGCTACTCCACAAAGCTGCCGGCGATCGTTCGGCCTACGAGCAAATGTCACAGACCCTGGCAACGGATGGAATTGCATCCTTGCGCATTGACCTGCGGGGTCATGGAGACAGCATCAACCTGGGTGCGTTCGACCCCGAAATCAGTCGCTACTTCGACCAAAACGATCCGGATATTGTCGCCAATTTCGAATTGATCAGGGCTGGTGACCGGGATGTAGTGACAGTATTGAAGTGGTTGAGTGAACAACCTGAGTTCGCCGAGCTGCCATTAATCATGATGGGTGCAAGCTATACCGGCGAGGAAATGGCACAGGCTGGTTCCGAACTCGGCTACGCGAATGTTTACGTGGCCCTGGCGCCTGGTAATTTCAGCGAGAATTCGATTGCCGCTATTGATGATAGTGGTGCGCCGTGGTTGTTCGTGCGCGCAGAGATTGAATTGCCATTTTTCCCTGCTTTGTTTGAGGCCATAGACAACGGCAGTGAATCTGCTGAGATCTGGGTGTTGCCGGGTGAAGGTCATGCCACTGATCTTTTCGATGAAAATCCTCAATTGCATCTTCGGCTGTTGGAGTG
>DATFLY010000167.1:0-4947 GCA_035267185.1 Lysobacterales bacterium | reverse complement strand
TACTCTGGCACTTGACTCTGACCCCAGTTACAGATTTTGATAATTGGGACCGGCGGCGCCTTCAGGCGTCACCCAGTCAATAATTTGGTATGGATCCTTGATATCGCAAGTCTTGCAGTGCACGCAATTGGCAGAATTGATCTGCAATCGCAGGCCATTTTCCTCTTCGACCATCTCGTAGACACTGGCCGGGCAGAATTTGGTGCACGGATTGCCATATTCCTCGGTGCATCGGGTGGTGCACACATCTGGTTCCAGCACACGCAGATGAATGGGTTGATCCTCGTCATGTTCGGTAGCTGCAAAATACACCGAGGCCAGGCGATCACGGGGTGGCAGGTCACGATCCACCCAATGCCTGTCTGGCGGATTGGATTCGCTCAGCTTGTCATAGACCTTGTCATCAGCGTGGAGCGATAGTGTACGTGGCAGCTTGCCTAAGGTGATGGTTTCTACGGCAGCAGTGATGATTCCACGCCACATGCCCTTGTAAAAGCCGGGGCGGATATTGCGGACTTTCTTAAGCTCATTCATCACCGGTGATGCGCGCAGTTTCCAATCAAATCCCTTTGATTCAAGCGTTTCTGACAAATGCTCTGCTGCCAGCATGCCGCTTCGCATGGCCTGGTGGGTGCCTTTGATCTTTGGAACATTCAGGGTGCCGGCAGCATCACCAATCAGCATTGCGCCGGGCATTTCGGTGGTTGGTAATGCCTGGTAGCCACCCTCAACAATGGCGCGGGCACCAGAAGACAGAATTTCACCGCCTTCGAACAGGTCCTTGATTTTTGGGTGATGCTTGAATTGCTGAAATGCCTCGAAGGGCATGAAATTCGGGTCTGCGTAATCGAGACCGGTGACGAAACCCACTGCCACCCGGTCCTTGTCCATGTGGTAAATAAAACTGCCGCCGTAGATATTCGAATCCAGTGGCCAGCCCATGGTGTGTTGCACCAGTCCGGGCTTACATTTACCGGGGGCGACCCGCCACAGCTCCTTCATACCAATGCCGTAAGTCTGTGGCTGAGAATCGGCGTCCAGGTTGAATTTCTTAATCAATCGCTTGCTGAGATGGCCGCGACAACCCTCGGCCAGCACGGTGACTTTGGCGTGGATCTCAATGCCCTCAACAAAGGTGTCTTTGGGGTTTCCCTCGCGATCAATGCCCATGTCGCCGATGATCACGCCTTTGACTTCACCATCATCACCATAGCGGATGTCCGAAGCTGCATAACCCGGGAAAATATCAACTTCCAGCGCTTCAGCCTGGGGAGCCAACCACCCGCATAGCGCACCCAGCGAGACAATAAAATTGCCCTTGTTGTGCATATGTGGAGGGGTGGGAAGCCAATGTGATCCATTCGGCTTCAGCATCAGGATTTCGTCTTTTGTAACCGGCACGCAAATGGGCGGCGGATTGTCCCGCCAACCGGGAAGCAGTTCGTCCAACGGTTCAGGCTCAATCACCGCACCGGAGAGAATATGCGCACCCACCTCGGCACCTTTTTCAATCACAGCCACCATCAGTTCAGGCTTGAGTTGTTTCAGCCGGATGGCGCACGACAAGCCCGCCGGGCCGGCGCCGACAATGATGATGTCGTATTCCATGATTTCTCGATCAGACATGATGTTTGAACACTGTGGTGCTTGAAAATGGAAAGGTTAATTTAACCCCGCATTATACAGGGAAGCGCGCCTCAGGCCGCCAATTGGGGCTGCTTTATCCGCTAAAAACCAGCCCTTTATTCAGGGACTCAAACCACATGTTTGGTGTGACCACTTCAACCGTCATCCATGGAATACCTGTCGATTGCTCGACGCCCTTGTCCTGGATTGCAGAATGCCACAGGAGTCCTGCAGCCTCTGTGAAGGGGCCCGATGCGATTTCTGCCTCGTAAAGTCGATGGAGCGGCGTGGACTCGTCCATTCCGCTTGCCAGCAGCCGCACCAGCCAGGCCGGATTGGCTATTCTCGATGCCAGTTGGTCGGGGTCCTGTGCCCCTTTTACAGTGATCAGCAACGACAAGGCGTCTGGTTGGGCATAGCGATTCGGGAAAGCCTGTTGCAGCAGAACCACTGCCTCAAAGATGCCGCGTTGCTGCGATACGTTTGCAAAGTCCTCCCACGGTTCATCCTGCTGAAGATCGTCCACCAGGTTTTGCCTGACTCCGGGACGCATGGTATCGCCGAAAATGACCTCCAGTACCCGTTCCCCCGCCTGTTGGTTGCCAAGGTCCTGTATCGCCATGATCGCCATGTCCGGCAGGTCCATATCAGTGATCTGATCCGCGTCTTCAAATTCCACCAGGTCGAGCAATGCACGCAATGAGTCGGGTGACCAGGTGCCCGGGAGGGAATGAACCTGCTTGCTGGAAAGGATACTGACTTCGAAATCCTTGTTCATTTTGCTCCTGATCAATGACTGTTGTGCCAGTTTTGATGACACTGGCGATGGTGTTGTCGAATTCCGTGAGTTCGACATCAAATGTGTTGGAAAGGTGCGATTGAAAACTTTAAAGACTGGCCGAACCAGGTCCGGCATTGTACCTGTAGTTGCTACAGTTCAGTCCTTTGGGTGCCAAAGATCATCATCGCCTTTTTCATATTTTTCCTTGACCGCCGCCCAGGCAGTCGCGTGGGCTCTGGATTCTTCACCGTCGTATTGTTCGATCGCACTGTTGAAGGCAGACAAATAGATGTCCTGCGCGTGCGGGACCTGTCGCAATGGCTTACGCACCCGGTCGGGCAGGTCTTCCCTGTTCTTGTATGGCATCACGTTCTCCCTGGTTGAGATTCAATCAGTATCGCAGCGCCAAAACTGCGGCACCGGAGACGGTCACGCCGATACCCAGCAGTTGTAGTGAGCTGAAGGAGGTATTCAGCAACAACCACTCAGTGCCGGCTGTGACCACCGGGGCCAGGGCAATGAAAGCAGCGGCCAGGCTGGCACCCTCTATATTCATGGCACGGTAGAGTCCGAGCACACCTCCCGCCATAGCCATTCCCGAAGCCAGGACGATCGGCCAGTGTGAGACCAGTACGAGCCATTCCTGCCATGTTGTAAGCGGCAACAGGAACGCCAGCGCAACCAGTCCGAACGTCATTCGGCCTACAGCCACGAACGACGGCTCGACGTCACGCAGGCTTCGACTGGCAATCACATCAGCCAGCCCGATCAGTGGCAGCGTGCCAGCCATCAGCCAGAATGGGCGCCCCAGTTCCAGACCGTCACTGCCTGAATTCATCAGGAACAACCCGAGGCTCATAAGGGCAATGATCGCGTAGGCCGAACCCTTGAGCTGTTCGCCCAGTAAAAGTCGGGCACATATAGCGGTGGCTACAGGATACATTGCCTGAAACAGGCTGCGATTGGTCGCGCTGGTCTCAGTCATCGCCAAAATACTGAGAATCACCACTGCGCCTGAGCCCATCAGGCCAACCAGGAACACTTGTGTGTAATTTCGCAGTTTGTATTTTCCGAACCGCCCCAGGTTCTTGCGGCCGAAAAAAGTCCCGACGGCGGCTGCGGCCACGGCTGTGACGCCAATGGACAGTTCCACCGGGCTCACACCACTGTTCAATGCAGCCTTCTTCGCCGCCGGCGCCATGCCCAGGCAAATCACAGCCAGTCCGACACCTTTTATAAATTCAAACCTGTTGCTGATGGCGGGCCGTCTGCTCTTTAGAAGAGCTTTCAGCCTAGCACAAGCTGTTGAACCCGGGCCCGAATCAGGCGACTAACATGATCAATCGGGGGCGGCGTTATTCCTTGAGATGTTTGCCGCTGAAATCCAGTGTCAGACCTGTCACGACTGGTGCTTAAGCAGTAGAATCACTCTTTGGCAACCTGATTTCATTGAGGGCAGGACATGTCCGCCCTGTCCGGGTTCATGCCATTGCAAGCAGACACCCTTTTGGAGGCAGCTATCAATACAACCACCTGGAACATGCCGGCGATCACCAGCAAGACTGACGGCTCTTCACGCCAGGTTGGAGTCGAAATCGAACTGCAGGGCATCGGAGTGGATGATCTCGCTGTCATTCTTCGCGACGCCATTGGGGGTGAAATCCGCCAGATTTCGCGATCCGAATATGAACTGGATGTACCGGGTCAGGGCAGCTATCGAATCGAGGTCGATTACGCCTTACTCAAGCAAATCGCGAGGGAGGAAGCACAAGGCAGTGACAGTGGCAACCCGCCTCAGGAGTGGCTTGTTGAAGCACTTGACAGCCTGTCTTCCATGGTCGTTCCCTGCGAGATTGTCAGCCCGCCGATTGCCATGGAAAAGATTGATGAGCCCATGGATGCAATTGTCGAAGTGGTGCGCCAGGCCGGCGCAAAAGGCACCCGGGCATCCATCGCTTACGCCTTTGGCGTGCACCTGAATGTTGAACCACCCGACATGCGGGCATCCACCATTTTGTCCTACCTGCGCGCCTTTGTATGCCTGTACGACTGGATCATCCGGGAAGGCAAGGTTGATTTGTCACGACGCGTGACGCCTTACATCAATTCTTTTCCTCGTGACTATGAAAAGCTGATCCTGGCACCTGATTATCAACCGGAATTTTCGGAGCTGATCGCAGACTACCTGGAGCACAACGCGACGCGAAACAGGGCGCTGGATATGTTGCCCCTGTTTTCTTCTGTTGAAGAAAAAACCATCTCTGATCGCGTAGACGATGACCGTGTGAAAGCCAGGCCTGCATTTCATTACCGTCTGGAGAACAGTTGTGTCGACGAACCTGGCTGGAGCGTTGCCAAGCCCTGGAATCGATGGCATCAGATTGAAAAACTTGCCGCCGATGAAGCAGCCCTTGAGCAACTGTGTACTGAATTGCTGAGTGATGCCAATCGACTCTTACATCCCATCGACAACCGGTGGCTAAAAAAGGTGCAGGTTTGGGTCGAACAGTCCTGATTGGTGTCACCGGTCCCAGTCGCCG
>DATFLY010000166.1:0-56135 GCA_035267185.1 Lysobacterales bacterium | reverse complement strand
GCCTATAACGGATCGGTCGATGGTTCGATTTACAAGATGAACCTGAGAAGCGGAGAAGGAGAAATCCTGGTCGAGGCTGAGCCAGGTTTCGACATATTTGCCGGCGACTGCTACAAGCTGGGTATGCGGGTTGATCGTCGTTCCAACAACCTGATTGTCGCAGGATGCGGAAACGGCGATGCTTATGTGTATGACGCTGATAGTGGCGCAGAAATCATGAAATACCAGCTCGATGATTCAGGAAATTCAATCATCAATGATTTGGCCATCACCAGGGATGCTGTCTATTTCACCGATTTCG
The DNA here is from genome assembly GCA_035267185.1 of Lysobacterales bacterium. Taxonomy (GTDB): domain Bacteria; phylum Pseudomonadota; class Gammaproteobacteria; order Xanthomonadales; family SZUA-36; genus JAUIBE01. Next base: position 55,834 of record DATFLY010000166.1, on the reverse strand, counting down.
GCCAGCCTTTCCTATATCGTTTGCCGCTTTCCAAAAACGGTCGCATGCCGTCTGACCCTGATGCTGCCACTCAAATTGAGCTGACAGGGGATTTTAATGATGGCGACTATCTGATCCCAAGGTTCGCTAACGGGATTGTTGCGACGCCCGATGGAAGCACCCTGATCGTTGGCAACTCTGGCAGGTCAAAAATATTCAAAGTCGACCCCAACACCGGCCACGCAGATGAAATCATTGTTGATCCGCCTCTTCTGGGTCTGCTGGACGGTAGCTTTCTGGATGGAATCGTGATGTACGAGGGCGTTCTTTATATCCTCAGCCCTGGCGATACCCCTGACCTGGACGTGATCCAGGTTGTAACACTGAGTGACGATATGCTCAGCGGCACGCTCGTGGGAACCATTTCTGATTCTGATATGGATGGTGTGGCCAGCGGCGCCATGCACGGTGACAAGCTGTACGTGAACAATGCCCGTTACCTCAATTTCCCTGGCCTTCCAACCGAGTACCAGGTCACCCGTATTAACATTGATGACATTGACTGAGGAGATCAGAAGTGAACCTTAAGTCAATTAAATTCAAGAGTGTTTTCAGTGCTGCGGTTCTTGTCTTTCTTTTGGCAAACGTTGCCTGGGCCGGACCAAAGGCCCAGGTCAATCTGAAAGGCAAGAACGACGCAGATATCGACCGCTCGGCAATCCAGGACGCGATTGATTCAGCCCCTGGCAAGAGCCTGACCATTAAGCTGTCTGGTACGTTTCAGCTCGATGGACTGGACATCATCGTTGACCGCTCTGATCTTGTGATCAAGGGTGTCAGGGGCGGCGCCACACTACTCGGCAAACTGGGTGAGGATGGCCAGCCCATCGACGACTTCGATAATTTTCCCAATCGGGGTTTCCTGGTCGAATCCGTCAATCCACTGACGAACATTGAGATCAAGGACCTGGCACTGAGTGGATTCAGAACCCCTGTTTTTATCAGGGGTCAGGAAAATGAAATCAGTGATGTTCGCGTCAAAAATCACCACATTGAAAACTCGTTTTTCGGTGTTACTGCCATAGGTGCCGCGTCAGACGTTTTGATCGCAAACAATAGCGTGATTGATGCCACAAATACTGGCGTATCAGTTTTTGGCACATCTGCAGGACGACCCACGGATATCCACATTGTCGATAATCACATCACCGGGGCGGTTTCTAACGGAATTCTGATAATTAATCTCAGTGACACAGTCATCTCCAATAATTATCTCGCAACATCGCCATCCGCTTTCGACGGGGTCCCGCTCTTTGTTGACGGCACCAACAGCAATGTCCTGGTGGATTCAAACACCACCCAGGGTGGTGCCATTGGCATGGTTCTGTGGGGCGATTCAACCGGGTTCATGTTGACACGTAACTGTATTCGTGACGGCGGCACTCAAGGTCTGTCTTTCCTGCGCGGTGGAGGCATCCAGGTTGGAGGGTTTGGCTTTCCCAGCTCAGGATTCGATATCGCAGACAACTCCTACGCTGGAAATCTTGCCGGGGACCCCGGAATACAAAGGGACGTATGGCTTGATTTCAGCTCAAGTAATACTTCTGTAACGGAAAGATCCAGCGTTATTGTTCTGGATGAGGGAGCGTCGAACTCAGTCGCGGTTTTACCAGAAGATGGTGTAGATCATTGTCTTGACTGAGCCAGACGGGTGAGAGAGGGGTCAGAGCGGCACCATGTGCTCTGACCCCCCTTTTTACATCCTGATAACCTGTGCGCTCCAATTCCCGGAGTGCATATCAATGTCCAAACATGTCACAACCATCGGCTGGCAGGGTGCCAGTTTCGGTTCTGCACTGGCCATGGCCATTTCGTTCAATATCAACCAATCCATCGGCTGGGCCATCCTGCATGGCCTGTTCTCATGGTTCTATGTGATCTATTACGCCTTTTTTGTCAGGTAATAAATCCGCCCGAAGGCGGGTCTGGTTATTCACGAATGGATTGTTAGGATCATTGTGAATAGTTTTTTTATTGATTTGCCAGGAAAGTTTTTGCTTGCGACCCTAACGCTTGCTGTTGGCCAGTTTGGTGTTCAGGCAAACGAAACCCCTGATGACACGCCAGCTCAGGTTCGCGAGTTGCGATTGCAGGGCAAACTGGAGGCCGCACAATCGCTGGCAGAAAAGACCATTTTTGAAACCGGAATATCTCCTGGTGAGGCGTTTGACATTCGACTGGAGTTAGCGAGAATTTACGATCGTTTCGGTTTGCACTTCAGGAGCCGGCCGGTCCTGGCTGCATTGGATGAAATTGACACGGCGACAAAATTAGCAGCAGACCTGGGTGATGTGTATGAAGCAAGAGCCAAGCTGGCTCGCGCCAATTACTACTACCGGGCCGAGATGAGCGAACGCAAATTCCCGACTGCGATTCAACTGCTCAATGAATCTCTGCGACTGTTTCCCGTCAGTAATTTTCATGATCGCGCTGAGGCCGTGCACCTTCAAGGTCTGATTCATCTACAAATGAGGGAGCTCGACCTTGCCCGGGAACTGTTTGATGAATCACTGAGGCTGGACATACAGGGAGGCGCCCGTGTTTTTTTCCTGGGTGAATACGAACGTCATGTCGCCTTTGTCTTCATTTTCCAGGATAACCCTTCAGAGGCTATCCCACACCTGGAGCGGTCTCTTGATGCCCGAATTGAAGCTGGTGCAATTGATGCCAGCCTGTTTGCGGCTAACACACTGGCCAGCCAGCAACTGGCGCTTGGCAACCTCGATGCCATCCCTGCCCTGCTGGAATACTCGGAATCGGTTCTCGAAAACCTGGATTCACCTTATGGCGAGTATCAATACCTGATGATCAACGGTCGATTTCGTGATGAAATCAAAGACCACTGCCAATCTTCCGAAATTTATCGGCGAGCAGAAATTGTGGCGGGTTCAATTAACTGGGACGCTGGATTACGTCAGGCTGATGAATACCAGGAAAACGCGGAACAACTCGCCGAAGACTGCACCTGAGTCTGCGGCGGCAGTGTTTGTCGCCTGGTCTTATTCATTCACAACTGCCCCATTCAGTCTTCCAATGTTTCCCACTGGATCGCGATACCAGGGGTTGATGCCTGAAGCCTTCGCATAAGCATCGATCGCCTTTTCAGTATCACCAGTCTGCTCTGCGGCCATTCCGATATGAATCCAGAGTGGAGATGAATCAGGGTGCATTCGCGCACATAGCTCATACAGTTGCCCGGCCAGCGGACGATTTCCACCGTAAAAATGACGGTATCCCAGAAAAATACAATTTTCAGCGTTGATTAGAGGCTCCTCCGCCAGGTCGGCCGGAACCGAAGCGACCACATCAGTTGCAGCATCAATATCACCAGCAACCAGCGCTTCCTCAAATTGCCGCGCCAGTGGAAGCAATGATTCCTGCTTGTCTGCCAATTGGCGATCGATGGATTGGAATTCCCCGGCATCGAACCATTGACCATTCACCATCATCCCGCGAATTTCACGGGTCGATGCAATATCTACCAATGGGTTGCCCCCGATCAACAACAAATCAGCCTCGAATCCAGGCTGAATCTGTCCCCACGATGCGCTTTTCGGATCAATGACATTCAGATAGTCGCCAACGTTGAGTGTTGCAGTTTGAAGCGCCTGAAGTTCGCTCAGGCCGCTGTCCACCAGTGCCTGAAGTTCTTCATGAACCGCATAGCCGGGCACTGCCCCGCCAAATTCCGCATCGGTTCCCAGGATCAGGTTCGCGCTTTTGCGTTGCAACTCCAATGTCAGTGCGGAAACAAAACTCGCCAGGTTTTCATTCTGCCCAACGAATTGCTCGGGTTCGTCCCGATTAGAAAACCAACCCTGCCTGGCATCAAATGCCATGCGGGTTTAGACCGGCAAATATTGCATGGCTGGTGAATCCAGGAATTCGCTGAGCCCCACCACCTGTGGCGGAATGGTTTCCAGGTAATCAATCATGGGTGTGACGGTCACGTTCGCCTCAACCAGTTGATTCACCAGGGCTGGAATTGCCGCCTGATCATAAGCTCTCGATGTCTCATCGAAAGCCTCGAAAGTGATCTCCTCACCATGCGCCACAAATTTCAGGCCAGTCGCAATGACACCTTCAATCCCGATTTCGCGGGAAACGTGACCCGTCACAATCAGCCCCTGGTCATCTCCAGCTTCGATTACGGCCTCAAGGGTTGCAGCATCCATCTGCTGGTAGACCTTGACGGCGTCATAGCCCTGGTTTTTGATCCAGGCCACCAAATCTGAAGCCGTCTCAGGACTGACACTGGTGAAAAGCGGGTTGGTCGGGTCCTCACCGTCCAGAGTCGGACCCACCGTCACAATATCTGGACCCGGCAATGAGTGTGAATTGACTTCTTCACGCATCTGAAGATGAAGCGGCGAACCTGACATATTAATCACCAGGCCGACGCCATGTCGTATGTAACTCAACAATTCTGAGCGGGACTGGATATGAACATGGGCGTCCGCCAGCGCCGGGATCAGATATCCGCCTTTTCCATTGATGACCTGATCACTGGAAAAGTTGTCCAGGCCAGCTGCATTAATCAGCGAGCTAATCTTGCCATCTTCCACAACAACAGCCTGGCCTTGCAGCAAAGACCCATCAGCGACATCAACTATCGTGACGTTGTAGATGATTGAATCGACGGTTTTTTGATGCGTACATGCAGCCATGACAATTGTCATGGCAAGCATCATGGCGATAAGAGTTTTCGGAATACGATTCAATCAAGTCACCAGGGAATTCTCTGGGACGCGAACATATTACTCGTAATCCAGAATTGAAATCACAATTCAGCGTGGCCGGTCCCTGACCACTGGAGATAAACCAGGGGTTTAAGCCTGAGAAGCCAGGGTCCATCCCGATGTCTGCCATATGGTTTAAGCTAGGGTCCAGGAAAAGGGAGGATTTTTCTATGATGATACTAAGGCGCTTTGTCGCGTTTCTTTCCGGATGCTTTCTGCTTGCATTAGTGCCTAGCAATCCACTTCTTGCAAAGGACGGGCAGTTTGAAATCAACCAGACGGTTGTAACCGAAAGCGGCGGTTTTCCCTACGTCATCACAACATCTGGGAGCTACATACTCACCGGCAACCTGACTGTCCCGGCGAGCACCACGGGAATCAGCGTCCAGGCAGAACAAGTCACCATTGATTTGAATGGTTTTGCGATTTCCGGCCCTTTCGAATGCAACCCCGGTGACTGCACGGGCGTGGGAAACTCATCGGGGATCACGACGCTGGGCATTCCGCGACATCTCACTGTGATCAATGGGCAGGTCAATGGATTTCATGAGCGGTGTATATCAGTAGCGCCGGGTGGTCGGGTAGAAAACACCCATGTTGTCGATTGTGGTGACTGGGGCATTGTTGCCTCACAAGGCAGCATCGTCATTGGCAATCGCGTCCGCTCTGTTGGCAAGGAAGGAATCAATCTCTCAGGCGACGCCACCACCGTTTACGCCCACAATACGGTGACCGAGACCAACCAGATTGAAGAAGATCACTTTGCGATCATTGGAGGGCGTCCCACAGCCGGGAACATCTGTGGTGACGGCAGTTGCTCCACTCGGGGTATTCGACGCTTTTACCTGACTAAAACTGCTTTTCCGGCAGACGAGGCACTGACAGCCTGCGCTGCCGGTTTCCACATGGCTTCATTGTTTGAACTTCGCGACCCAGGCAATCTTGAGTACGACACGCTCAGAGGATTTGTCGACGTCACTGACCAGGGGAGCGGCCCGCCGCTGACAGAGGGCTATGCCAGAACTGCTTTTCCTTTTGCAGATTCAGGCGCCGGCGCAGGAACAGCCAATTGTGATGGGTGGGGATCGTCATTCATTACCGATCAGGGAACGACCATTCAATTAACGGCCACAAATGCAGCCAATTTCGGCCCATGGGTGATTGATACGGCTCAGTGTGATGGTCTTGAAGTCTGGTGTATTGAGGATTGATAAAATCCTGAAATGCAATCACTGCTGTTTGAGACATTTATGGCCCGTTTACGACATCATTTCATCAGAACTGTAATTGTTTCGATCGCCTTTTCTGTACCTGGCGGTGTGCTGCTGGCATCCGATGGAGTGCTTGAAATCAATGCGGTTTGCGCAGCACAGGGATGCTTTACTGGTGACCTGCCTGGTTATCCTGTAAGCATCACTGGCGCAGATGGCAGCAGCTATGTGTTGACCAGTGACTTGATCCTGCCAGATGAAAACACAACTGGCGTCCTGATCAGAACCAATCACATCACCGTAGATCTGGGTGGGCACCACATTGATGGGCCGGTTGTTTGCGAGGGCGCATCCGTTGTATGCGATCTCACGGGCACCGGAGACGGCATCAGGGCCGACGGCAGCTCAATTGTCGGGGTTGAAGTCAGCAATGGCATCGTCAGTGGTGCCGGACGCAACGGCATTGATCTCGGCGATCAATCCATTGTTCGGGATTTGCGCGTGATGAGCAATGCCAGTGATGGTCTTGATCTCGGCTCAGGCACAATCGTCGAACGGGTTGTCAGCAGCTTCAATGCCGAAGACGGAATAGACGTCGATTCAAATTCAGTCATTCGCGCCTCGACTACTCAATCCAATGCCGGAAATGGCATACGGGCATCGGGTGGCACGGTGGTCAGCAACTGCACTCTCGCGGATAACGAGACCAATGGTGTTTTGGGGCTGTCCGGAACGCTTGTTTCAGATTCAACTTTTGTTGCCAACGATGGTGATGCACTGCAGCTGAACAATAATTCCGGTTACCGGGGAAATGTATTTGCGGGCAATTCCAACAACATATCAGGCGGCGTAAACCTGGGTGGCAATTTATGCGACCTTTTGTTGTGCCCATGAGCTTCGACGCGGCGTTCGTTCATGTCTGCTGAACCACACCTGAAACTCGGCTGGCGCGAATGGGTGGGGTTGCCTAAAATCGGCATCGCCAGGATCAAGGCCAAAATAGACACTGGGGCCCTGACCTCAACGCTTCATGCGTTCGAAGTGGAGGAATTCGAGTTTGATGACAAACCATTTGTTCGGTTCAAAATTCATCCGATACAGCGCGATGACGAGTTCGTCACTGAGTCCATTGCAGAGGTCATTGAAAAGCGAAACGCCCCGCGCTCGAAAGACCAGCAACAGGATCGGTGGGTGATCGAGACCGATTTGCACATTGGTGATCAAAAATGGCCAATTCAGATCAATCTTGTGGCGCGCGAGGATTTCATGTTTCGAATGGTGCTGGGGCGATCTGCAATCGCAGGCAGGGCCATGGTTGATCCGGCATCGGCTTTTCTTCTGGGAAAGAGCTGGAAAAAGAACAAATGACAAAGCCGACCGGGGCAGTGTCTTCAGCGTCTGAATGCAGATCTTTCAGCCTGGTTCCACGCGACCTTCGGCCATTTCTCGAGTCTTTCGAGCCCCTGCCTGCAACACTCGACTCCCTGGACGATATTCGCAACTGGCCCAATGAACCCGTGTTACCCCCGCCGGCACCTGCGGTGACCGAGCGTGTCATAGAAGGCCCTGCCGATCATCCCGGAATACGTATCCTGATCATTGATCCCAACCCCGGTGCGAAATGCCGTCCCGCACTTTTGCACATGCACGGTGGCGGCTACATCATGGGTTCGCCGGAAATTATCGCACCACAATTGCAGATTACCGCGCAGAAAGTCGGTTGCGTGATCGTTTCTGTTGCTTATCGACTGGCACCGGAAACACCCTACCCTGGCGCCCTTGAAGACAACTATGCGGCTCTTAAATGGCTGCATCGAAATGCCAGCGAATTGGGTGTGGATTCATTGCGAATTGCGGTTGGCGGTGAAAGCGCAGGTGGTGGCCATGCTGCCGCGCTGGCGATCGCTGCAAGGGAGAGAAACGGCCCACCCATTTCATATCAACACCTGGTTTACCCAATGCTGGATGACCGAACCGGAATCAGCAAATCGGTATCGCCAGAAGTGGGCGAATTTATCTGGACAGTCGAGCATAACCGCCTCGGGTGGAGCGCCCTGCTTGGTGTGCCTGCTGGATCTGAATCAGTGCCTGAGGGCTCGGTTCCAGCCCGCGTCGAGAATCTCGAAGGGCTGCCGACGACATTCATTGCCGTGGGATCACTTGATCTTTTCCTGTCGGAGAACCTGGAATATGCTAAACGACTGACCGATGCCGGTGTCAGCGTTGTCACTCACGTTGAACCGGGCGCTTACCATGGTTCAAACAAGCTGGTGCCTGAAGCTCGATCGTCACAAAGGTTTAATCAGCGCTTGCTTGAAGAACTGCGTAAAAATTTATAGACGATTGAATCGGACTGCCGGGGTTAGAAGACAGTTGAAAACCGGTTTTGGTTCGCTAGTCCGCCCACCACAGCCTGAATCGCAAACCCAGGCTGGTGGAATAACCGACAGAGCGACTTGCAATCTGTCCATTTGAGCCAATCACAAAATAGGTTGGATATCCCCTGATACCCCAATCAATCACTTCCTGCCCCTGCCCCATCAATACCGGGAAAGAAATGCCCACTTCTTCAACGAAGTTTTCCACCGACCGGGTGTCTTCGTAATCGAGCGCTATCGCACTTGCCCATGCGACATTTCCATCAGCAACCAGGTCATCGAGATTCCCCATGCTGGCGCGACAGACGTGGCACCAGGGTGCAAAAAAGTACACCACGCCCACCTCACCTTCATGAATCGGTGATTGAGCTGCAACGCCTTCCAGGGTCAGCAGTGGCCGGGCCGGCGCTGGTTCAGCCAGTGGCAGGTCACGTGTTTGCCAGGCATGAATGGCCACCATGACTCCGACAAGCACAATCACATCGAACAGTGTTGAAAGTACAGGGCGGGACCGAAATTCCTGCCAATCCATGCCTAACCCCAATACTGCACTAAGGATTCGAGTTTTCGGGTGAAGCTGGCAAAGCAGGTGGTCTGGCCGGTTTCCTGAAAGTCCGGCAGGGTTCGTTGTCCATCTTCCATGCCGCTTTCCATGTCATGCCGGTCATGTAACTGATTTCATCCACGCGAAGACGACAGGCTTCCTGGATGGTCTCCACGTTCAGCAGTTTGCCAAGGTTTTTGTATTCCATATTGCTGGCCGAATAGAGCGCCACCATTGATTTGCCATAGTGAGCTGTCATGGACACCGCATGTGGTTGGCCGTCCATCTCTATCACCAGTGTGCGCAAGTTGTTGTGGGCTTTCAGTTCCCGGATGACACGCCGCAATTCGGCCTGGTTTGACTCATCGGCATAATCTGATTCTGCCCCGAAGCGCAGATTGGAAAGCCTGATGAACAGGTCGGATGCATCTTCATCGCTCCAATGCAGGACCGGGCCTTTTTCGCGAATCTTTCTCAGGTCGTAGAGGAAACCCTTGCGCTTGTCGGTGGAAAAAGTATTGATGTGGTTAACGAAATCATGGTCGAACTTAGCTGGAATCAAAAAAAAGCGGTCATCCTGTTCCGTAAAGTTTTCTGTGTACTCAGAAACAGTATTGAGGAGACCATCAACCCAGGGGCCACTCAGATCGAAAAATACTGTATTTTCAGGAAGTTGTTCATAAAACCTGGGAAAATCATCAGGCCGAAGCCAAAGTACCCGGCCATCAGGGTAACTTCCGCCAAATAACTCAAACCGCTTTTCAACCAGGTTCTCCACCAGCGGAATCAATCCATCAATCTGGCCGCCACGTTCATGTGTCAGGAAGTGAAATTGGAACCGCTCTTCGTCATGAAACGCAAACATCAGATCCCATTCATCCCAAGCGCGCTGACGCGGGGAAAGCGCCTGCCAGGCGTCACGGCACTGTGATTCAGATGTAAGTGTGTGAATCATGACTCGCGCAGGTAACCCCAGTTGTGCAGGCGATCGCTGTCTTCGAACCAGCGGTTGCCAATATCAACGCGGTAATACATATGCGGGATAATCAGGTTCCTGACCCGCGCATAGGCCTGCTTTTGTGCTTGTCGCATGGTGGGGCCAGTGCCCACGACCACAAGGATGACACCTGAAGAACCGGTGATGAGCCACTCATCATTGACCAGCTTGACGTCCTCGAAATGAACGCCTTCCTTACCCTTGCGGAAGTGAATCACGGTATCCTTGGACTTGACCCTGAAAGTTTCCGGATCACTGAATGGAAATGGCGGTACCACGATTCGCACACCCACCTGGAAGCCAGACCTGGTTTTGAATTTTTTCAGCTCTCCTGAAGCCAGTCCCGCAAGCAATTCGCTGATCGGAGTGGTAATACCCTCCTGCTGAATGAAAATTGTGGGATAGCCAAATCTCGCAGTGAACTCCAATGGGTAAATATTGTTGGCACTGACAATACAGTTCAGATCGATGTAGCCGACATAACCCTCTTCAGCCAGCTTTGGCTCAAGGCGCCTGAGGGTCTGATTGAACATTCGATTGGGACCTGACCAGAACATCGCGGTGCCCATCTCGCCGGTCGAGGGCCCAAGGTCACCCGGAAACAGTTTTTTGTGCTCGAAATTAACGTTGATCGGGTGAACAAACTCATTGCCGTTAAAAAATGCACCCACCGCAACCTCCACGCCCACCACGCGTTTTTGCAACTGGAAGCTGGGGATTTTTTCAGCCCAGGCCTGGTGATAGTCCTCCAAAACCTGGACAACGTCAGAGCCATCTTCCTCTTCACCCACGAACAGCAGGCCCTTGAGGTTCTGGGCTTCTCCGGAAGGCTTGATCACATAACGCCCGGGATTATTACGCACAAAGGAAATCGCTTCCTCGAAGCCATCAAAATGGCGATATGGGATGATGGATATGCCGTGTTTTTTCAGCTCTTCCTGGCCAAAGGAACGGTCATCTTCAAGCATGTCGGTGTATGCCGTGCCACCCACCACGTGTTTGCCACGCGCACGAAGTTTTTCAGCCTCTGCGCCCATCCCAAGCACGTCGTCAAACACAATGACGTCTGCCCAGTCGACCTCGGCCCGCCAGTCTTCAACCATGGGTACAAAACCGGAACCCACCTCCCGATCCTTTTCACTCTTGACCGAATAGCGGACCTCGTGACCTTCCTTCAATACCTGCCAGGCAATGTCACCAATCAGTCCGTCATACGACACAAATAAAAAATTTGCGGGACGGCCTGAAGGCAGGCTCTGGGCTTGTTCCATATTCGATTCCTTGATGAGAATTCAGCCGCACAATGCGCCGGAAAGAAGCAAAGTATAGGTCAAAAAAACACCTGGGTTTTTCTTTTTTAATGCAATGGGCGGGCATGGGCAGCACCCCTGAAAATGGCATTCATCAGGATGACATTCAGTCCATCCAGGTATGCGCGAATCGTGGGATCGAAAGTAAAGGCAATCACGAATCCCTTACCCGATGGCTGCACCGCTGCAAATGGTTTGAAAGCAAGCTGGTCCCTGTTTTCCGGCCAGACAAAACCGCTGGCTACCAGTTTTTCCACAGCTGCAAATCTGGCAACATTGACGCCCTGGTCGAGACGCAAAGGCGTATAGACTCCGGTTCCCCGGGCCAGCACGTTTATGGTTGAAGCCACTCCGGCGCCCAACCAATGCTCGTTGGTGACTTCAGCTCTCAGGAGCGCACCCGAAACATTTTCCGGTGGTGCCTGGATGGGCCTGATTGAGGATCGATAGTCTTCTTCGCCGCTTAATAATGTACCGTCTACCGTGGGTTCTTCATCTTCGGCGCCCGTTTCGTCCACTTTTTCGTCTTCGGGCAGATAGGCGTTTTCGCGCCTGATTGAGATCAGGTCCACGGCGGGGTCGGCAAGAAACTCATTGGCATCACCCAGTCCGATCAAAACGCCACCCTTGTTCACCCAGTCACGCAGATTTTCAACTCCGGATTCACCGAATTCATCTTTGTAGTCTCCAGAAGTCGTGGGCAAAATCAGAACTTCAAAATCATTCAGATCGATGGTGGCCATGCGGGATGTGCGAATCACGGTCACCGGATAGTCAAACTGACGTTCGATGATGAAGCGCGTTTGCCCTGCACTGTAGGGGCTGGTGGGTGTGTCCCAGGCCAATGCGATTTTCGGCACGTTATGTCGAACAACCCTGTCAGACCCAAGGCTGGGACCAGCAGACACCCAGCCAGTGTCAATGGCTTCAATATGCGCACCCGACGACCTGGCAATATCACGAACCTTTTGATGGACATCGTTGGCTTGATCTGCAATATCAATGATCACCGTGCCACCCGGGTAACGGATTCCATTCAAAGTGAATGCTTCGTCGCTGCTCTTGACTCTCAGACCTGCCTGCAATGCATGCGACATAAATCTTACTGCTGTCGCTTCACCCCATGGCACCAGGTAAGCGACTTTCGCTTCAGACTCCGGAAGTGTTGGTTCCTGTACCAGGTCGCTTCCAGCCGATGTGATTGAAACTGATGGAAGCCGGTTGCAGGCATTGGTTTCGATATTCATCATCAGGGGCACGGACCAGGCGGTGACATCGTAGATTTGTGTTTCAACACCACGAGCGCGCCGGCTGACCTGTTCCTGCAGGTAATCCGGGGCCATGGAAACCTCTGCATCCAGCAATGTTCGCACCAGGCGTTTTCCTGGCTGCGCCAGATCAATGACGTAGCTGCCAGCTGGATAGTCTTCACCACAAGCTGAAAAATCATTGTCGGCAATGCCCACTTTCACGCCCTGCCGAACCAGACGGCCCACCATTCGGTTGGCACCAGCCTGATCAGCCTGGCGGGGGATGATATAGCTACGGACATCTTCAGACCCACCCTCTTCTATCGCTGATACCTGGTAATTGTAGAAATCACGCAGCAGTTGCTGGCGATTTGTCGCCGCAGTTTCTGCTGTGGCCAACGATGTCACGAAATGATTCCGAACTGACTCAGCATAGGACCACTCATTGCCATCATATTGACGGAAAATCAGCCCTTCGACTCCCGCCTGCTCATAGGTCATCGCGGTTGCGCCGAAATATGAAGGCCAGGAGCTTCCATAACCCGCGTAAAAATCATCGAAAACATCGCTATGGAAGTAATCAATACCAAATCGGTCAAACCACCTGGCATTATTCCGTCCATATAACTCCTGCTGCTGAGCCTGGGTCGCTGTTGCATGCGGGTTAGCAGGTTCCGCCGCCGGGGCGAAATAATAGGTCTGGTCACCGCCCATTTCATGCAGGTCAACCACCACAATCGGATACCACTCCTGCAAGGCAGCAACACGACCCTGGGTTTCCGGTTGTGTCATGACAAACCAGTCCCGGTTCATGTCAAACAGGTAGTGATTGACCCGCCCGCTTGGCCAGGGTTGATCATGCTCGGCGCTGTATCGGAATGGGTCCGGCTTCAATCCCTCCGCAATTTCGAAGCCATGGATAAAACGATCCCGGCCATCAGGGTTTTGCACCGGGTCAATCACCACAACCGAATTTTCAAGGATGCCCTCGACACGATCATCATTTTGGGCTGCCAGCAGGTGATATGCCGTCAACATGGCAGCATCGGTTGATGAGATTTCATCGCCATGCACGCCATAACTCAGCCAGGTCACCGCTGGAACATCAGCGACGATTCGTTCGGCCGTGTCTCGATTCGTAACATCGGCATTACGCAGGGCTTGCATGTTGTTCTTGATCTCGTCGATTCGCGCAAGATTCTCCTCTGAGGTCAAAACAACGTAAATGAGCTCACGCCCTTCCCAGCTTTCGGCGTAGCGATGAATCTCAACCCGATTGGGTTGCGCGGTGGCAAGTGCCTCGAAATACCGGATGGCTTCATGATGCCAGCTGATACGCTCACCCGGCGCATGACCGAGGACCGACTCAATGGTTGGAATGGAAGGATCGTATTCGGCATCAGGCCAGAATTCGAAATCCTGCTGGGCGTGAATATTCAGGGCGAAAAACAGCCCCATTGAGCAAAGAATCAAACGCATTGAGCGTCTCCGGATCATTTCAGGTGGCGGTTACTTTACTACGACAAATAATCTTCCGCTTTTCGTTTTCGGGTCTCTTCAGTTTTGCGCGGCAGGAGTTGCGATTCCTTTTCGAGGGCGGGCTCAACAATCGCTTTTTCAAGGACAGTGGCCAGTTGGTCAGCATCGCGGTATTCAAGCACATCCAATACCCAGTCGTACTTGTTCTGCAGGTTGCTGAACATGGAAAACGGCTCTTCGCCCTCCCAGATGATGGGCACGAAAGGAATCATGAAATCGGGCACTGTCGATTGCAGTTCCAATGGACTTGATTTGGGCATGGTGATATCGGCAATGATGAAGCGGCTCATGCCACCCAGGATCTTGACGGTTTCAGTGAAGTCCTTGCTTTTGGCGCCTTCAAAATCAAACATGATCGGCACGAACCCAAGCTCCCTGAGCTTTGCCCTGACCGCGTCAAGCACCTCTTTGCGCTCGGGAGTAAAACGGCCAAGAATCAGGACACCTTTTTTAGCAACCGTTTCAAGGACATTACGAATCTTGGCATTATTGAGCAACAGGTATGTGAACTGCGCCATTTCCAGGTTATCAACCATAACGGCCGCTTCCCCGTGGGGAGTAATGCACAGGTTTTCCTGGTCTTTCACTTCATCCAGATTCAATCCCCAGGCTGAAATACCGTAGACACAGGCACCCGAAAGCGATGCCCCGGCCAGATTGGTTTGCACCATCGTCGTGACCTGCAAGCTGGCTTTTGTCAGGTCTGCATCACTCAGGTTGGCCTCTGACAGACTGGCTCGATCCAGGCAGGCTTCCCTCAGGTCTGCCCCGGTTAAATTTGCTTCTGCCAGATTGACCAGCAGCAGATTGGCCAATGCCAGGTTTGCGCCTGTGAAATCAGCCTTGTAACAATCAGCGCCCCACAGATCTGCTTCGTGAAGATCCGCCCCGTTAAAGCTGGTCTCGGTCGCCGAGGCTTCATGCAGGGTGGCAAAGGTGAGACTGGCTGAATTGAATTTGGCAAGGGACATGCCGCACAGACTCAGCCAGGCGCGAGAAAGGTTTGCTTCTGAAAAATTCACGCCACCCAGGTCGCTTCGCGCAAGGCGTGCACCTTCAAGGTCCGCACCAGTGAAGTCTGCGCCAAAAAACCAGCAACCATCAAAAATGGCCCGTCGCAAAATCGCACCTTTAAGATCGATGTTGTGAAATTCGGTCTGGTAAAAGTGCGCGCCTGTCAGATCGGGAACCAGGCCCTTGTTTTCACTTCTCCAGGCATTCCAGGCTTCTACGCCACTTTCCAGGATTTCCAGATGATCCGGATCTCCCTCAAACAGTTCAGCACCACTCGTCCTGGCATAGGTCAGGTTGGCAAAAGCGATGTGGGACTGGCGAAGATTTGCAACATAGAGATTGGCAGCCATCAGGTCAGCCCAATTCAAATTGGCCCGTTCAAGATCAGCACCCTCAAGGTCAGCGCCTTTCAGATTGGAATGACTGAGGTCTGCACCGCAAAGATTGGCATTGGTGAGGTTGGTACAGTAGAAATTGACCCTTGAGAGCCTTGCTTCAAAAAGGTCCGCACCGCTCAGATCCGGCAGAACATCCTCATTTGCTTCGCGCCAGGCGTTCCAGGCTTCAACGCCCTGGTCGATTATTGATTGATGTTCTGGGTTTGCCATTCATACCTGCCCTGATTGGTGAATTGATTAATTTTTATGTTTGCGCTTCAGCGCCCTGCCAACCCGATAATTCCATGCACGGTGATCGTCTGTCAGGTCAGAATACTGCCACCCGACCAAACCACCGAAGTCAGCGCCATAGACTTCAATCAATGGCTTGATGATCTGGCTGATCACATCATCCGGACTCAGGTGCCCATTGCTCGCATCCGCATGATAGATCGGCTTGCCCACCATGACCTTTCGAGGCGGCCATTGCAGATGTCCTGATGCGTCAGTCAGGCCCGCGTAAGTCGTGTCTGTCCTGGCTATTTCGGAAGTACCGGGAACCGGGTTGTCATAGGTCCCGTTGTTGTAATACTGAACTGCAATCCAGTCGATCTGGTCACCAACATTTGCCAGTACATCCAGGTATGGGCCATTGTGCCAGTCTGGATCCAGGAAGGGAGGCTCCGGCGCATGGCTAAGAAGATATCGCGGCGCAGGAAGGTGTTGCCTCAATGCCCTGGTAAGATCGATAAGAAACTCGCGGCCATTTCCGACGTTCGGTTGACGCTCCTGGTGAAACATTGCATCCGCCTCAAAGTCGATATCAATTCCATCCAGGTTTTTTGACTCAACCCAGCTTGCCAGCAACTCGGCGACCTCGGGTTCACGTCCGACCAGGGCGGTGTACTCTGCAGTATCGGCCAGTCCACCGCCAAAAGAAATCATTACGGTCTTTCCGGCAGACTTCAGTGCGGAAACACTTTTCCATTGTCCTAGCATGTGCTCCGGCGGCATGATGACCAGCTTTCCGGCGTCATCCGCCACAACCCGGACAAACGAAAGGATGACATGAGAATAGTCACTCTTGCGCACGGCAGAGAGCGGGGTCGCATCGCTGTTGTAATAAACGGCATAACGGGGTGTGGCGTCTGCCAGGGGTTGCCCGGATTGTGCCTCTGAAAACCCCGAAAAGAATATGAACAACAATCCAGGCCACAAGGCCAATCGACAGATATGCCTCATGATCGAACCGAGAACATACATTGAGCTTTGATTTTCATTTCGCCGAAAGTATATCGTCCGGTGAGACTGCGCGACGTCTTGCCTGGCTGTTTAACCCAGTTCAAAAGTCGTAATGCCAAATACCTTCTCCAGTGCCACCCGGGGTGCGGGCCCGTGATACATCCGCGCACACTCAAACACGTATTCAGTGTCGAATTTATTTACCAGCGCAACCGCATCGGGATTGGCCATGGGAATGTCCAGGTACACCGGCTCGCCAGGTACGGAATTCAGGCATGCTTTGTAGAGTTCCTCTGCAACCATCAAATTGTCAGCAAACAAGGGACAGATCTTGTACCCGACATGTGCCTTTCTCAGAACTGCAAAGCCCTTCATTTCATCTTCCAGAACAAACTTGAGGGCTCTTGTTCCAGGAACCTTCAACCAGGGTCTGAGGAACTGTGGTCGGGGAAAGCCAAAACACTTTTCATCATAGTGTGAAATGGATTCGAAATCTGTTGCATCCACCGGCGAAATGGCAGGATCAAGCGACATCGCCTCACCAGTCCGTCCGTGCCGCTCATCCCTGTAAGCGATCTCGAAGCCCCCTTTCGCGTAGAAAGGCTGCATGTCCAATACCCCGTCCATGCCAATGCTTGCGTCCTCGTTCAGTCGCGCAAGCAACATATCCCTGCGCTGGTACCAGAGTTCCCGACCAATCCCTTTTGAGCGATGATCAGGATGGACGATAAACAGTCCCATAAATCCGAAAAGGCCGTCATAGGACACCAGCGCACCACCCGCGATCAGTTTTCCCTCTTCACGATAGCCCCAAAATCCGTCCGGATCTGTTTCCCAGAAAACCCGGGCATCATATGGCCCCGGATTCCATCCTTCCTGTTGGGCCCAGCCAACCAGAGTCTTCAGATTATCAAAAGTCAGTTTTTCAAATTGCATCAGACGAGTTTAACGAGTTGGGTCATTGATACCAATGGGTTGATTCGGGTGTCGCCGGGTCAGGAACGACCGATGGCGTAATAACTGAAACCACGCTGCCTGACCCGCTGTGGTGACCAGATGTTTCGGCCATCAACGATGACTTTCTGGTTCATCTCCCCGGACATTCTCTGAAAGTCCGGCGCCCAGTATTGCCGCCATTCTGTCATTAATACCAGGGCATCGGCACCGTCGATTGCGGTATACGGGTCGTCCACTACCGTGAACCCATCCCGGCCTTCGAAACGATGCGTGGCCTCATCGGCGGCCTGTGGATCATGCGCGCAGACCTGGCCACCTGCATCAAGAACAGAATTGATGAAGTTAATCGAAGGCGCTTCCCGCATATCGTCCGTGTTGGGCTTGAAAGCCAGGCCCCAAAGCGCAATTTTCTTACCTGATAAATCACCTTGATAATGTTTTTCAAGTAGTTGATATGGTATGTTTTTCTGCCTGTCATTTACCGTATCTACGGCATGAATCAATCTCGCCTCATAACCATGCTGGCGGGCTGTCGCAGACAGGGCGCGAATATCCTTGGGAAAACAGGAACCGCCGTAGCCGGCACCCGGATAGATAAATGAATATCCGATCCTCGGATCAGAACCAATGCCAATGCGCACTTGCTCAATATCAGCACCCACCTCGGCAGCGATATTGGCCATCTCGTTCATAAGGCTGATCTTGGTGGCCAGCATGGTGTTGGCTGCGTACTTGGTCATTTCGGATGACTTGATATCCATCACCAGCAGTTTTTCGTGATTGCGATTAAATGGCGCATAAAGTTCGCGCAGCAGTTCAACTGAATTCTCCTGGTCAGTCCCGACGACAATTCGATCGGGTTTCATGAAATCCGAGATGGCAGCGCCCTCTTTCAAAAACTCCGGATTGGAAGCAACGGCCACTTCCAGTTCCAGTCCGCGCGCTTCAAGCTGTCGGTCGATTTCAACTTTAACCCGGTGACAGGTCCCAACCGGAACAGTTGATTTAACCACCACAAGCAGTGGCTTGTTCACATGACGGCCAATATCACCGGCCACAGCCAGAACATGGCTCAGGTCAGCTGAGCCGTCTTCATCAGCGGGCGTACCCACTGCAATCATCAGGATCTCGCCGTGGTCGACCGCGTCTTCAATGGACGTTGTAAAACTGAGGCGATTCTGCGACAGGTTTTCTGCCAGCATTTCACTCAGGCCGGGCTCAAAAATGGGTGTGATGCCCTGCCTTAACTGCTCGATCCGCTCTGCATCGCGATCCATGCACAAAACATGGTGCCCAACCTGCGAAAACCCGGCTCCACTAACGAGGCCAACGTATCCACTCCCAACAATAGAAATTCGCATGATTTTTCCGAAATTCGTTTAACGGCATACTACCGGACTCACTTGAATCATTAATGAAAAGAAACGTCATAAATTGATTCGCCCACGCGATTCTACCCGAGGCTGGCTCGACGAACTGTTTTTCGAATGTTTGGTGACGAGAATCTGTCAGGGCGAACAACTGGACCGAATTCGCTCACCGGTCACCATCAGGGCACCTGGGTCATAAACATCAGCATCAGCAAACCGGAATAAATTCACGCCGCTGGGCATCATGACTACAAAATTACCGCCCAGCCCCTCCATGCGTGAACCGATCAGCTGGCACCCAGGGCTGACGGAGACTCCGGATGACCAGGTGCCATAAAGATATTGCGTTGGCACCCATCGATCGATTCTCAGCTGGGTCCATGCCGATGTTCGCCATGCAAAATCCAGATCCTTTCGCATCGTGCGGCGGGTCATCTCCCGGTGAAGCAGCTGTTGGCCGTTAAATTCGCCATCGTTTTGAAGCAACTCGGCCACGCGGGCTGCATCATGAATACTCAGCACCAGGCCCCAACCCATGGGTACCGGCCCCGGTGTTTCCGCGTCAATATTCAATCGCATGGATGGCAGCCAGCGAATCCCGATCGGCTGAAAGACTTCACGATTAAGGGTGTTCCACAAATCAGCATCGG
This sequence comes from Lysobacterales bacterium, assembly GCA_035267185.1. GTDB lineage: Bacteria > Pseudomonadota > Gammaproteobacteria > Xanthomonadales > SZUA-36 > JAUIBE01. The sequence goes on along the minus strand of DATFLY010000166.1, from coordinate 36,217 downwards.
GCCCTTCTTTTGATTTCAGGTAGTTATCAAGGGCAACGCCAAGGATCATTGTGTGAGCAGAGTTATAGCGCATCACTTCTGCCGGACCCCAGGGGAAATTGCCAAATCCAAAAGCACCTTCAAGGCGATCATTCAGAAAAGACGAATAATTGAATGTTTGCCAATTGGGATTGGAATCGGCGTTTTCGTCGGCGAAAGTCGCGTCTGCCGTGGGAAATGGTGCAGCATCACCAACACCCGTGACCATGGACAAAGTATCGCCAAAAGTGACATTGTCCCAGCCATTGTGACTGGCGGTTACATTGATATGGTCTCGAATCAGCTCATCATAGACCTCCGGGCCATAGGCCTGGGCCAGGTAGAGCAAGGCCACAGCACCACCGGCAGTCTTGGAAACCGAGAATGCACCGTGACGCATTTCCTCCGGATAAGGGTGAGTGCCGGAACGGGTAAAAGCAGGTTGCAGATAAAGCATATCGTCCAGCAGCACGCCCGCCTGACTAAGCTTGTGCTCAGGAACATCGCGATTGAAATCAATGAGCGCGAAAGAATTGACGATGTCAGGCAGATCAGGCCATGGCGCGGTCTCAAATCGCATCGCCATGTCCCTTCGCCAGGCGCGCTCGCTAACATAAGCTTTTTCCGGTTCAGCTGTGGTAAAACGCGCGTCGAGCCTTCCGTAATAATCAAGGTCATCCTCCCATGGAATATTTTCCTGGGTGACCTGGAATTGAACGCGGCTGATTTCATTTTCGCGGTAAAGAAAACTGAATAGCCCATGACGTGCCGCATTCCATTGAAAATGTGACATCGTGAACGGAATCGCGGCCCGGGACCAGCCATCATCACCAGGCTCCGACCAGCTCTGTCCGGTTCCAAACACATATCGCCACTCATTGTTTGTCCGGCTGCGAATCAGATCCGGGTTGATGGATACAATTCGGTCTTCCACTGATGTGAAATCGACACGCAAATCAGGAAAGGTGCTTTGACTGTTTCCATCAGCACCGGAGATTCTGTAACTTCCCCCGGTAATGTGCAGCTCTCCCTGGAACTGATGCAATGCCGGTGCACAATCGGCAGCGGGCGTTAGTTCCTGGTTGGGAATAATGCGATTAAGAGACCCGCCTGACAGGTACCCACTGGTGAGCAGTTCACGCTGATATTCATTACAACTGAGCTTTGGCAATTCAAAAGTTGAGCCTTCATCACACAGGACACCAGCCTGCCCGGACAAGCGCTCCAGGTTTAGCTGCCCGGTACCCAATTCGGGATCCAGGGCCTGGTAGAAAAAATCATTGCTGTCACAGGCCAGCGAGAGTCGCATACCACCCCAGGGAAGCTGAACGACATCATCCGGGTTGAAATCCGGGCCAAACCGTCCGCCGCGCGTGGAAAAGGGGGCTTGAAACACAAGTTCGTCACCCTCGATCTCGCCGTCGCCGAGCACCCACATCTGTTCGCCATGCTGGTCATAACCGAAGAAGACCAGCAGTGCACGCCGTTCATCGATGACATGAAGCACGATGCCTTCACCATTGCGTTGCGGATCATAGAAAGCACCGCCCAGGCCCGAACGGTGGCTGCGGATTCCATTGCAGGAAGCATCAGCAAGGCCACTCAAACGCTGTAATTGTTGCTGACCCGGGTTTCCGTCGATGGTGTAGTTGACGGTCATATGGTCACAGTCATTGATGACAAAATCAGCATCACCCGCCACGCTGAATTCCACATCTTCGGAAACAAATTCTTCCCCGAACCGCCCGCCGCTCGTCACAATCCACTCATCAACATGAATTGAGTGATCGTCAAACTGGCCAACGCCCAGGAACCATCGTTGGTTTCCCTCGGAATCGTAGGTAAACCAGTAAACCGTGACGCCGCCCGTGGGCAGCACATCAATGACAAAGCCCTCGCCATCATGTGAAGGGTCGAAGAAAAATCCACTTAAGCGAGACGGGTCAGACACATCATCTTCGGCCAGTGCCAAAGAACAACAAAAAAGCACCAGTAACCCTATGAATAGTCTGCGAAACGAAATGAGGAGCACTTGCCGTCCTTCTGCGAGATTGTTTATCAAGCCAGCAACAGAGAGTAAGGCAGCGTCCGTATTTTCTCTATATGCTTTGCGACAACCGGATTAAGGATATGCGACTGATTGCAGGTTCACACTGTGGTCAATTACCATTCCAGACACATTCAACTTGAGGACACGCCCTTGGAAACAAACAGGACAACAAGGGGAATCCGCCTGCTATTTCTTTGCCTGGTGGTCTTCCAGGTCGGACCGATCCCGGCTGAATGGGATGTGCCTGAAGAACTGAGCGGCAAAGTTAACGCTCTTGATGAACAGCAACAAGCATTCATCACCTCCGGTGCTGCCATTGAAATCATCCCTGAACGCCAGCTGACACACGAACTGGCCACCCGTGACGCCGAAAGCATGATGATGCTTCTCAATGACCTGATGTCGGTGGCCGAGCAAATGGGTTACTCCGAAGATCGCGACATGGGCGCAGCGCCATTGAACCTTGACAGCAAGCGGTTCAATCATGGCGTAACAACCACACCGGAACTGCGCGACATGGAACGCGAACCTGGTCCGTTCAGTGTACATCGCTATCTGAATCCAAGTTCCGGGGTCCCGACTTTTGGTGGTGCCAACGTGGCCATCTGGCCTGAAGACCTGGTGGCTGGAAATGTTGATGTCGCCATCGTTGGCGTACCAAACGATATGAGCAGTGGCAAACGTGATGCTGGCTGGGCACCTTTTGAGATGCGAGCTCTCAATACCATCGCGGCACCCGATGGTCAATCGCTGCTAAAACCTTTTGAAGTGCTGTCTATCGTTGACTATGGAAACATCCGGGTCGATCGAATGAGCACCGAACGCTCCATCGACCACATTTCAGACATGATCGCCGAAACGGCCAGCACAGGCGCCATTCCGATGATGGTTGGCGGTGACACCTCGATATTGTACCCGGGCGTCAGGGGGCTTTCGCAGGTTCATGGAACCAGGTCATTCGGCCTGGTGCATTTCAGCGCGCATCCGGATGTCGAACGGCATTCTGACCACACCATATCCGACCGGCAGGCCCTTTTCCGCCTGTTGGACCAGGACATTGTTGAAGGCGAGGAAACCGTCCTGTTCGGTCTGCGTGGAGCGGATGTTGATGTCAGCAACCTGAGCTGGCTACGGGACCAGGGCGTGCGATATCACACCATGGTGAAAATCCGGGAACGGGGCTATGCCAAGGTCCTGAAAGAAGTACAGCGAGAAGTCGAGCGCGGCCCAAATGCGTTTTTTGTTTCGATTGACGTCAGCGTACTTCAACCCAGTGAAATGGTGGCTGCAGGGCGCATTGAACCCAACGGCGCTGAGATCGATGAAATCACCCGGGTCATTCGCCACGTATGCGCTGCCAGGGAGATCGTGGGTTTTCAGATCACTGACCTGGCACCTGTGATGGACTACTCGCGTTTGTCAGCACTGAATGCCAATGCCGTGTTGAATGCCTGCCTGGCCGGCATGACAGTCCGCAAGGCGGGGCTCAAACCGGACTATATCCATCCTCTTGCGCTTGATCATGGCCAGCGATAAGGAGTGCTGAAATGAATGAATTGAATCTCATCAGGCGCACGGTTTTATTGCTGTTCATGGTAACAACATGCACCTTTGGTCATGCAGGGGAATCACGCCACACACCGGAACACGTGATTGGTGAGGCACCTTACCCTTTTGAAACCAAAGATCCACGCGAAGAAGAAAGCGAAACCATTGAGTTACCCGAAAGCGTGGCGCCAAAACTCGAGTTACTGAGCGAAGAAGAAATCCAGTTTCTCCAAAGCGTTGATGCCCGCGCTTTTGCAGGCTCACTTGACGATACGGTCGAGGAGCTTGAAGGCCGCACACCGGAAGAGGTCAAGGCCTGGGTGAATGCCATGCAGCAGGTGGTTTCTCTCATCCGGTACGCCGAGGATCGTGATGCACCGAATATTCCGTTCAATACCGATTCTGAAGAATTTAATGCCTGGCGTGCGATCCGCCCAAGATCAATGGACCCTGCCCGGGAGGATGGCCCAATGGAGCTTGGTCGCTACAACGGCTCTGGCGGCCCGCCGACTTTTGGCTACCACGCGCTGGCTCTTACCCAGCAGGACCTGATAGAAGGTGAAGTGGATGTCGCCATTGTCGGCGCGCCCCTCAACATGGGCTCGGGATGGCGTGATTCGGGTGAGCAGGCCACCACTGACATGCGCCTTTATGGCTGGCCGATGGGTGATCGCGACCAGTACGTCCAGGTGGATGCATCGAAAGTCCTTAATATCGTCGACTACGGTGACATCGCCATTGACAACAACAGCACAGAACGCTCAATGCAGCATGTTCGTGATGTTGTCCGTGAGATTGTCGAAGCAGAGGTCATACCAATCATCATCGGTGGCGATCATTCACTGGAGTACCCGAACGTCGCTGCGCTGGCTGACGTTTACGGCAAGGAAAAGGTATCGGTGATTCACTTCGATTCACACTACGATGCCTGGTGGGGTGGCGCCCACCTGATCAGCCACGGGCTTCCCGTATACCGACTGATCAACGAAGGCCATGTCCGCGCCGCCGATTACATCCAGGTCGGCCTGCGTTCACGGGGGCCAGACAAGTCAGGTTTTGAGTGGATGCGTGAGCAGGGGATGCGTTATCACACCATGGCAGAAGTCGAAAAACGCGGCTGGGATGCAGTCATCGACCGCGTCGTGGCCGAGGCCAGTGAAGAAGGACGCAAAATTCATATCTCCTTCGATATTGATGTACTGGATCCGGCATATGCAACCGCCACTGGCACGCCTGTCCCTGGTGGCATCAACATGCGCGAGGCCATCACCATCGTGCGGCGTCTATGTGCTGAATCCAACGTGGTCAGTTTCGACCTGGTAGAACTTCATCCGGCGCTGGATCCAACATACAAAACCACCCTCAACAGCGCGCATGTTGTGAAAGCCTGCCTGACCGGACTGGCGATGAACAGGGAAGGCATGACGGAAGAACACTACCTGAGTCCGCTGACCTCTGAGCACGCGCTGGACGACTATTACGGCGACCAGCAATATTATCTGGACGCCACTCTGGCAGAAGAACAGGAAGAAGATGCTGAAGAAGAGGAACCGGTCGAAGAAGTACAGCGCGATAGCGAAGATTAGCCGGCATCGGGGGCTTGAACCCTTAACTTATCTTCCCATTGCCCCTGTGACCAGATGGCCCAGACCCAGTCGCTCGTAGTCAACCACGGCTGCATCGTAGGTGGCCCTGGCAATGCGCGTGGTGAGTTCGGCATCGTGAAACTTCACGCGTGCGTTAGCCGCGGTTTCTTCACGTACGTTGACCAGGAAAAAGTCACTGGCACCGCTTTGAAAGCGTTTGATTTCGGCATCCCGAATGACAGCAGACTGTTGTGCTTCAGCCGCCGCCAACTGTAACAACTGCCGCGCGAAGGCCAGTTCAAGCAGGATATTGCGAACCTGAAGCTCTATTCTTTCCTGTTGAAGACGTTTCTCCTGCTGCTTTGCTTCGAGTTCCGCCTCGGCGCGCAACAGCCGACCCCGTGTTTCACGCTGCTGAAACGGCACGGAGAATTTCATGGCCAGGATGGCGTCGAATGAATCGCGTGATGGTCCGCCCTCAGCCACAGCGCCCAGTCCCTGTTGCATCTCCACACCGAAATCAAGCCGGGGTTTCAGATCGTTCTCGACCAGCTGGATCTCGTTCCTGACGCGGTCGATTGTATTGCGCAAACGCGCCAGCTCCGGGCGCCGGTCGAGCGCTTCACCTGCCGTGGTGATGGGTAATTCTCCCGGTTCATTCCAGGCAGTAACCGGCCGAACGGGTGGCAACTGTGCCTGGCTTGGCTGTTGAGGCCTGCCCTGACCGTCGCGAAAGTAGAAACCGAGATTGTTGGCTGCAATCATGAAATCCCGGCGCGAAACCGTTACCAATGTCTGTCGGCGGGTGATATTTTGCTGGTTTTCGGTCAGGAAAAATTCCGCGCGCGCACCGCGTCTGACTTCCTCGGTCAATCCTACCTGGCGCTGCGTTGCAATCAGCAACAGATCTTCATAAACCGCCAGCTTGCGCCCGACTGCAACCCAATCCCAGTAAGCCATCAGGGCACGTTGCTGCACTCCGATTCGGGTCAGCAAAAGATCCAGGTCGGCCTGGCGCTTGGCCAGACGCGCATCGGTTGCGGCATAACGGTCATCATCAATTTCGCGGTCCCGCAGCAATGCAAACAGCGCGCCGACACTCAGCGTTCCGCCCGTATTGGTGTACCAGATGTCCTCGTAGATGGGAAACGTACCATTCGAGATCTTATAGCCGGCGTAATACTCGCCCCCATAGTTACGAAACCGCTGACGTGCCTTGCCTGCCACCGCGGTGCCATCGTAAAAGCCATCCACCCGACTGAATCCCTCGCCATCAAAAACCAGGTCAAACGCCCCCTGGGCTTCCAGAACACCGGCCTCAGCACCCCGTTGGAGGGCCATCCCTTTGAGAATTTCAGGAAAGTGTTCCGCTGATGCCTCAAGCACTGACTCGGGACGCAGGATATCCGCTTCACCCTGGGCGAAGACTTTCACTGGCGCCAGCCACACCATAGAAGCAACGAATGGGATCAGATATCGCATCATCACGAACCGGTTGGAGGCGCTGAGCCGGATGGAAGATTCGGCGGAAAATTATTCATCTTGCGCCATATCTCAAAACCCACAGGCACGGTTTCCAGGAGCACCCAGCCGCGGGCCTTTGATCCGTAGCGTACAAAACGATCATCCGGCCATGGCGTTTCGGCCTCCGTATCCTCGGTGACCAGAACGCGAAAACGTCCATTGGCCTGCGCCGACGGATCGACCGAAACCACCTTGCCGCTAAAAGTACCCACCGCCAGTGAAGGCCAGCCGCTGAATTGCATCATTGGCCAGCCCTCGAACTGCAAACGCACCAACGCGCCCGGGCTGACCAGTGCCACGTCGCGTCCTTCGAGATATAGCTCAATGGCTCGCGGTACATTGTCGGGAACGAACGATGCCACCACATCACCTGCGCTGACGAAGTTTGCAGTTGCGCCCGTGGCAACCTGCAAAATGACTCCGTCGCGCGGCGCGCGAACAACCTGCATCGATTGCCGCGAGAGATTGACATCGACCCGGGTCAGTTCAGCCGCCGCTTCCGCCACGCCAGTGCGTAATTCCTCAACACGGATGCGAGCCTGCTCAACCTGGCGTTGAGATGCGAGACCCTCGCGAAGCAATTCCTCGGCACGATTGACGTCAAGTTGCGCCGTTTCCACGGCCTTCTCCGCAGAGCGCAGCTTTGCCTCGATCTGTGCACGCTCTGCGGTCAACCGCTCAATCAGGCGCGGATCATTATCAACCACGCGCACGATGGGATCGCCCACCGCAACATGGCTGCCATCGCGAACGTACCATTCGGCAATTCGACCGGAAACAAGTGCATTAATCTCCTGCAGTCGGTCATTGGGATTCAGTGACGTGACCGTTCCAAAACCCGATGCTGTCTGTACCCACGGAACAAGCGTCAGAAAGACGGCTGCCGAAATCAGGCCCAGGGCGATCATCCAGCCAATGGCGCGCATCACGCGTGGCGTTTTCTGCTCAGCCAGGGTCTGGAAATATTCGTGATGTTTCTCTTGTCGCGTCACAATCTGACTTCCATTACATTGCAGGGACAGGATCGCGCCCATCGGAACCGGATTGAGCCGATCCACAGGGGCCTTCATCGAGTTTCCGGCACAGCTCTTCGAAGCTGTCATGAGTCGACTGGGCCTCATATCCAAGGTAAAGATAGAAATCGAATTCGATGCCCGGGGGTCGGCTCGAGAAATAGATCACAGTCGTTTCAGATTCCTGGCGAAGAAGTTCCAGGGAAGCGCGCAGCACGTCTCCACTCATGGTGTCAAAGAGCTGACCAAGGACAAGCACCCTTGGGCTCGCAATGATCGCTGCCGCCAGCTTGAGTTGCATGGTTTCGCTGATTGTAAGCGGCCAGCCTGTGGCTGCAATGCGCGTGTCGAGCCCATCTTCCAGTTGTGAAACTGCCACATCCAGGTCCACAGCCCTGAGCGTCCTGAGTATTCGGGATGAGGAAGTTCCCTCGCCGCTGAGGTTCAGATACTCCCGAATGGTCATTTCAATAGCGTTGGGCCTGTCGAGTACGATCACCTGCTGTCGCAACTGATGAGCCGGAATACCCATGATGTCCTGCTGACCGATCGTGACGTAGCCGCCTTTAGGCGCAATGTGTCGTTTCAGAATGTTCGTCACTTCGCGCTGGACCCCATGACTTGCCGCCGATCCGAACACCAGGGCGCCACTTGGTATGACGAAATCCAGTGAAACCATCTGACCACGCGCATCGCCAATGGCATTGACAAACTCGATCGAGGCGTCACCCTCAAAGGCCCCCGACTGCTCTTCCAGATCCTCCTGTTCAACATCATAGAACAAAGCCAGTTCATCAATAGCAGCACATAACTCGTAAAAGTACGCAAGGTAAGTGCCCATCTGTGACAAGCCAAATAACACCGCCGAGAGCACCAGTTCTGCAGCAACCAGTTGCCCAAGGGACAGCTCGCCCTGAATCACCAGCCAACCACCCAGACCCAAAAGCCCGGCGCTCGCCAAAGCATAAAGAAACAGGAAACACAGGGTCTGTGAAAAGTTATGTCGGAAATGAATTCGATGCTGGTCGACGTATTCCCGGGTGACAGCATCAGTGCGCTGTAACGCCTCAGCAATATGATGTTCTGACTTGAAGAAACCATTGGAGGCACCAAGACCTTCGACCCAGGCGGCGGCTGCATGCTTGCGATTGGAAACCGCTATCGCGGAACGGATCGCGCGACCTCCCCACAGCAACCAGACCAGCCAGATGGTACCAATCAGTACGATATTGAACAGCAGAAACAGGGGATGATAGAGCGAGACCAGCACAAAACCGACCGCGGCCTGTAACACGATCGCAAATCCACCCACCAGCAGATTAGGCAGGGTTTTCTGAACCACGACAATGTCAAAATAGCGATTAAACAATGTACCCTTGTTGTAGTCCTGAAAAAATGGGTTGAGCGCGTAGATGGAGCGAAGCGCAATCTCCGAGACCATGCGGGCATAAAAACGTCTCTGGAACAAGTCCATCAGGTGGATCCTGAGCGCATTTAGTAATCCCGCTACCATCAACAGTCCAAAAAGGGTCAGTGTCAGCACCAGCAGCGGGGTAGTCAGGGCGGTATGCGCCACCGTGTTGACCACCATCTGAACCGATATCGGAAGTGCCAGGGACAGCACACTGATGCCAATGCCGTAAACGATCGCAAGCCAGTAGTAGCTCTTCTCGGGTCCCAGTATTTTCACCACGAATGAAAACACTTCGCTCAGCGATGTGTGTATTGTCAGTACTTTGTCGCCCATTGGGTTTCCTCACAAAGTGGTGCCGATTCAAAGGCCCTTGGCTCGAATGCCAACACAACAGCATATCGTGAGTACTGTCACAATCCTGTGAAGATCAAAAGTGTTGTCAGATGGCTCTTCACAGAATTTCCACAGTCGCTGTTGCAGACTTGAGCTGTAATCATTTCGATTTCATGACGGTTCAGCAACGGTTCAGGTCCGTCGTGTATCTTTCATGTGAACAAACAGAACAAAGGAGCTCAACAATGCCTGGAACAAGAATGACTCGCAGAAAACTTCTGCGCTCAACGATTGCTGCGGGCGGCACTGCTGCACTCGCAGGTATTCCAATTACCCTGCTCGCCCAGGGAGAAGAGCTTGATGAAGCCAATGCCCAGGCCGCGGCGCTTGGCTACAAGCAGGACGCAACCACGGTTGATGCACAGCAATACCCACAGCGCTCGGAAGACCAGTTTTGCAACAACTGTCAGCTTTTCCAGGGTGCAGAAGGAGAGGACCTGGGCGGTTGCGGGATTTTTCCCGGAAAAATGGTCAACGCCAATGGCTGGTGCACCGCGTGGGTACGCAAGGCCGGCTAGAAATCCCGGCAGGCTTACTGCCCTGCGCTGGCAAAAACAACGGAACCTGATGTTTGATCGTTCACGCGATGGGATCGGCGTTTTTAAATGCCGACCCTCGCGTGAACGGCATAGCAACACCACGTGATTGCAACCGACCGACTGCCGCTTCGAAAAACAAGGCTTCTACTGTGCAGCCTCACAAGGACCCACGTTGTCCAGCGCGATGCGTTCAATGGGAATTTGGCCCTGTTGCCCGATTGAATCAATATCGAAAGTGACCATTCCGGAATTACAGCCATCGAATTCCAGCAGGATTTCACCATCAAGAGCCTGCTGTGGTGCCGGCTGGATCATGTCAAACACCCCACCGGAAGTCAGTTCGATTTCCAGCACAGCAGACTCGCCTGAATAGCTCCCGAATGCAGTCAGCCAGCGATGTCCGGCATCGCCCAGGCTGGCTTGTACAGACGGGTCAGGACGCTCAGTGTCATAGGTAAACCAGGCCAGGAAAATCTCGGAAGAGTTTGGGTAAACCGTGATGAAGAAGCCCTGACCCGGGGTTGCCGGATTGAACCAGGCATCGTTCAACCCTGGGTTGATGCTAAATCCCGGTGGTTCCGATCCATCGCGCAGCAGAAATACGCCCGAGTTTCGCCCGGATACGTAAACATCACCGCTTTCACCCAGACCAAAAGTGACAATCAAATGGCTGGTGTCGGCCAGCTCCGTGACCTGCCAGTCACTGCCGCTGCGCTTCATTCCCCAGATTGTGCCACGACAAAAGTCGCCAAACAGGTACATGCCGAACAGAGCAGGATAATCATGTCCCCGATAAACTTCTCCACCTGTGATGGCGCATCCGGAGGCGCGAGGGTAATCGAAAACCGGCAGAGTCAGGCCACCCTGATCACAGCCGGGCGTGACACACTGGCTGCCCTCCATGATCACCCACCCGTAGTTCTCACCGCCGGTTGAGTCAGCCGGCTGGAAATTCACTTCCTCTAGCATCAATTGACCAACATCAGCGATGTATAGATCACCCGTCATAGAATCAAAACTGATGCGCCAGGGGTTGCGTAGCCCAAGCGCCCAGACCTCGTCCAGCACGGCATCCGTGTTTGCAAAGGGATTGTCAGGTGGAATCGCGTAAGTGCCGTGGGACGGGTCAACGTCAATGCGGATTAACTTGCCCAGCAGCGTCCCGCCAAACTGTCCGTTTCCCTGCGGATCAAAACCATCTCCGCCATCGCCAATGCCAAGGTAAAGCATTCCGTCCGGGCCAAATTGCAATCGACCACCATTGTGGTTGCTGAATGGCTGGCGCACTTCCAGCACGACCTCGCCACTGTTTGCGTCCGCGCGATTGGGATCAGAACTTACCCGATAGCGTTCTAGCAGGGTGTCTCCGGAGATATCCGTGTACCAGATGTAGAAATACCCGGAGCTTGCGTAATCCGGCGCAAATGCCATGCTCAAAAGCCCCTGCTCATTGCCCTGTGCGCCAACCTGCTGCCTGATGTCCAGGAAAGGCTGAGACAATTCAACGCCATCTTCCAGGACAAATATCCGTCCTTCCTGCTCCACCAGGAAAAGCCGCCCGCTTCCGTCTCCGGCATTGGTGATATCGACTATGGCGGTGCGGCCGGACACCTGGGTCAGTTGCAGGTCAGTGGATTGCGCGGAAATCTCAGCGCTGGATAAAAGGCTATAGATGAGTGCACCCAGGAACGCCCATCCTGAAGGATGGTAACGGGAGAACATGCGCCGTTTTTTACGGCCTCGAAACATCGTTTTCATCATGATCCCTGAAAAAGACCATCCTGGACGCATGTTTCTTTCTTCGGAATTCAGGATACCTCCTGGTGGCCATACCCCGGTTGATTCATAACCCTCAAGCCTGACTATCTGGCCATATCCTCGATTACGAGTGGTTCAATGGGCTGCATTTGTGCGCCGCCAAAAGACCGCTCAATTTCGCCCCCGGGAATCCAGATCACCAGTGTTTTTACAGGAACGTCGGCGTTGTTGATGTGTTCGACGGTATCGCCAGCCCGCACAATTCCTACCATTCCGGGTTCCAGGGTTGCACCTTTACCATTGACCACATGGGTCAGTTCGCCCGACAACACGTAAAAGATCTCCATCGAGCCATGCGGATGCCCGCCACCAACGTAATTGGGCGCAAATGTGATTTCCGCGATCTCGACTTCATTCCCTCCAAGGTTGGAAGCATCCACCAGGATTTTCACAAAATCACTGCCGTCTGCGCGCAGCAATTCCCGGGTACCCTGGGTGACAACGCTGTATTCAGGATGACTGGCTTCTGCATCATCCGCCATCACCAGAGTGTCTGGACAACAAATCAGAAAGGTTGTGAGTAGCAAGCTTGCTGTCTGTATTTTCATGAAATGATTGTCCCACATCAGCTTTTTCCTTGCCTGGATCACCAGTGAAGACTGTTCTGTCAGAAAGGCACGGTCATCCAGGCAAAATGCGCCCTTACCTCCAACTTCACGGTTCGGCGGATACACCGATTGCAGGTACTGGCCTTCGTCCTCAATCACACCTGTATCCCTGAAACAGCTGATACTCCGATCCGAGCAAAGCAGTCCGTAGAGTGGCGAAGTACCGCTGCGGTGGTGCCCTCCGACGAACAGGAATTTGTGCTTCATTGGACAACGATATTAACGATTAGGAGTGATGGCGGACGTGGCGCATCAAAACCACCCTTTTATGACCACCGATTCCCTGGCTGACTTAACCCGAATAGTTGCGAAACTTTTCCACTACCTTTGCCATCTCTTTATCATCAAGAATTTCCGGTTCACCAACCGAAAGGCATTGCAGGTAGATTTGCGACAACTGCTCAATTTTCTGTGCGAGTGCCAGTGCAGCGCGCAACCCGGATCCGTAACAAACCAGGCCATGGTGACCAATCAGGCAGGCGCTTCGCTCTTTGAGTGCAGTGACAATATTATGCGCCAGTTCGGAAGTGCCAAATGTTGCATATGAAGCGCAGCGAATGTCTGAGCCACCAGCAAACGCCACCTCATAATGAAACGCGGGGATGTCCAGATTTAGGCATGCAAGTGCTGTTGCGTGCGTTGAATGAGTGTGAACAATCGCGCCTGCATCTTCGAAATTCTGGTAAATCTCAAGGTGAAAACGCCATTCGCTTGAGGGCTTCACCGTTCCTTCCACCTGGCCATCAGCACCCACGAAAACAATGTCCTGCGACTCCATTTCCAGGTAGTTCCTGCCGGAAGGAGTAATCAGCATACCCTCCCCCTCCCTCAGGCTGAGGTTGCCGGCGGTGCCCACGTTCATTCCGTCGCGGTGCAGCGATTGTGCTGCTTTAAGAACCTCTCTCCTGGGATCAGTCACTGGGCCTTTTCCCCTGCCATTTCGGGATACAGCGAAAGCAGACCAGCTTCAGACGCTTCACAGACCCCCCTTTCCGTGATCAGGCCGGTGACCAGGCGCGACGGTGTGACATCGAATGCCGGGTTGCGGGCCGTGACACCATCAGGTGTCAATTGCACGGTAACCACATCGCCAGCCAGGTTACGGCCGGTAAGATGGGTCACCTCAGTGCCATCGCGCTCTTCAATGGGCACACCGGACAAGCCATCGCAAATGGTCCAGTCGATGGTTGGGCCAGGAAGCCCAACATAAAAAGGAACATCGTTGTCATTGGCCGCCAATGCTTTCAAATAAGTGCCGATCTTGTTGCAAACATCGCCACAGCGCGTGGTGCGATCGGTGCCAGTGATGACCATATCGACCTGTCCGTGCTGCATCAGGTGCCCCCCGGCATTGTCGACGATGACATCATGAGGTACGCCATGTGCAGCCAGCTCCCAGGCCGTCAGGGCAGCGCCCTGGTTGCGGGGCCGGGTCTCATCCACCCACACATGCACAGGAATGCCCGCATCGTGGGCCTTGTAAATCGGGGCAAGCGCAGTCCCCCAATCCACCGTGGCAATCCAGCCTGCATTGCAGTGCGTCAGGATATTGAAACTTGTTTTTGACTCATCCCGTTTTGACCAGGCCTCTTGAATCAAATTAAGACCATGATCGCCAATGGCTTCACAAATGGCCACGTCCTGATCACAGATTTCCGCGGCGAGCCGATAAGCCAACTCCACCCTGTCTGTTGGCCTGACCGGACGCAATGAAATCAACATACGATCCAATGCCCATTTCAGATTCGAGCCAGTGGGGCGGGTGGCAAGCAATTCTGCGTGTGCAGCTTCCAGAGTTGCTTCGCTGTCATCATCATTGATCGCAAGTGCCATCCCATACGCAGCTGTTGCGCCGATCAAAGGCGCGCCACGAACCCGCATGACTGAAATGGCTTCAGCAGCCTGGGAGACGGTTGTGAGATTGCGGACTTCGAATTCGTGCGGAAGCCGGGTCTGGTCGATAATGTCCACCGACCAACCATCCGAATTCAGCCAGATTGAACGATAAGGAACGCCATTAATTTTCATGGCATGATCTTATCAGGACCCCGGTCCTGTGAGCCGCAGCAACACGTAACCAAAATAAATCGTCAACAAAATTGTCGCTTCGGTCTTCTGAATACCGCGCCTTGAAATGTAGAGTGCAAAGAGCACGATCAGCGTCACCAACGCCAGCACTGGAAGGTCGATGTAAAGCATTGCGGCGGCTACCACGAGTGGCGAAATCACAGCGGCAAGTCCCGGCACAAGCAGGGTATCCAGCACGTTACTGCCGATCAGGTTACCCACTGAAAGTCCGCCGCGCTTCTTGAGCATCGCCATAATGGATACAGACAGCTCCGGAAGGCTGCTGCCTATACCAATGATGATGGCTGATACCGCCACGTTACTGAGCCCAACCAGGACCGCGAAATCCACTGCTGATTCAACCGTTAAGCGCGCAGCAAGCCAAAGAAACACCAGCCCAATAATCAGCAGCGACCATGCCTTCCAATGCGCCATGTGGACATGGTTATTGTTGATGTCGGGGCTGTTGGCTCGCCGCGACACAAGAATGAAGAGGTACGTGGCGTAGAAAGCGATCAGCAACAATCCTTCCAGCCGGGAGATTTCCCCATCGAGGGAAAACAAAACCACTGCAACCAGACTACCGACCAGGAAGATCGCATTGCGGCCAAAATAGCGCCGCCGCATGGCCTGGTATCCCAGGAAGCCGACCGTCCCGAAAACAAGGCCGAACTGCCCAATGGCGCTGCCAATAGCGCTGCCCATCACGATACCGGACAAATCTTCACCCGCCAGGCTGCGCAGGGATGAATCAACAGCAACGAAAAGTTCAGGCAGGTCTGTGCCAATGGCCAGCACCAGCATGCCAAAAACCGCATCCGAGGCATTGAACCTGTCGGATAACGACATGGCACCTCGCATCAGGATCTCCGAGCCTATCCAGAGTCCCGCCATGCCAGTGAGCAGCAACAAAAATTCGGTCATGTTCCTTGTTGTTTTTTCTTA
Organism: Lysobacterales bacterium; assembly: GCA_035267185.1. GTDB lineage: Bacteria > Pseudomonadota > Gammaproteobacteria > Xanthomonadales > SZUA-36 > JAUIBE01. The sequence continues at coordinate 20,694 of DATFLY010000166.1, read as the reverse complement.
TTCAATTTATGAGACTCTGATACTTTACACCGACCCTGAGTTAATAACGGATCCTTCGTGCTTCACATCGCACTCCATCACCCACAAATCCCACCCAACACCGGAAACATCATGCGACTGTGCGCAAATACAGGGGCTGCATTACACCTTATTCATCCCCTTGGATTTAATGTTGATGAAAAAAGCCTGCGGCGAGCCGGGCTCGACTATAAAGATTCATGCGTCATGAACGAACATGCGAATTTCGTGGAATTTGAAGAAGATATGGGAGACCGGCGAATCCTCGCGATCACCACACGGGGTTTGCGCAACCACAGCGATATCGAATATCGCGATGAAGATGTGTTGTTGTTCGGATCAGAAACAAAAGGTCTGCCTGATGCAATCCTGGAAAGTGCCGGAGAACGACATTGTCTTCGAATCCCCATGCGACCGGATTCGCGCAGCCTCAATTTATCCAACGCGGCAGCAGTCGTGGTTTACGAAGCCTGGCGACAGCTGGAATTCAGGTAAATCCAACACTGCTCAGTTTCGAATGGACTACTCAAAGATTGAATGATCAGGGAGTTGGTCGAGCTCTGACAAAAGAATAAATTTTCAGGCATCGTCAATTGTTCCAACCCTCGATCTGCTTCCTTTTTTGAGACGCTTACCGGTCAGCTCTCAGTACCGCTCGAACCGTCGGGCAATAAAGTGACCGGCCGGCATTTTCCCTGCCGGATACAGGTGCCCTCAGGAAGCTCAATCCGTACGCTGATTGGCAAGTGGTCAGAATGGGTTTGCTCAAGTACCCTGGGTTCAGAAACCGTCAGTTGATCAGAAACAAGGATGTGATCGTATTTGTGCTTCGGCTGCCAACTGGGAAAAGTCTTCAGGACTCGTGCCGGCAATTTCAAATGAGTATTGTCGATCAGGTGATTCAACTCGACGGAATCCAGTGCGCAGTTGAAATCCCCCATCACGACCAGCCAGGGATGTTCAGCAACCAGATCACTGATATATGCGAGTTGCCGCATCCTGGCCCGACTACCCAATGCCAGGTGCATGATACAAATCATCAGCGGTTTCTCGCTTGTCCTGATCTCCACCAGGACAGCACCTCTGCCGCGCAGTCCGGGTAGCTTATGCTCATGAACCTGTTCCGGACAGATACGACTCAGGACACCATTGCTGTGCTGCGCGATCCGGCCCATGTTTCGGTTGACCTGCCGAAACCACCAGGGGAAGTCACCACGGTGTGCAAGGTATTCAGTCTGATCCAGAAACCCGCTTCGAATGCTGCCTGAATCGACTTCCTGGAGTCCGACAAAGTCGAATTCACGTACCAGTGTCGCCACTCGATTAAGGTTGGATACACGTTCACGCAAAGGCACCAAATGTTTCCAGCTTTTTGTTATGTAATCCCTATAATATTCTGTTTTTACTCCATTTTGTATATTATAACTAAGCAGTTCCAGAGTGCGATGCCGTAACGAGTTGTCCTCGGGGTTTACTGATTGCATTGGATTATTTGTGACATCTACAGGCTCAATACTGGCGCTCTTTACTCAAAATAGCTTAAACCGTATTGCGAAAGCTATTTCCTGTTAACCAACACCGGATTCCTGAAATGACCCCCGGATTGCCATTCAGTTCATATGCAGGGTGTATCCTGATCATTCCGAAATTACTTCTTACTGGTGATTGATTTGTCCAGGAAAGTAAGAGTCATATCACATTCAGGCGGCCGTTGGTCAGCAACACCAATGATTCATATACTGAAGCTGACACCATTCAGATGCGATTCATCAACCATATTGCTGTGCAAGGGTCGTTAAGCACCGGACCAGGCAGGAACGGGCGGGAAAAAAATACATGAAAAAGTTACTGGTCATCATTCTTGTAATCGGGGTTGTTGCTGGTGCCGGCTTTGCAGCGGTCTTTTATGCCACTTCCGCAGCAGTGGAAACTGCAGACAGCTTTTTCAAAAGCGTCGCGCAGGGCGACATGGACACAGCCAGCACTTATCTGGCTGAGGGGTTCACCAGTGAAACCACAGAGGAAGAATTATTACAATTCCTGGAGAGCAGCGGCCTGACGGACTACAAGGAAGCGGATTGGGGCGGTCGTTCGGTTGATACCAGCTCCGGAAAACTGATAGGTAAGGTCATTACCAATTCGGGACGCACAATTCCGCTGACCCTCACTTTCGTCCGGGAAGAAGGTGACTGGAAAATCTATTACATCCAGCGTGAAAGCGCTGGATTAGCATCAACTCCATCAGCGGCGGCCCTCCCCGACCGGGCTGAGTCGGCAGAAATCGTTCAGGCCACAACTGCAGATTTTGCCAGGGCCGTCAATGCCAAAGACCTCAGCGAGTTTCATGGTAACAGCTCGACAGAGTTCCAGGAGCAGGTATCGCTTGAGACATTTAACGAGGGCTTTTCATCGTTTCTTAACTCTGACATCGACCTGACAGTGCTTCAGAACCATCAACCCATGTTCACGGTTGAGCCGGCCATTTCAGCTGATGGCGTATTGCAGTTACAGGGTTATTACGACACACGCCCGTCACGGGCCACGTTTGAATACAAGTACGTGTACCGTAAAGATGGTTGGGAACTGCTGGGAATCGGATTCAATATCACGCCAGTGGAAGACTAGCGTCTTTGCCTTGAGGGACAGCACTACTTCCTTGAGATGTTAAAGGGGTGCCAGACTAAAGCCCGCAACTGCGGGCCTCGGCCTGACCGCTCATCTATTCGATTTCAAACTCACCTTCGGAAAAAGTCTGGTTGCCGCTCTCTTCCATGCCGCCAACTTCAAACTTCATGGTCGTGATTCCCTGGTCAAAGTAGGACTGCAGAAAATCAGCAGGCACCGTCACGAACATCTGGTCCCCGGGCACCTGGGCCGTGAATTTCTGCACAAATTCCAGGTCGTCATCTTCAGCCGGTTCAACCACCACTTCCCAGCGAACCACTTCAACATCGGCATGATCCGTTATCGTGCCGTTATCAATCAGGCTCTGGTCATGGCAATCTTCGCCAAGATCATCACCGGGTTCCCACATGATCACGGCATCGTCGATCGATAGTGTCATGTCCTCTGTCAATTCAATATCAGGGGCTGCCGGGATGTCATAAGTGAAATCTGTGGTTTCGCGAAGTTTTTCATTGTCGAGGGTCCTGGCATGGGCGACGTATTCACCTTCCGGGAACAAATCGACAAACTGCGCCAGTGTCTGAACCCTGACATCAGGCTCTTCCGGGTCAGCGACGCAAACCGGTTCTGAGCTTTCGAAAAACACTTCAGTCATGCCTTGTGTGCGAGCGCCCGCAAATGGTTTGGCATTAAACACCTTGTTGCCATCGGCGTCATCAAGACGCAGCCAGCGCCATGCATCGGCATCCAGCAGGGCGTGAAATCCGACATCGCCGTCGGTTGCATTGACTTCAATACGGACCAGGACCTCTCCGAATTCCTGGGCCATGACAGGTTGAGTAGCGAATGCGGTGACAGATGTGATTGCTGCCAAAAGGGCTGTCCGCTTTAGAGTGAAGTGGTTGTTCATCGGGTTGCTCCTGTTTCAATAACACGGGTTGTTAGCCCAATCATTTGAGATGTCCTGCAATGGGCTTTCGTCTGCTTAGACGCAGGAGCCGACACTTTTCAATCGGAGTTGGCGCAATTCGAATCCCACGTGACTCTCGCCTCGACCGATTTCCTGCTCTGTGAACGTCTATTATGAGAACAGGAACATGCGGAGCATCCGGTGACGATTCACATCGACGACAGGAAACTTGTAAAACGGCTTCTCGCCGGCGAGGAACGAGCGTTTAATTTGTTCTTCGACGAGTACTTCAGTCGGCTCTATCGCTACGTTCTGACACGACTTTCAGGCAACGATGATGCCACCAGGGAAGTCGTGCAAGCTGCGCTGACAAAAGCCATTCAGAAAATTCACACATACCGTGGTGAGTCCACACTATTCACCTGGCTGTGCGTGATTGGACGGAACGAAAGCATTGACTGGCTTCGTAAAAACACGCGCCACAGACACCACCTGGTACTAACTGAAGATGACCCTGTAGTCCAGGCTGCCATTGAAGCTGTCAATGCACCACAAAATGACAGGCCCGGGCGGCTAGCGGAACGGTCTGAAGTAGCAAGACTGATTCACGTGGCACTGGATGGAATACCAACAAACTATGGGAATGCCCTGGAGTGGAAATATATTGAAGGCTACTCGGTGAAGGAAATCGCGCAGCGCTTGCAGGTCAGCCCTGAAGCTGCGCAGTCGCTTCTGGCCAGGGCAAAAAGAGCCTTCAAGGAAGTATATTCGGCACTCGCAGAATCAGTGGCGATTCCGATTTCGGAACAAGCAGCCGACTGACAAGGCAGACAGACTATGAACAACGGCACAAGCGACAAAGACATGAATGACCATCCCAATCCAGGAAATGGTTCAGGTGAAGAGCCGGTTGAATCACTGCTGAGGCTTGCCTCGTCGAGACCAGAACCTTCCGATACTGACCGCGAAGCGATTCGGACACACGTTCAGGGCGAGTGGCAAAAAGTAGCGGCTAAAAGAAAATTTCGGCGACGTGCCTGGCCATTGTCCGTTGCTGCCTCGGCTGTTCTCGCCGTGACCCTGGTGGTTCTGAACCAGGACCAGCCATCCATCTCAACCAATCTTCAGGAAGTGGCCCTCGTGGAGCGGATTACAGGACACGTTGAAGTGTCCGGCAATCAGACCCCGGAAAATGCTGCCACGGTTCGAAAGCAAACTCCGATCTTCGTGGGGCAGAAATTGAATACCGCCGCCGATTCAGGAATGGCTTTGGTTTTCGCGTCCGGCATTTCGCTGCGAATAGACCAACTGACAGAAGTCGATATGATTGGCGAAAACACACTGAAGCTGGAAGCAGGCAGAATTTATGTGGACACCCATGCCGATACGCCAGCCACCCAAACGGTGACGCCATCGCGTTTCGAAATACTGACCGACAAGGGGGCAATCAGGCACCTGGGAACACAATACATGGTGGGCATTGATGATGAATTGCTTTCTGTCAGTGTCCGCAATGGCAACGTGCAGGTGATTGCCGAGGAAATTGACGGGCCATCGACCGTGTACGTCAGCAATGGCATGTCGTTGTCTTTTGGCAGCGATGGCGCACCAGACGTATCTGAAACAGATGTGTTCGGCCCTCAGTGGCAATGGGCTGAAAACCTGGGTGCCGGGTTTGTACTTGACTCACGGACCATTGCCGAGTTTCTCGAGTGGGTGGCACGGGAAACCGGGTTTGCGATCAGCTATGAATCCGAAAACGCCAGGGCCGTGGCAGAAGAAACCGTGCTGCATGGAACCATTGACCTGCCCGCCCGGGAGGCTCTGGACGTTGTTTTGAAGACCAGTGACCTGACCGCCACCATGGCGCAAGGCGAGATCACAATAAAAATGAAGCAATAGTTTGCGCTGGCATTCAGTAAACTGGCAGGACACCCATTAATCATCGCTACAATCCGACGGGGCTGAGGTCTTCGATGCCTGGCATTTGGCAGAAACCAGGTCTGAACTGGATCAGAGGCAGGATTTATCCTGTTCTGATCGCGACTTTGCTTCTGTTTCCTGTTGATTTGGTCTTTGCTCAGGCTCCATACAAGGGCCGTTTTGTTGCCGAAGTGCTGATGGAACTGCGTCAGGCGGGTGCCCCTCTGGTTTACAGTTCCAACCTGGTGACACCTGACCTGGTCGTCATGAATGAACCTACTGCGAATGATCTGGTCCTGATCGCCAGCGAAATACTTACCCCCCATGATCTGTCGCTGGAGTCCGAGGAGGGGATGTACATTGTCGTTCGATTCACCCCCCCTGATGCTGAATCAGGTGTCGAAAGCACCGACCAGGAAGGAACGATTGATCCCAAAGGCAATACTGATGCAGCTGCAGAACAGGAAATCATCATGGTGTCTGCAAGTCGCTATGTCCTGCAATCTACCTCGCAGTTTTTCATTGATCAGCGGGCCATACAGGCCTTGCCCGACCTGGGCGATGACCCTTTGCGCGCTGCCCACCGCCTTCCAGGGACAGCTGCCGGAGGTTTGTCTTCCAAATCACATTTCCGCGGCGGTGAACACAACGAAACCGCCATCTACCTCAACGGATTACAGCTCCTGGAGCCGTTTCATATACGTGACTATCACAGCATTTTCAGCTCCATTGATTCACGTGCAATAGCAGGAGTCGAGGCATACACGGGCGGTTTTCCAGTGATGTTTGGCGACCATATGAGTGGCGTCCTCGCGCTGGAGTCGCAGGCACCTGAGGAATCAAGACACACAGAACTTGGATTGAGTGTCTACAACACCTCCATACTGCACAGCGGTTTCAGCAAAGGGGGTCAGTGGGATTGGCTGATTTCAGCCCGCGACAGCAACCTGGACCTCGTGCTCAAACCCAGCCTTGGAATCCCTGACTATTTTGATACTTTCGCCCGCCTTGGCCGACACTTGTCTGACCGCACCTACATGTCTTTCAATGCCCTGTATGCCAAAGACAGCGTGGTCGTGACCACGGAAGATGACCCCACAGAACTGGAACAGTCAGACAGCGACACCGAGAACCAGCATTATTGGGCACGCTGGCAGACGGAGTGGCGGCCAGACCTTGTCAGTTCGACTGTCTTTTCGTTCAGTTCATTTGAAAACCTGCGAGTGGCCGAGGTAAATGATCCGGAACAGATGACTTCCAGGGTCAGGGACTGGCGTGCTACTGATGTATGGGGCCTGAACCTCGACATGCAGTGGACAGGATTGGCTGGTCACGACATTAGATGGGGCATTGATTACCAGTACCAAAGTGCCAACTATCGTTACGCCGGATTCGCCGTGTACGATGGTTTTCTCTCGGAATTGGCAGGGCTTGAAAACCCCCGTGAGTACCAGGTCGAGGCACAACCTGAGGGTCACAAGACTTCGCTGTATCTCACAGACCGAATGAGTATGACCGATGCCACCTGGCTTCAGCTCGGTTTGCGCTGGGATCGCCAGACCTGGACTGACCCCCGGTTCAGCAACCAATTAAGTCCACGGGCGAGCCTGTTGCACCAGGTGGATGACAACACAGATATCCGCGTGAGCATTGGACGCTTTTACCAGTCTCAGGCAGCGCACCAGCTTCAGGTCGAAGACAACATTGATCATTTTTTCGCCCCACAGCGCTCCGACCATTTCATTGTTGGCTTGCGCAGAAAATTTTCGGGTGGATACCGTCTGAGAACAGAGCTTTTCCTGAAGCAATACGATCGACTCAAACCCCGTTTTGAAAACCTGTTTGACCCGTTGGCGCTGATCCCCGAGATGGCTCCGGATCGAGTCCGGCTCGACCCTACAGGTGGGGAGGCGAAGGGGTTTGAGGTTTCCCTTGAGCGACGTACAGACCAGGAGCTTGATTGGTGGGTGAGTTATGTGTGGTCGCGCACCAGCGATAAAATCGATGGTCAAAAACAAGACCGCAGCTGGGATCAGCGGCATGCCATCCAGGCCGGTGTGTCATGGCAGCGGGATCAGTGGAACGTGGGTGTGGCAATGCGGGTCCACACCGGGTGGCCAACGACACCACTGATCGTCGACTATGACCCGGAAAAGGACGAATATTCAGCCAGCCCCGGTGAACGCAACAGCGAGAATTATTCGACATTTTTTACGCTCGACTTCAGGGTCAGTCGTGAATTCGAGGTGAAAATAGGTCGGCTCAACGCTTTCCTGGAAATAAGCAACGCCACCAACCGCGATAACCCCTGTTGCACCGACTACGACATTGATGACGAAGTGGTTCCGGCCGTGCTGGATCAAACCGAGGATTACTGGGTACCGATCATCCCCGCCATCGGAATTCTCTGGGAATTTTGAGTCCTGCAGCGAAAGTTTGCCACTTGCCGTGACATAGGTCACGAAAGTCATACAGACTTGGGCTACCATAGCGACAGCATTATTCAGAATGCGCAGATGAGTGCGTCCTCCCGGTTCCGGATCGGATGCCGTAATGGTTATCTTTAAGGACGACGTTGCGTATCGATAATTTGAAATTTATCTGGTTGACAATCAGGTGCAGAATTCTCTTTTAACAACAGGAAATTACCAATATGAATGCCCCCAGCTACGTCAGGAATGAACGAGCAAAAGCATGGGTTGCCGAAATGGCCGAATTGCTCAAACCGGATCAGATTCACTGGTGCGATGGTTCGCAGGAAGAGTACGACTCGATGTGCCAGGAGCTGGTTGATGCAGGCACATTTATCCCGCTGAATGCCGAAAAACGGCCAAACTCTTTCCTTTCACGCTCAGATCCAAGTGACGTGGCCAGGGTAGAAGACCGCACCTATATCTGCAGCCTGAACGAGAGCGATGCGGGCCCGACCAACAACTGGATGCATCCAAATGAAATGAAAACCATCCTGAATGGTGTCATGGATGGTGCGATGAAGGGTCGCACCATGTACGTGATTCCTTTTAGCATGGGTCCGCTGGGCTCTGATATCGCACAGATCGGCATCGAAATCTCGGATTCGCCCTACGTGGTCGTCAACATGAAAATCATGACCCGCATGGGACAGGGCGTATTCGACGTTCTTGGGGAAAACGGCAGTTTTGTTCCCTGTGTACACTCGATTGGCGCACCGTTGGAGCCAGGTGAAGAAGACGTGACCTGGCCTTGCAACCCGGAAGTCAAGTACATCGTTCACTTCCCCGAGGAGCGCTCGATCTGGTCTTACGGCTCGGGCTATGGCGGCAATGCCTTGCTTGGCAAAAAATGTCTTGCCCTGCGCATTGCTTCAACCATGGCGCGTGACGAGGGCTGGCTTGCGGAGCATATGCTGATCATGGGCGTACAGGAACCCAGCGGCGAGAAGTCCTATGTTGCAGCAGCCTTCCCAAGCGCATGCGGGAAAACCAACTTTGCCATGATCGTTCCGCCAAAAGCATTCCAGGAAAAAGGCTGGAAAGTCACCACGGTGGGAGACGACATTGCCTGGATCAAACCAGGAAAGGACGGCAAGTTGTATGCAATTAATCCCGAGGCGGGTTACTTCGGCGTTGCACCGGGCACATCCTATAAATCCAACCCCAGCGCGATGGAGTCAATCAGGGAAAACTGTATTTTCACCAACGTGGCCCTTACCGATGACGGCGATGTCTGGTGGGAAGGCATGGATGGCGAGCCACCTGCCCATGCGATTGACTGGCGAGGTAATGACTGGACACCCGATTCCGATTCCCCGGCCGCGCACCCCAATGCCAGGTTTACCGCTCCGGCAGACCAGAACCCGGTGGTTGACCCCGCCTGGGAAGACCCAAAGGGCGTGCCCATTAACGCTTTCATATTCGGTGGCCGTCGGTCCGACACCATTCCACTGGTGTTCCAGGCATTCAACTGGCCGTATGGTGTGTACCTTGCCGCCACGATGGGCTCAGAGATGACCGCCGCAGCGTTTGGCAAGGTCGGTGTCGTGCGCCGTGACCCTTTCGCCATGCTGCCATTTGCCGGTTATCATATGGGTGACTACTTCAACCATTGGTTGAGCTTTGGTCGTAATGTCCCTAATCCACCTAGGATTTTTGGTGTGAATTGGTTCAGGCGTGACGAAGAAGGTAATTTTGTCTGGCCCGGCTTTGGCGAGAACATTCGCATCCTCGAGTGGATCGTAAAAAGAGCCAAAGGTGGTCGTGCCGCAGGCATTGAAAGCCCGATCGGCTGGATGCCGACTCACAAGGATATCAATTGGGAAGGTCTTGAAAGCTTCACCAAGAAGGACTTTCACAAGGCCATGTCCATCGACAAAAAAGACTGGGACAAGGAACTACTGGAGACAGACGAGCTGTTTATCCGCTTGTACGATCGCATCCCCAAGGAGATGATCGCAATCAGGACTCTGCTGCTTTCGGGCATGTGGCGCTCACCCAAGCACTGGGAGCTGGCTGTAGATCCAACCTGATTGACCGGTCATGGTTTGCGGAATCAATGTGTTTACATCCACTGAACCCGTGACAGGCCTGAACAAGAAGATTCTTTGAATCAGCCCCCGTAGACCGCGGGGCCTCGCTTGTTCAGAGAATATCGCACCAGCTATTGGTCACAACCGGCGGGACCGATCTTGATGAGTTCACTCACCAGTGAAACGCTTCCAGTCTGGGAAAAAGTCAGGGTGGCCGTACCGCATTCATCACCCCAGACAATTTCTGCGTTGCCGGCAGACACGGGATCACTGGCACCGGGAGCATTGAGCTCACCGGAAATGATTTCCAGGACATCCAGCGAAGTGACGACCTCGTTGTAGTCACCAATCACGACAAACCACTTTCGCTCACCATCCGGTGTAAAGGTAAACCAGTTTCCGAAAATCCGCTGCTGGCTTTCGATAAATTCCAGCATCAGTCCCTGGCCGTCCATGCCGGGGTCGTACCAGTTTCCTGTGATACGACGTGCATGATCCGAAAGCTGCACTGGGTCATTCAGCTGACAGGCTTCGCTCGTCACTATACGGGCCAGGTCGGGTTCAGAAAAATCAAGATCACGATCTCTGAAATCAATCGCGACATCTGCTTTACAGCCGTTGGTCACAATGGCCATGGTGCCAACTGTCCCGAATTCCGAAAATGAGACTGGTGATTCCGGGTCCAGTAAGCGGCCACCATCCGCCCTGACCAGGTCAAGCACGATCCGATTTCTTTCTGGCGTACCCGAGGCCACAAGCCAATCAGGTCGATCGGGTGGATTTCCCTCGGCAAGACCAAACGCAAACCAGCCAGCAAAGAGCAGGTCCTGGGCTTCAAAGTGCTCCATGAACATGCCCTGCCCTGCAGTCAACGGGTTATACCAGGCACCTGTCATCGAATGGTTAAGCCTGTCGGTGCGCAGTTCACGCCATTGATCGTCTACAGGCGCTCGGGTATCGATGAAATTCAAAATGTAGGTATCCGTGTTGCCGGATGAATCAGCTGCGACAACCATGCCTTGTCCAATGCGATGGTCGAGTTCAGTATCAGACGCTATCCGAATTTCATCATTGACGACTTGCACGCCCTGGGGCACTCCCACTGCCATGAAGCGCACATCTGCGCCGGTGGCTCCGATCAGCTCCATCGGCAGGACCAGTGCGCCTGAACCAAGTCGCACAGCCCTTCCGGCCAATGGGTAAAACCTTGGTGGATACAGACTTTCAGAACCTACAGTGAATCCCTGCTGGTAAACAATCTCACCTGCATGAACAAGCTGGTATGTCCAGTCGCCCGAAATCAGGCCGCCTTCGATCTGGGAGGATGTGACTTTCTGTAACCGCCAGGCAAATTCCCACTTTTTAAACAATGGAAATGCACGGTCGTAAACAACGGTTCCCGAAGGGTTAATGAGCTGAAACTGAAACGAGGCACTGCCCCGCCCCTGGAAGTGGACCCACAGGCTGATCACCTGGCTTTCCTGGCTGATTTGTAAAGCTGGCAGCGGCGTATCTTTTAGAGGACGCATTCCGAAATTCAATTGATAAGTTCCGGTGCCAAGTGCCACAGCCTGGTCTGTAATGCCGGCATCAAAAAACCGAAATTCAGCATCACCGACGTGCTCGGGCTGCTCGCGCCAGGCACCCGGTGCGTTGTTGCAGGGCCCACCAAAAGGGTCAACGGGCGACCCGTTTTCCCATACTTCAAAATGCAGATGCGGAATGGGGGAAGCCCCTGAACTACCGACCAGGCCAAGGCGCTGTCCACGCTCAACGCGCTCACCCTGGACGACAGCGGTAGAGTTCTCAAGCAAATGCCAGTAATACGCAACACTGCCGTCTTCATGTGTGATCTGAACGAAATTTCCTGATCCGACATAGGGTGTTTCATAATTGCGGTCAAATTGATCGAAACGGGTAGCAGTCACATTACCGGGCGCCGCTGCCAGCACCCAGGTGCCCTTGTCCATTGCACGAAAGCTGTAAACACTGAAATCCGTGCCCTGGTGACCATCGTAAGTATGGGACGCACCACAGGCATAGTCTGATTCCCCCGCACCGGGCGTCTGATCAAAGTAATTCATGATGTAGATGCCGCGATGAAGCGGATCCTGCAGCGGATAGTCCAGAACGGGTAATGCAAAACACAAATTCGACACAGCCAGCAGCCCGAAAGCCGCCCATTTGTGAACCAATCTGATCATGGAGTGAATTCGCAACGCTTCAGCTGAAATGTCGTAAGTTTTTCGAATCAGCAGTCATTTCGATAGTAAAAATGCGACAGCCTGGCGACAACTGTGCCTAAACGGATTGGGCCGAATCATATGCAGCAGACACAATTCCAACCAAAACCACGGCCACCAGAAGACCAGGGAACCTGACGCGCTGATTTTGCACAATAACAACAAGACTGGATACTTCAGGCCTTGTTCTCAAACTTCAAAGACGAATTAAAAGGGCAACAGAGCCAAACTCCGATCCGCCAGTCTGCTCCTTATATTCCTCGCTTCGGAATGTGTGTACATAGCTGAATTCAAACAGCTTCCAGCTCACGCCGAAACCAAGGTAGGCCTCGCCCACCCACGGCTCACGAGTATTGCCGGTTTCAAAGTTTTTAAACAGTGGGCCATCCAGCGTGGCATCGAAAAGCACAGCGGCTGCGCCAACGCCAGCCAGGCCATACAGCGACCAGTCCGAGTCGGTTGACCTGACATTTTCAAAAAGTCTTTGTGAATACGCCGTGGGACTGATGCGCGGGTCGGAGAAATCTGCAGGCAAATGGAACCCGAATCTGAAAAACCCGCCAACGCGGGCCAGCGTCCGGAAATTGCCAATCTGGCCACCCCACTCTGTAAAACCATCCATGCTGAAGTTGCTTTCTGGTCTTTCAAGAAAGCGCACTCTTCGTTTCTGGATAAAGGACAGATCGAGCGTAAATTCGTTGGGTATCTGGTCCTCCCAACCCTGGAATTTAGGAATTCCGCGCAGATCGTGAATGAAATCCTGGGTTTCCTCGGCATATGACCGCGGGCCGACTGTGCCAAAAATGAGTTCGGCAGAATTCAGGACACGCTCACTTTTTGCATGTAATGAAAAACCCAGACCAAGCCAACCGGCATATCGGCGCTCACCCGGAGGCTGCTCGGGCGATTCGAAATCGGCAGGTGTAAACATCAGTTGCGTGACTGAAAGACCGTAATTGATCACTACCTTTTTGCTCTCAATATCCCCCTTTTCGAATCCCGAAAGACGCTGTACCAGGCTGCTGGACCCATCTGCACCTGAGAGTTTTTCCAGCAATTGTCGGGCAGGGATGAATCCAAATGCGGGACGATTCTCAGATATCCACGAGGCCCTGGTACCGTTCGTGTAATCCTGGTCCTCCCCGGAAAACAGATCATTATCCAGGTAGAAAGTCAGAAAGCTGCTTGAGTCATTGCCTGTCGGCTCATTCTGATAAATTGCATCAGGCGAAACCGGCTCTTCCTGCGACCAGGCATGCAGCGAGTGCACAAACAGGAAAGCCACGGCAATACTTCGCTTCACTTTATTTACCTTCTGCCAGGAACCGGAAACCCGGCTGGAGATCTAGGAATTTGGATTATGGTCAGGATTGCCAGAGGCCCTGATCCGGCTGAGCACCTATCATAACCCGACCTGACTCCCAAGATGCAGGGATGAGAACGGATTTGAATTAAGGCTCGGAATGCTCATGAGGCAAGCTGTATTTTTACCTCGAATTTACACAGGAATGCCCTATTCGTCCGATAAAATCGTGTCATGAAAGGATGGATTGCCAGCTGTGTTTTTCTAATCGCCTCGGCAGCGGTTGCTGAGAACAGCTCGTTGCGTGTCGCAGCGCTGGACCACCTTCGGACCATTGCAGAGCCGCTGTTCGAGCAAGGTCAATCCACCGAGCCGCGTTTCGATCAGTTTTATGCAGGCATGGTGGAACAGATGCCACCGCAGGCACGGGCCGAACGGGCGCTGGAGTTGTCGATCAATCGTTTTGCAGGTGCGGCGGAATATGTCGTCGATCATGCGCAGTCATGGCGTGGCCGGATCAGACCCAATGAGCGTCTTGACACCCTGATCACAACTGCCATCAACGCCCCTTTTATTGAAACCCGTATGGCCGGATTTGAAATGCACCTGGCCCAGTATGACCTTGAAAAATCCCCGCAAGAAATCGACCACCTGATCGACCGGCTTAATGAAGATCCCCAGGGTGCGGGTCCATGGGCGCTGTGGAGCATGGCAGTCATCGGCGCAAGGGGTGTGGATCGTGAACGGATTTTTGATGAACTGTTGCTGGCCAGTCATCACCAGGAAATCGTTGTACGCCACTGGGCGGTGGAATCATTGGCGAAGCTGGGTGGTTTGGAAGTAATCGACCCGCTGCTCGAAATTGCGGTTGGCGACGCCTCAGCAAACGTTCGTGAGCGTGCATTTTGCGGCCTTGCACAATCGGGCACCCTGCATGTGGCTGAACGTTATGCCGCCCTGCCCGGACTACTTGCCATCATTGAAAACCCGCAATGGGATGCTCAAACGCACCAATGGACTTACCGGGCCCTGCGCGAAATCAGCAGCGCATACGATATGCCTGATGATCCGTCTGCCTGGCGAGAACTATTGCTGGACCTCCAGATCTTGTAACCCTGAATACAGTCCCCGGGTTCACAAGGCCAGAAATGGTTCAGTAACCCCCTGCTCCTGTTTTGACCGGGCGAAGGTATAATGCCACCTCAAACTGCACTCGGGTTTGATCTCGTAAACTTCGGATTGAACGCCATGCCCGCAGATCAATTTTCCACCCTGCCGATTTCCAGTGAGTTGGTCGCCAACCTGGAATCGCTGGGATTCAAAAAAATGACTCCCATCCAGGCAAAGAGCCTGCCTCATGTTCTGGGTGGTCGTGACCTGATTGCCCGTGCCAAAACCGGAAGCGGAAAAACAGCAGCATTTGGCATTGGCATCATCCAGTCGATCAACCCACGCTTTTTTGGCGTCCAGGCCCTGATCCTCTGCCCTACGCGGGAACTGGCCGAACAGGTCGGCAAGGAACTCAGGCGACTGGCCCGGTCAACGCCCAACATCAAACTGGTTTTATTGTGCGGCGGCAAGCCATTTGGTCCCCAGCGAGGATCGTTGCAGCATGGGGCGCATATTGCAGTTGGCACGCCAGGTCGTGTTCAGGACCATCTCAGACGCAACACGTTAAAACTGGATGGCCTCAAAACGCTGGTGCTGGATGAAGCGGACCGGATGCTGGATATGGGTTTCGCTGATGACATGACCGCCATTATTTCCAGAACACCCAAAAAACGTCAGACCCTCCTGTTTTCTGCAACCTATCCTGAAGGCATCCGTAAAATAAGCCGATCGGTTCAGCGAGATCCGGTCACTGTGACAGTGGATGAAACGCACCAACAAGGTGTGATTGAGCAATTGTTTTTTGAGGTCACAAAGGAGGAGCGAAATGACACCCTGCTTGCGTTGTTTCGACACCACAAACCAGCTTCAACCCTGGTCTTTTGCTTTACCAAGAAACATTGTGATCTTGTCGCAAAGTTTCTGCGTGGACGGCGTATAGACGCACTGGCGATTCATGGTGACCTGGAGCAGCGGGAACGCGACCAGGTCCTGGTGCAGTTTGCCAACCAGTCCTGCCCGGTTCTGGTCGCTACAGATGTGGCCGCCAGGGGCCTGGACATCAAGTCATTACAGGCGGTCATCAATTATGAGTTACCCCGGGACCCCGAGGTCTATGTGCACCGAATCGGTCGCACTGGAAGAGCTGGAGAAGAGGGCATGGCCCTGAGCCTGTTTACAGAGGCAGAAGCATACAGGGTCAGGCTGATTGAAGAATACCTGCAGCAACCGTGTGTTTTTGATGTGCCAGCCTCACTCGAGCCAGACTCATCGTTCAGGCTGACAGCACCCATGGTCACCATTGAGATTGACTCAGGCCGAAAACAAAAGATCCGGCCGGGCGACCTTCTGGGCGCACTGACCGGAGATGCCGGCCTGCCCGGCAAAAAGATTGGCAAAATTGATATCTTCGAGATGAACAGTTTCGTGGCCATACAGCGCGACGCCGTCGAAAAAGCGCTTTCCTACATGGCCAATGGAAAAGTAAAGGCCCGCAACGTACGTGCTCGCAAATTGAGATAAACCCATGACAAACAATGACATTTTACGCCGGATCCGCTATAGCTTTGATCTCGATGATTCGCAGGTGATACAGCTGTTCTCATTGGGCAACCTGGAGGTTACCCGCGCGCAGATGAGTGATTGGCTGAAGAAGGACGATGACGAGGCTTTTGTACCGTGCAAGGATGTTGAACTGGCTGCATTTCTGAATGGACTGATTGTAGAAAAGCGAGGACCGAAAGAAGGCCCGGCACATGAAAACGAGCAAAAGCTGAACAACAACCAGGTGTTTACCAAGCTGAAAATTGCGCTCAGTCTTCAGGCTGATGAAGTACTGGAATTACTCGCAGCAGGCGGGCTGACACTCAGCAAACACGAACTCAGCGCATTTTTTCGTAAACCAGGTCATAAACACTGGCGTCAATGCAAAGACCAATGCCTGCGGAGTTTTCTGAAAGGCGTCCAGGCGAAATACCGGCAGTAAAAATTCAACGTGATCGAACTGATTCTCGCGTTGGCCCTGAAATAGTTGGTTTATACTGCGATCTGTTTTGAAGGCGACTGACGAATTGCTGTGAAATTTCTGGGTGTCCTGAAAGAACTGAGGCGGCGGCGGGTCTTCCGCGTGGCCGGTATATACCTGGTCGGCGCCTGGGTCTTGCTACAGGTCACCGATGTGGTTGCCGAGCCGGCAGGTTTCCCGGCCTGGACCATGACCTTGTTGCTCTACCTCGTGATCCTGGGTTTTCCGATTGCAATGTTCATGGGCTGGCGTTACCAGTTGACAGAGCATGGCCTGGTTCGTACCAAACCGATCAAAGGGGGTGAGTATAACCCTGAAGACCTGGCAGTTCGCCGCAGCGATTACCTGATCTTTGCGAGTCTGATTGCTGTATTGGGTATTGCTCTATATGGTCTGCTCGGTGGCGATGATCCATTACTGAATCTTGACGAGATGGCCTCTCAGCAGCCATCTGATCGCCGGGCCGACAAGGTGATCGAATACCGCTCAATCGCTGTGTTGCCATTCACCGATATGAGCGCTGAAGGAGACGCCGAGTACCTGGGTGACGGCCTGGCCGACACGCTGCTGCATGTGCTGGCCCAGATCAATGGGCTGAAAGTCGCGGCGCGCACTTCATCGTTCGCATTCCGCAACACCGAGCAACTCATCAGTGATATTGCCTGGGAACTGGGCGTTGCCCATGTCCTGGAAGGCAGCGTGCAAAGATCCGGCGACCAGGTTCGTGTCATCGCACAGCTGATCGAGGCGGTAAATGGCAGTCATTTGTGGTCACGCACTTATACCGGCGCGATGGACGAGTTGTTTCAGTTCCAGGATGAAATTGCCAATGAAGTTGTCCGGGCACTGGAGGTCTCACTGCTCCAGAGCGACGCTGATCAACTGGAAAACCGCTACCGGCCTGAAATTGCTGCCTACGACCAACTGGTGCTCGGCCGTTATGCAATGGGCAAGGGTACCGTGGAAGGGTTACAGGCAGCCGTGGATTACTTTGAGCGTGCCATAGAACTGGATCCAAACTACGCACTGCCTCATGTCTATCTTGCCGACACCTATGGCTGGCTGGAAATCTACGCCTTTGGCTTGCAGGACACCTTCTCCGGTCTTCCAACGCCGCCGACCCAGGGTTTGCAGCGTCCGTTGCTGGAGCAGGCGTTGCGCCTTGACCCCGCTTCCGGCGAGGCCTACGCCAGTCTTGCGGCAATTGAGCACGATGAAGCCAAGGCGGAAGCCGGTTTCCTCAGGGCTATTGAGCTGACCCCAAACTACGCCAACGCCTACCTGTGGTATTCGAAATTTCTCGGTGTTCGCCAGGGGAAATACGAGGAAGCACTGACACAGATCGAAAAAGCGCTAGAACTGGATCCTCTGTCCGACCTGGTCCGGTTCAATTATGCCAAGGCTGTCTGGGCCACCGGGCGCGCTGAAAAAGCCATGTCCATCATGCTGGAAAACGTCAAAAGCAACCCCGATTTTCCCTATAATTACAAGCGCATGGCGCGCTGGAAAGCGCAGACCGGACAAGCCACCGAAGCGATGCGGTGGATCATGGCCCTTCGCGAGCTGGAGCCGGAAAGTCCTTCGCACTGGGGAGAGTTTGGTGGCGAATGCTTCATGTGGGCGTTGTTGGGGGATGGGGCCAGGGCTGATCAATGTGAGGAAGAATTTGCGGCGGCATTCCCGGAAAGCGTCACGGCAAAGGCAAGGCTTGCAGCTAACGCCGGCAATGTAACGTCCTGGGGCGTTCCCAGGGACAGTACACCCGGAAACTACAGCTTCGAACCTATGCTGGAGCTTTATCGGGAATTGGTTGAAGCGGAGCCTTATAACGACTACCGCGCCAACCAGCTGGCCTTTGCATGCCAGTTGGCCGGGGAATACGAAGAATTGTTGATGGTTGTTGAAGCTACGCATCCCGAGCTGTTCGAGGAAAATCCAGTCGTTACCGGCGAAACCATCTGGCCCGCCATGATGGCCTCCGTCGGGGCACAAAGGACCGGTGACGAGGCGCTGATGCACCGCTTGCTGGATGCCATCGATTCGGCCATTTCAGGGATGCGCCTGATTGCCGGGCCCGGATTCACCAATGGAATCGAGAATGTCGAAGTGGCGGCCATGCGAGGAGAGACGGACAAGGCGCTTCGGTTGCTGCGCGAGGCACTTGATCAGAATTGGCGATTCCTCTGGAACTTCATGCCGTACAACCCAAGTCTCGAATCGATTCGTGACGACCCCCGTTACCAGGAAATGTGGGAAGAAATCGTTGCCGATATCGACCAGCAGCGCGCGGAATACTATGAGCTCCAGGATGAGCCGCTGTTCTGATCATCCCGTGTGAGCGGAAATGCCTCAGAATTCGTAGTTCACCCGAACTCCGATGGTGCGGGGCTGCAACGTGATATAGCGGTTTGCCCCTGATGCCGTGGCCACTGCGCCGGTATTGAGAATGATGTCATCATTGTTTGTGAGGTTTTGCACGTAGAGGGTCGCCATCCAGCGATCGTCAATCAGGCTCAGGCCCACGTCCACATTGGTAAAGGCCTGGTTGATGGCATAATTCGGGTTTGGCATCCCTGTGGCCGGCGCATTGGAGAAGCGATTGGGGCTGTCACCCACATATTGCACGCCAAGGCGGGTTTCCATGATGCGAGCGCTGTCAAGATTCCAGTGATAGGCAACACTGGCTGCGCCAAGAAAATCTGCAGTGCCCGGCATGGTGTCACCTTCCAGGGCGCCCGACAGAAAACTGTTCTCTTCGCTGATCGAATCAATCTCTGATTCCTGCCAACTCATCGCGATCCGAAAATCCAGGTTATCCGTTGGCGTCCCCGTCAATTCCAGTTCAAGGCCCATGGATTCGGCATCGCCGGCATTGGCAATGTAGTTCCGCTCGTCGGACGGGCGAAGCGCGTCAGCCTGAACATCGGTCCAGTCGATGTAGTAGGCAGCAAGGTTGAGCCATAACCGACCGTCAGCCAGCTCGGTTTTAGTGCCGATTTCGTAATTGAGCGACTCATCTGGTGCATAGAATGCTGGAATGAATACGTCATCGGGATCAACGAAACTCGGTCCGAAGTTGGGGTTAACCTGTCCCACCCGGTAACCCTTGCTCAAGTTGAAATAGTAGTGCCGGTTATCATCAGGGCGATAGCTGACAACCGCGCGCCAGGTAAAGTCGTTGTCAGTGTTTTCGTTATTGATCGGTGGCAGATCGAGGTAGCACAGGCAGTTGAAATCGAATAACTGCGTGCCAGTGTCGGAATAGCTGGATTCGGTATCGAAAAAGCGTAATCCGCCGCTCATGCTCCATTTATCGTTCACATGCCAGGTCAGATCGCCATAGGCAGCGAGCTCCCTGGTGATGGTTGTACCTGTTGTGGTGATGAAATCATCGCTGTCGATCGCGCCGGGGCCAAGGATGGAGTCAACGAAGTCCTGCAGTCCGTCGATGAGAAAGCGAAACTGGGAATCCCTGGTTTCGCTGTCGAGATAAAACAATCCGGCCACCCAGTCGAAATCACCATCGGTGTTGGAAACCAGCCTGAATTCCTGGGCAAAATAATCGGTGTTCCAGGGCGTTGATTGGTTAAGGATGGTACCAATTCCCGGAATTTCACCGCCTTGCAGTAACCAGTTTGAATCGGTTTTTTGAAAGTTGGTCGATGACGTCAGCGTTGCGAAATCCGCAAAGTCGTAATCCAGGGTCAGGTTGGCCTGGCTGAACACGGCTTTGCGCTCCTCTGTGATGATGGCGCTGCGTTTGAATTTTCCGAGTTCCGGATCCCAGGCATCACCGTCTTCGGGGTCGCTGTCCTGGTGAATAAACTCAATTTTGCCACTGAACTGTTCGGTGGGCTCCCATAACAGGGCAATTCGTCCGCCCCGGTCGTCGCTGCTGTTTTCTGTACCCAGGGAATCGTTTTTGACCCAGCCCGGCTCATCTCGAAGGTACGCCACAGCGCGTATTGCAGCGTTTTCCCCGATTGGAATATTGACCATCGCATCGTAGCGTTGCCGCCATCCGGCATGCTTCAC
>DATFLY010000165.1:0-5811 GCA_035267185.1 Lysobacterales bacterium | reverse complement strand
AACAGGAACGAACGCCAACCTGGTATGGCCTGTTCCTGGAAGATGGGTCGGAAACGGAATCCATAGATGCGCTGCACTACATCTGGCGGGGAGAATGGCCAGAGAACCGTGCGCCGCGAATCGAGAGCATGACTCTCAATGGCGGTAACGCCGATGACAGCGTTATCCTGGAGCCTGGCTCTCAATATCCGGCTGAAGTCAGGGTCGTTGACCCTGATGATGATGCCTTGTCATTTCGATGGGAAATGTTGCATGAAAGTGAAGCCATGACAGTGGGTGGCGACAATGAGGATGTGCCTGACACCATTGAAGGCAGAATTCAGGGGGGCACGGGTTCGTCAGTAACGGTCCTTGCACCTGAAGAGATTGGCGCCTATCGACTGTTTGTCTACATCCACGATGGGCAGGGCAATGCCGGCCATGCCAATATTCCTTTCCTGGTTGATACGCAATGACCGATATCTTCTGGGGCCAGTCAATATTGAAGCCGCCCATCGGCGAAGCAGCCATATCCCAGGTCGAACTGGGTAATGATCTGTGGTATCGAATCGCTAACTTCGACCAGATGCCGCCATTTCTGATGACGGTTGTGAGCGCGTATGACCATTGGATGTATATCTCCAGCAGCGGTGGCCTGACCTGTGGCAGACGCGATCCGGATGGCGCGCTGTTTCCTTACGAAACTGATGACAGGATTCACGATGCCTGTTCAACTGCCGGGCCTCTGACTGCATTTCTGGTTAAGAAAGCTGGTAAGACCTGCCTGTGGAAACCGTTCAGCCAGGAATCTCGAGTCTACGAGATACAGAGAAACCTTTATAAGAACCAGACCGGGAACCGACTGACATTCGAGGAAATCAATAAAAGTCTCGGGTTGGTTTTCAGTTACACATGGTCAACCAGCAACCGCTTTGGTTTCGTCAGGAATTCATCGCTGCGCAACGTTGGGGATGAGAACCTTTCGATCAGGTGTCTGGATGGGCTCCGTAATCTTCTGCCTGAGGGTGTCACCCGTCAGCAGCAAACCTCACAGAGCACTTTGCTGGATGCGTATAAACGGGCCGAGAAAGCTGAGGGTCTGACAGCGGGCATTTACAGCCTTAGCTCCAAATTGACAGACCGTGCCGAGCCGAATGAGGCGCTGCGCGCAACGCTCGCATGGTCAATAGGTCTGGACAATCCCACGGTTCTGCTTTCAGAGGATCAGGTCGATGGGTTTTGCACGGGTGGTGATATTGAGGAAGAGGTGTTCAGCCGGGGCAAACGCTGCGCCTTTCTTACGATGTCTGAGTTTGAGATTGATCCCGATGCCACCGTCAGTTGGAACATCATTGCCGATGTCGACCAGGGTCCTGTTGAACTACAAAATCTGTTGAATGCCGCTGTATCCGGTATTGATCCGGATTTGATAGAGCAGGATGTGTTGATAGGCTCACGACGCCTGTCTCAGCTCGTTGCTCAGGCTGACGGATTCCAGGTCTCTTCCGATTCCCTTATAAATGGTCGGCATTTTTCAAATACGTTGTTCAACATCATGCGTGGCGGCGTTTTTCATGATGGTTATCAATTCCCAATGGACGATTTTCTTGCGTCGGTCAGAATGCGAAATTTGCCGATGGAAGATGCATTCAAACAACTGCTGGGCAACGACGAGAGTGTGCCGCGCGATGTTGTGCTGGATATCGCGCGGCATTCGGGAACGGAGCACCTTGAACGACTTGCGCTTGAGTATTTGCCGCTGAAATTCAGTCGCCGGCACGGCGACCCCAGCCGGCCCTGGAACCAGTTCTCAATCGATATCAGGGGGGATGACGGCACAGACCGCCTGAGTTACCAGGGTAACTGGCGTGACATTTTCCAGAACTGGGAAGCCCTGGCAATTTCCTATCCCGAGTATATTGAGAGCTTTATTGCCAAGTTCATCAATGCCTCGACAGCCGATGGCTACAACCCCTATCGTATTTATAAACATGGTATCGACTGGGAGGTACTGGAACCGGATGAGCCCTGGTCCAACATCGGCTACTGGGGCGATCACCAGATTAATTATCTCATTCCGCTGCTTGAGTTTTCCCGGAACCATCATCCGGGAAGAATTGAACGCTTTCTCCACCGTCAAATTTTTGTATACGCCGATGTTCCCTATCGAATCAAGGAATATGCGGCACTGGTGCGCAATCCTGCAGATACCATCGAATTCGATGATGGCCAGGCCAGGGTGATAGCTACGCGCGTGGACGAACTGGGCACTGACGGCAAGCTGGTTGTCGGCCCGGATCAGAAGATCATCCAGGTCACCCTGCTGGAAAAACTCCTGCTTGTTGTACTGGTCAGGCTTGGGAATTTCGTTCCCGGCGGTGGAATCTGGATGAATACACAGCGACCAGAATGGAATGATGCCAATAACGCCCTGGTCGGCTTCGGGCTGTCAATGGTGACCCTTTGTTACCTGCGACGATTCGTTGCAGTCCTGACAGCATTGATCGATGCGGACCCGGTAGACAGTTACCCGGTCTCCAGGGAAGTCTCGGATCTGTTTAAAGATCTTGAAGCACAATTTAAAAATCATGCGGACACGATCAAAGCCGGAGTTGATGATGTCCAGCGCAAGCTTGTGCTGGATGCACTGGGAGAAACCGGTGCTCGTCATCGGGATGTTGTATATGCCGGCTTGTCAGGCCTCAAAACGGACCTGGAGCGTTCAAGGGTCATCAGTTTTCTGAAATGCGTCATTGAGGTCCTGGATGCCACGATCAGGCAGAACAAGAGGCCCGATGGCCTTTATAACGCCTACAACCTGATCCATCTTGATGGATCAGGGTATGGCGTTGAGAATCTCAGTGTGATGCTTGAAGGGCAGGTCGCTGTCCTTAACTCCCGGTGTCCTGATGCAGTTGAAAGTGCAGAGCTGCTGGGTGCATTGAGGAAAAGCGATATTTATCGTGCTGATCAGAACAGCTATACGCTTTATCCCGACAAGGTTCTTCCAGCTTTTCTCGAGAAGAACCTGATTGATAGAAAGTTGGTTGAAAAATATGCCTGGTTGAAGGCCGAGCTTGAGTCAGGTTCGAGCAGATACCTGGAACGCGACATTCTCGGCCAGGCGCACTTCAGGGGTCGTTTCCGCAATGTAAGCGTGCTGCGGGCGGAGCTCAATAGTGATGAACGCTTCGATGCAGAGACTACCCAGGCTCTTTGTGATATTTACGAAACCGTTTTCAATCACCGCGCCTTTACTGGTCGTTCCGGCTCGATGTGCAAGTACGAGGGTCTTGGATGCATTTACTGGCACATGGTTTCCAAACTGTTGCTGGCCACCATTGACGTAATTACCAACGCTGAACACATCAGTCCGGAAGTTCTTGAATCATTACTTCGACACCTTGATGAGACCCGGGATGGTCTTGGCCTGCACAAATCGCCTGCCGACTACGGAGCGTTCCCAACCGACCCTTATTCACACACGCCCAGCTTTATCGGTGTTCAGCAACCTGGTATGACGGGCCAGGTCAAGGAAGACATCATTGTCAGGTTCCGGGAGCTGGGTGTCGCCGTTCAGGACGGCCAGCTTTGTTTCAAACCGACCATTCTGAGGCGTTCGGAGTTTCTTGCAGAGCCGCGGCAATGGGAACTGCCAAAGGATGATCAACAACATTCCATCAGTCTTGATCAGGGCTCACTGGCTTTCAGCCTTGCTACAGTGCCTGTCATATATCGCCTCGGCGACCAGAACACCATCCAGGTGGTTTCAGTGCAGGGTCAGGAAACCACTATTGAGGGCCAGAGGCTGGACAGGAAGTGGAGCGAATCCTTGTTCCGGCGTGATGGCTCAATTGAAAAGATCGTCGTCGAGATTCCCAGGGACCAACTTATACCTTAATCCTCCAAAAGGCTTCAAGCTGTTGCCGGCTCTTCGCCGGCTGATCTGGCGTGCCGCTCCTTGAGTTCGTGTTCAATTTGCCTGACCTGTGTATCTCTCAGCGGATAAAAGAATATCGCGATGGTTCCCAGGACGGCCAGCGAAGCCGGGAAGATACAAAACATCAGGCGTATGCCCATGATGGACAGGTCAGTCTGATCCTGGTTGGCAACAAAGCCGAACATCGAAAGTATGAAACCCGACATGCCGGCACCGACCGCGAGTCCGAATTTTTGAGCGAACTGAAGCGCAGAAAACACCAGGCCGGTGGTCCGTCGACCAGTCTTCCACTCTCCATAATCAGCAGTGTCTGCATACATGGACCAGACCAGGGCCGGCGTCGGGCCAATCAGCGCAGCGCCCAGCGCATTGACGATGGCCATCGTCAGGTATTCATCCGGCGGGATGAACATGAACGCCGCCATCGAAGCAGCATTGAGCATGGAAAGCGTGATCAGCAGGTTTCGTTTGTCCCAGCGATCAGCCAGCCACCGTGTGCAGGCGATTCCAAGGATCATGGCGATCATGCCGCTGGACATGAACACCGCTGTCTTGTCGAAAATCAGGAAGATTGGTGTGCCATCGTCACCGACGTAATACTTGAAGTAAAACATGATCGAACCGGCACGCACGGCCACATTCATCAGGGTTACAACCGCAGCGATAAAAAGCACCAGCCAGGGCCCATTGGCCATCACAGCCTTGAAATCCAGCCTGATATCAGACTTTTGCTCAAGAGGCTTCACTCTTTCACGGGTGGTGGCGAAGGTAACCCAGAACAACGCCACAGATATCACGGCGAAAAGCGCCATGGTTAAACGGAACCCCATGGCTTCGTCTTCTCCACCCAGGATTGTCTTGAGCGGTGTGACAAAAGTGCCGATCAGCAACGCGGCGAGGAATGCACAGAAAAAGCGATAGGTCGAAACACTGGTTCGTTCCTGGGAGCTGGGCGAAATCACACCCATCAGGGCAGAGTAGGGGACATTGATGACCGTGTAGGCCAGCATCATCAGTGTGTAGGTGACATAGGCATAGGCCAGTTTGCCGGAATCTGAAAACTCGGGACCGGCGAACATTGCATAACCCAGCAGGCCATAAGGAATGGCGCCCCACAGCAGGTAGGGTCGGAATTTACCCCACCGGGTATTTGTCCTGTCTGCAACCAGGCCCATGACCGGATCACTGATGGCATCGACCACCTTGGTCACGATAAACATGATGCCAATCAGCGCCGGATCGATTCCGTAAACATCGGTGTAGTAGTACAGCAGGAAAATGTTGAAGACCTGGAAGAAAAAATTGGACGCTGTATCCCCCAGGCCATAGCCCAGCTTTTCGGTGAAACTCAGACGTTCGCTTTGAATGGTCATGAATTCAGTTTGTTTTTCGTTCGCATTTTTCATGGAAGTGATTGGTTGTAGGGTACGCCACCAATTTCAATGGATTCTGAATCCATTTACCTGCTGGATCGTGTCCTGCAACTATGTAAGCGCTTACAATCTTACACAAAACTGACTCAGGAGGTCCGAAAAAGTGACCCCTCCTGCTTTTTCGATCCATTCTCAGGATTCGGTAAGGTGAATGACATAACACTCCAGATTGAATGGCATTGCACTCAAT
This sequence comes from Lysobacterales bacterium, assembly GCA_035267185.1. Classification (GTDB taxonomy): domain Bacteria; phylum Pseudomonadota; class Gammaproteobacteria; order Xanthomonadales; family SZUA-36; genus JAUIBE01. The sequence goes on along the minus strand of DATFLY010000165.1, from coordinate 269 downwards.
GGGACGGTAACTTGTGCCACAATTGAGGTCGATAATTTTCTCACTGTAACGCTGAAGACTTTGTCAAGCATCCTGGAGTAAGCCAACAATGCCATTTACACGACGCAGTTTCTGTAAGGACATTTCAATCGCAGGTACAGCGCTGGCGCTGGCTCCGTCATGTCAGTTGGCGCTTGCCAACACCAGGACGCTACCCACGAGACGGGTACCCGGATCGGATGTTGAGCTTCCGGTTGTGGGGCTCGGCAACTCAAATGCCTTTCGGGAAG